>NZ_JCAJZW010000052.1:0-51432 GCF_059510455.1 Streptomyces sp. NTD91
CCTAGGGCGTGTTTCGAAAGTCCCGTCTGGTCCGCGGCGTCTGGCACGGCACCTCGCCGCGTTGTCGGGATCGTCCACGTACGCCCGGTACGAGGACGATCCTCCGCCTTGCGATGCACCGCACCAGACGCCGCGGACCCCGCCCTCCGGGCGGACGACGCCACTTTCGAAACACGCCCTAGCGGCGGAAGCCCAGCAGCCCGTGCAGGGCCGAGCCGCGTGACGACATCGACACCACCTTCGCCACCAGTGGCTTCGGATCCGGCGACTTCGGGCAGACCGCGTCGGCGACGGCCGCGCCCGAGCCGCGCGGGACCCGGCCGTCCGCCAGATACCCGGCGAGGTACTTGTCCAGGCAGGCGTTGCCGCTCAGCGTGATGCCGTGGTTGCCGCCGCCGTCCTCGACCACCAGGCTGGAGCGGGCGAGCAGCCGGTGCACCCTGACCCCGCCGGGGTACGGCGTGGCCGCGTCCTCGGTCGCCTGGAACAGCAGCACCGGCGGCAGCTTCGCGTTGGCGATGTTCAGCGGTGCGCGCGGCGCCGTCGGCCAGAACGCGCACGGTGCGTTGTACCAGGCGTTGTTCCAGGCCATGAAGGGTGCCCTGCCGTACACCGCCCAGGTGTCGGCCCGCCACCGGTTCCAGTTGCCGGGCCAGGAGGTGTCGTGGCACTGCACCGCCGTGTAGACGCTGTAGCCGTTGTCCCCCGAGCCGTCCACGGCGCCGAAGTTCCTGTACGCCTCCACCAGCGGCGCGGCGTTCTTCTCGCGCGCGTACGCCGCGAACGCCTGGGCGAGATAGGGCCAGTAGCCGTCGTAGTAGCCGCCCGGGATGAAGGTGTCCTCCAGTTCGGCGGCGCCCACCTTGCCGCCGGCCGGCTTCTTCGCCAGGGCCGCCCGCATCGCGTACCACCTCGCCTCGACCCGCTCGGGGTCCTTGCCGAGGTGGTACGCGGAGTCGTACCGGGCGATCCAGGCCATCAGCGCGCGGTGCCGGTCGTTGAAGGCGTAGTCCTGCCCGAGGTTGTCCCGGTACCAGACGCCGGTAGGGTCGACGACCGAGTCCAGCACCAGACGGCGGACCCGCCGCGGGTACAGCTTGGCGTAGACCGCGCCGAGGTAGGTCCCGTAGGAGTAGCCGAAGTAGCTGATCCGCGGCGCGCCGAGGGCCGCGCGGACGGAGTCCATGTCGCGCGCCGCGCTGACCGTCCCCATGTAGGGCAGCACGTCGGCGTAACGGCGTCCGCAGTCGGCGGCGAAGGACCGGGCGCGCGCGAGGTTGGTCCGCTCCAGCGCGGCCGTGGCGGGCACGGTGTCCGGGCGTACCGTCCGGAAGTGGCCCGGCGCGCAGTCCAGGGCCGGGCGGCTGCGGCCGACCCCCCGCGGGTCGAAGCCGATGACGTCGTACTGTGCCGCCACGCTCCTGGGCAGCGCGGAGGCGACGAACGCGGCCAGGGTCAGCCCGCTGCCGCCGGGGCCGCCGGGATTGACCAGCAGCGGTCCCTGCGAGGTCCGCGCGGTGTGCGGGACGCGGGAGAGGGCGAGCGTGATCTGCCGGCCCGACGGGTGCGCGTGGTCCAGCGGCACCTTCAGGAACGCGCACTGGAGCTTCGGGTAGGCGGTGGTGCCGCACTTCCTCCAGCTGAGGTGCGCCGCCGGGGCGGCCCGCGCGGGCAGGGCGGTGACCGAGCCCGCCAGTACGGCGGCGGCTGCGCACAGCACGGCTGCGCGTGTTCTCATGCGTCCTCCCGGGACAGAGGTGTCGGCGGACCGTGAAGGTCACATGTCTCGCCGCATCGTCCCGGAATCGGGGTTCTGGGCCACGCGCGCCGGGCGGAGTTGACCCGTTCGGGGTGCCCGAAGCGCTCGAACGCCCTCGCCGGAGAGCACCTGAGGCACCGTCACATGAGCGTGAGCTGGGTCGGTTCGATCACCGCCGGGACCTCGGCCGGCTCCGCCGGGCGGAGCCGGCGGGCCGGGCCCGGACGCGTGGGCCCGATGCCGTACTCCTCGGCCAGCTCGTGCACCTGACGAGTGATCCGGCGCTGGTACCACCTGGGCGCGTAGGCGCCCTCCGCGTACAGGCGCTCGTAGCGGCGCACCAGGTGCGGATGGTGCTGCGCGAGCCAGGCCATGAACCACTCCCGCGCGCCGGGCCGCAGATGCAGCACCAGGGGTGTGACGGAGGTGGCCCCGGCCGCCGCGATCGCGCGTACGGTGGCGCGCAGGTGGGCCGGGTGGTCGCTCAGGAACGGGATCACCGGCGCCATCAGCACCCCACAGCCGATGCCGCGCTCGCCGAGGGCGCGTACGACGTCCAGGCGGCGTTCGGGCGCGGGCGTGCCCGGCTCCACCGTGCGCCACAGTTCGGTGTCGAGGAAGCCGACGGAGACCGAGATGCCGATGTCGGTCACCTCGGCGGCCCGGACCAGCAGGTCCAGGTCGCGCAGGACGAGGGTGCCCTTGGTGAGGATCGAGAACGGGTTGGCGTGCTCGGTGAGGGCGGAGATGATGCCCGGCATCAGCCGGTAGCGGCCCTCCGCGCGCTGGTAGCAGTCGACGTTCGTGCCCATCGCCACGTGGTCGCCCTGCCAGCGTCGGGAGGCGAGCTGGCGGCGCAGCACCTCGGGCGCGTTCACCTTGACCACGATCTGGGTGTCGAAGCCGATACCGGTGTCGAGGTCCAGGTAACCGTGTGTCCTGCGGGCGAAGCAGTACACGCACGCGTGGGTGCAGCCCCGGTAGGGGTTCACGGTCCACTCGAACGGCATGCGCGAGACGCCCGGCACCCGGTTCAGCACCGAGCGCGCCCGGACCTCGTGGAAGGTGATCCCGCGGAACTCGGGCGTGTCGAAGGTGCGGGTGGTGACGGCGTCCGCGCCGAACAGCGCGGTCTCGGCCCGCCCGTGTTCGCCGTCCCCTGTGAGGTTCTCCCAGCGCATGACGCCTCCTCGGTAGCACTGCGCCCCCAGAATAGAACATCTGTTCCCATGATCGTGCGGCCCCTGGTGGGAGCGCCGGACGGCACCCCCCGATTTGGGCGGCCGGGCGCCGGGGTGGTTGGCTTGCCCCAACCCCGAGAAACCAGGTCCTGGAGGAACGCAATGGCGCAGGTCGAGGCCACTACGGAGCGGGTCGTCGCGGCGGACGCGGAGAAGGTGTTCGATGCCCTCGCCGACTACCGCGGCACACGGCAGAAGCTGCTGCCCGAACACTTCAGCGAGTACGAGGTCCGCGAGGGCGGCGACGGCGAGGGCACCCTCGTGCACTGGAAGCTCCAGGCCACCAGCAAGCGGGTGCGTGACTGCCTGATGGAGGTCAGCGAGCCCACCGAGGGCGAGCTGGTCGAGAAGGACCGCAACTCCTCCATGGTCACCACCTGGCGCGTCACCCCGGCCGGCGAGGACGGCTCCCGGGTCGTCGTCACCACCACCTGGAAGGGTGCGGGCGGCATCGGCGGCTTCTTCGAGAAGACCTTCGCCCCCAAGGGTCTCGGCCGGATCTACGACGCCGTGCTCGCCAAGCTCGCCGCCGAGGTCGAGAAGTAACCCCAAGACTCCATCGGTGAAGGGGTGTTGCGCCCCTTCACTGGTTCGAGTGGATCTCCCCCTGGGCCGGCACGATGCCGTGACTCGCCGCAGTTGTTCACAGTTGACGCTCAATGCGGGAATTGTGACAGGTGTGACGAGGGGAGCGGTACGTGGGCGGCACGACACTCGTGGAGCAGGAGCCGGTGGTCGCACCGGCCGCGGAGCGGACCGCCGCCGCGCCCGAAGCCCCCGCGTCCTCCGGCCGGCCCGGCCCGCGCCGGGTCCGGCTGGTGTTCTTCGGGCTGATGCTCGCCCTGCTGCTGGCCGCGCTCGACCAGATGATCGTCGCGACCGCGCTGCCGAAGGTCGTCGGGGAACTGCACGGCCTGGACCGGATGTCGTGGGCGATCACCGCCTATCTGCTCACCTCCACCATCGGCCTGCCGCTCTACGGCAAGCTCGGCGACCTCTTCGGCCGCAAGGGCGTCTTCCAGTTCGCCATCGCCGTCTTCGTCCTCGGCTCCGCGCTGGCCGGCCGGGCGCAGTCCATGGACCAGCTGATCGCCTTCCGCGCGGTCCAGGGCGTCGGCGCGGGCGGGCTCATGATCGGGGTGCAGGCGATCATCGCCGACATCGTGCCGCCCCGGCGGCGCGGCCGCTACATGGGCCTGATCGGGGCCGCCTTCGGCCTCGCCTCGGTCGCCGGTCCGCTGCTCGGCGGCTACTTCACCGACCACCTCTCCTGGCGCTGGTGCTTCTACGTCAACGTCCCGTTCGGACTCGTCACCCTCGCCGTCGTCACCCTCGTCCTGAAACTCCCGAAGCCCGCGAGCCGCGGTCGGCTCGACGTCCTCGGCGCGCTGCTGCTCGCCGCCGCCTCCACTTGCCTCGTCCTGCTGACCAGTTGGGGCGGCACCGAGTACACCTGGGGCTCCCGGCAGATCATCGGCCTGGGCGCCGGCGCGCTCGCCGCGGTCGTCCTCTTCCTCGTCGCCGAACGCTTCGCCGCCGAACCCCTCATCCCGCTGCGGCTGTTCCGCGACTCCGTCTTCAACGTCTCCGGTCTGGTGGGCCTCGTGATCGGCGTCGCCCTGTTCGGCGCCGCCAGTTACCTGCCGACCTTCCTGCAGATGGTCGACGGGGCCAGCGCCACGGAGTCCGGGCTGCTGATGCTGCCCATGATGGCCGGGATCGTCGGCGCCTCCGTCGTCGGCGGACAGCTCATCAGCCACACCGGCCGCTACAGGATCTATCCCGTGCTCGGCGGCGCCGTCTCCGCCGTCGGCATGTGGCTGCTGTCCCGGCTGGCAGTGGACACGCCCCGGCTGCACTACAGCATCTGGATGGCCGTCCTCGGCGCCGGCATCGGCATGGTGATGCCGGTCCTCGTCCTCGCCGTGCAGAACTCCGTACGGCCTGCCGACCTCGGCGCCGCCACCAGCGCCAACAACTACTTCCGGCAGATCGGCGGCAGCGTCGGCGCCGCCGTCTTCGGCACCCTCTTCGCCGACCGGCTCGCCTCCTCGCTGCGCAAGGAGCTGCCACCGCGCGCAGGGGCGGCGCTGCCCGACCCCGAGTCCATCACCCCGCAGCTCGTCCACGCGCTGCCCCCGGCCCTGCGCGACGCCTACGTGCGCGCCTACGCCGACGCGATGCCCCGGATCTTCCTCTACCTCGTCCCGGTGCTCGTCCTCGGCCTGCTCATCGCCTTCTTCCTCAAGGAGAAACCCCTGGTGTCCCACCACACCGCAGAAACCGAGTCCGAGACCCTCAACGCCGCGATCCCGCACGCGCGTTCGTCCCACACCGCCGGAATCCCCGTCTGCGGCACCGTCCAGCACCCCGACGGCACCGTGGTGCCCCGTGCCGCGCTCACCCTCATCGACGTCGCCGGGCAGCAGATCGGCCGCGGGGCGAGCGGCGACGACGGACGGTACGCGCTGAGCACGCCCGGCTCCGGGTCGTACGTGCTGATCGCCGCCGCGGGCGGCCATCAGCCGCAGGCCGTCTCGGTCACCGTCGGCGAGCGGCCCGTCGAGCTGGACGTGGTGCTCGGCGGCGCCGGACGACTCGCCGGCAGTGTCGTCACCGCCGACGGCAGCCCCGTACGTGACGCCACCGTCACCCTCACCAATGTGCACGGCGAGGTCGTCGCCGCCACCCGCAGCGGGCGGGAGGGCGGCTACGTCATCACCGAACTGGTCGCCGGCGAGTACACCCTCGCCGCCAGCGCCCCCGCCTTCCGCCCGGCCGCCCTCCCGGTCACCGTGCAGGCCTCCCGCGAGACCCGGCAGGACGTCGAGCTCGCGGGCGGCGCCGTGCTGCGCGGCACCGTCCGGGCGAGCGGCGGACGGCCCGTGGAGGACGCGCGCGTGACGCTCCTCGACGCCGCGGGGAACGTCGTGGACACCCTCACCACCAAAGCGGACGGAACGTTCCGGTTCGTCGACCTGTCCTCCGGCGAGTACACCGTCATCGCCGCCGGATACCCGCCGGTCGCCACCGTGCTGCAGGTCGCGGGCGGCGGCCGTACCGAACGGGACCTGCAACTGGGGCACGAGGACTGAGCGGAACCGGGCGGCGGCGGCCGCCAGGGCTCCGAGCTGCGCGTCGGTGCGATCCGGTGAAACGAATTCCAGGATTGCCACACATCGCGACCGACCGCCGCCGTACCGTAGTGGCGGGCGGCACAGATCGTTTTGCGTACAGCCGTGGGGAGAGAGGGCCTGGGCCATGGACCGTGGCAGCGAGCGGGACACACCTCCCGGGAGCGGCGCCGGCGACGCGGCGGCGGGCCGGATTCCGCTGGCCGTGGTCGTCGTCGACCGCGACGGTCTGGTGTCCCACTGGAGCAGCGGCGCGCGGCGTCTGTTCGGCGCCGCCAGGGAGGAGGCTGTCGGATGCCCGGCGGCCGACCTGCTGCCGGTCTCCGGCGCCCTCCCCGAGGAACTGCACGGCGCGATGCCGGACGCCTACGAGGAGTACGACGGGCTCGGCCCCGACCTGGAGGCCTCGCTCGGCGGCCGCACCGCCTACCCCACCGCGGGCCGCGCCCGCGTCGTCCCGCACGGCGAACGGCCCGACGGCGGGCGGCTCGACGTGCTGTGGTGGGCCTATCCGCTGGTCGGCCCCGGCCCGTCCCGGATGCTCGTGCTCGCCGCCGACGCCGCCCGGTTGCGCGACGAGCGCGGCTACGACGACGAGACCGCCGAACGCATCTCGCCCGGCTTCGCCCGCCACACCGAACTGCCCGCCTCCGGCGAGCTCGCACGCCGGCTGCCCGAGATCCTGCCGAACATGGGCCCCGGACTGAGTGGCCGCATCGTCTCCCAGGTGCTCGAACTGGGTTATCCGGTACTGGAGTTCAGCCAGTTCGACCGGGTGCCCGTCACTCCGTACTGGGGTGTGCCCCGCCGGCCCGGGCGCAAGCGCACCGAGGCGGTCGTACCCCAGCAGCGGACGGCGCCGGCCGTCGTCGTCCCCGAGGGCGCCGAGCAGGACCTGGAGTACGCCGCCGCGCGCGAGCGGCTGGAGTTCCTCAACGAGGTCAGCTCCGGCATCGGCTCCTCCCTCGACCTCGGCGAGACCATCCGCGAGGTCACCAGCGCCGCCGTGCCCCGCTTCGCGGACTTCGCCGGCACCCATCTGCGCGCCGCCGTCCTCGCCGGCGAGGGCTTCCCGGACGGACCGCCGGACTCCAGCACCGTGATGTTCCGGGTGTGGGTCGAGCACAACGACGAACCGGGCCGCTGGGACGACACCGTGCCCGTCGGCGAGGCCTTCGCCTTCCCCGAGCACACACCGTTCTACCAGTGCATGAGCACCGGCGAGCCGGTGCTGATCCCGAGGGTCACCGAGGAGTTGTCCGAGCGCATCGCCGGCGAGTTCGAGAAGCGCGACCTCAGGCCGCTCATCGGCGGGCGGTCCCTGCTGATCGTGCCGCTCAAGGCCCGCAACGTCGTCCTCGGCTTCATGGTGCTGATGCGCAGACCGGACCGTCCGGCCTTCGACGACATGGACCGCACCACGGGTGCCGAACTCGCCGCCCGGGCGGGACTCGTGCTCGACAACGCCCGTATGTACACCTACCAGGAGAACGTCGCCGACACCCTGCAGGACAGCATGCTCCCGCAGGTCACCTCGCGGATGGCCGGCTGCGACATCGCCACCCGCTATCTGCCGGGCACCCGGCTCGGCCGGATCGGCGGCGACTGGTTCGACACCATCAAACTGCCCGGCTCGCGCACCGCGCTCGTGGTCGGCGACGTGATGGGCCACGGCCTCAACTCGGCCGCGATGATGGGCCAGTTGCGCACCGCCGTGCAGACCATGGCCACCATGGAGACCCCGCCCGCCCAGCTGCTGCGCAACCTCGACGACCTGGCCCGCCGGCTCGGCGACAACTACCTCGCCACCTGTGTGTACGCCGTCTACGACCCGATCCGCGGCGAACTGCACCTCGCCAACGCCGGCCACATCCCGCCCGTGCTGGTGCGCGCCGAGGACGGCAGCAGCGAACTGCTCGACCTGCCCACCGGCGCGCCCATCGGCGTCGGCGGCGTCCCCTTCGAGGCCACCCGGGTCGGGGTCTCGCCCGGCGACCGGCTGGTGCTGTGCACCGACGGCCTGGTCGAGGTGCGCGGCTCCGACATAGGCGAGGGCCTCGCCGCCCTCTGCGAGTCCGCCGCCCATCCCGCCGCCTCGATGGACGACGCCTGCGACACCATCATCCGGGCCCTGAACACGCGCGGCGGCCGCAAGGACGACGTCGCCCTGCTCATGGCCCGCCTCAACGGCATCCCGGGCGACCATGTCGCCGAATGGCGGCTGGACGCGCATCCGGGCGAGGTCGCCCGGGCCCGCCGCCTGGTCCGCGAACGGCTGCTGGAATGGGGGCTGCCGCGGGCCGTGGAGACCGCCGAGCTGCTGGTCAGCGAGGTCGTCACCAATGCCGTACGGCACGCCGTGCGCGAGCCCGTCGGACTGCGCGTGGTCCGCGCCGAGGCGCTGCTGTTCGAGGTCACCGACGACGAACCGGCCCTGCCCGAGATGCTCGCCGCCGGACCGTACGACGAGGCGGGCCGCGGCCTGCGGGTGGTCAGCCGGCTGGCCCAGGAGTGGGGCGCCAGCGCCGCCGGGCACCGCAAGACCGTCTGGTTCGAGCAGGCCCTCGCCAAGAGCACCGGACGGGGCTGACCGGCGGGGGGCGTGCGGGCCGGAAACGGCGCGTCCCTCCTCGGTCGTCCGTCGTCCGTACATCAGGTGAAGGTGGCCTCCGGCCCCTTGCCCCGCTCCGGTCCGCCGCGATATCCCGATCACGGAACCGAACCGTGGGGAGATCGTATGAACGTCTCGGACAAGTACCGCAGCAACTGGGAGAGTTACTGGAGCGAGACCTCCGACGACGCGGGGGAGGCGATCTGGGACTGCGATGCGTCCCTCGCCGCCGAACCGCACAGCGCCCTGCTGCTGCCCCACGCGGACCCGGCCCGCACCATCGTGGACCTCGGCTGCGGCAACGGTAGCCAGACCCGCTATCTCGCCACCCGGTTCGCCCGCGCCGTCGGCGTCGACCTCTCGCACGCCGCCGTCGAGCACGCCCGCCGTGCCACGCCGGACGGCTCCGCGGAGTTCCAGCAACTCGACCTCACGGACGCCGAGGCGGTGCGCGCCCTGCACGAGCGGCTCGGCGACGTCAACGTCTACATGCGGGCCGTCATCCACCAGAGTGAGCCCGAGGCGCGGCCGGCGGTCGCCGCCGCCGTCGCCGAACTCATCGGCACCGAGGGCCGCGCGTTCGTCGTCGAACTCACCTCCGCCTCCCGGGGCGTGCTCGGGCTCGCCGCGTCCCAGGAGGGCGGCCCGGGACCCAAGCTGCAGCGTGTCTTCCGGCACGGGCTCAAGCCGGCCGACGCCGACGACCCGGAGATCCCGCGGCTCCTCGGCGAGGCAGGTCTGAAGATCCTCGCCGAGGGCGAGACGGTTCTGCCGCAGACCGAGCATCTGACCGACGGCACCCGCATAGACCTGCCGGCCCACTGGTTCGTCCTGGCCGGCGCATGACAGGCCCCGCCGGACGGCCCCATGGCGTGGACACGGGCGGGCCTGCCGTCCCCGCAAGCAGCGACGGGGGCCCGAGGCGATCGCGGGGTCGGTGCAGGGTGCCGGCCTCGGCCGCCGAGAGAGCCGGGGGCTCAGGTTCCTCGCCGTCCCCGTCAGCGTGCGGGTGTACGACGCATGTGACCGGAAGGCGGGGAGGATCCCCTCGGCCCCGAACTGGTCGACGGCAGCAACGCGCGCTGTCCGGACATGTCCGGAGGCAGGGAGTCGACATCGTCGACGCGGACGGCAGAGTGCTCACGGATTTCGACCACCGGCTGCCTCCCGCAGGGGCGAGGAAGTGTGGACCACGGCTCGTGGTGCGGATTCCACTCTCCGATGACGGCCATCGACCGAAGCCGTGCCGGCGGCTGTGTCACCTTCGCTGCGGGTCAGGTCGAGGCGGGCGGCAAGTGAGCCGGAATCCGACGCGACAGCGCGGACGGTAGCCCGCTTCCCGCTCGGCGCGTAACGTGCGCGGCATGAAGATCCTCATCAGTGCCGACATGGAGGGGGCCACGGGCGTCACCTGGCCGGCCGACGTGCTGCCGGGCACGCCGCAGTGGGAGCGGTGCAGGTCGATGTTCACCTCGGACGTGAACGCCGCAGTGCGGGGCTTCTTCGACGGCGGGGCGGAGCAGGTCCTCGTCAACGAGGCCCACTGGACCATGCGCAATCTGCTGCTGGAGCGGCTCGACGAGAGGGTGGAGATGCTCACCGGGCGGCACAAGGCGCTGTCCATGGTGGAGGGGGTGCAGCACGGCGACGTCGACGGCATCGCGTTCGTCGGCTACCACGCGGGCGCCGGCATGGAGGGCGTCCTCGCCCACACCTACCTCGCCAACCAGATCACCGGCGTGTGGCTGAACGACGTCCGCGCCAGCGAGGGCCTGCTCAACGCGCGCGTCGTCGCCGAGTATGGCGTCCCCGTCGTGCTCGTCACCGGGGACGACGTGGCCTGCGAGGACGCGCTGGGGTACGCGCCTCAGGCGCTGAAGATCGCGGTGAAGGACCATGTGTCCCGGTACGCGGCGGTGTGCCGGACGCCGGCGCGTACGGCAGCCGACATCCGCGCCGCCGCCAAGGAGGCCGCTCGGCTGGCGGTGCGCCACGAACCCGTCGACGCCGGGCCGTTCACCGTCGCCGTCGAGTTCGACGCCGAGCACCTGGCGACGGCCTCGACCGTGGTGCCCGGCGTCGCGCGGATCGGCGAGCGGAAGGTGGCGTACACGAGCGCCACGATGTACGAGGGGATCCGGACGTTCAAGGCGGTCACCACCGTGGTCTCCGCCGCCGTGGAGGAGCAGTATGGCTGACGGGCAGACCGACCGGCAGGCCCTGGACGAGGTCGTGGAGTTCACCTCGGGCCTGATCCGCATCGACACCACGAACCGGGGCGGCGGGGACTGCCGGGAGCGGCCCGCCGCCGAGTACGCCGCCGAGCGGCTGGCCGCAGCCGGCCTGGAACCGCTGCTGCTGGAACGGACCCCGGGCCGCACCAACGTCGTCGCCCGGATCGAGGGCACCGACCCGTCCGCCGACGCCCTGCTGGTCCACGGTCACCTCGACGTGGTGCCCGCGGAGGCCGCCGACTGGAGCGTGCACCCCTTCTCCGGGGAGATCCGCGACGGGGTGGTGTGGGGGCGCGGCGCCGTCGACATGAAGAACATGGACGCGATGATCCTCGCGGTCGTCCGGTCCTGGGCCCGGCAGGGCGTTCGGCCCCGCCGGGATCTCGTCATCGCCTTCACCGCCGACGAGGAGGCCAGCGCCGAGGACGGCTCCGGCTTCCTCGCCGACGAGCATCCCGGGCTGTTCGAGGGCTGCACCGAGGGCATCAGCGAGTCCGGCGCCTTCACCTTCCACGACGGCGCCGGCCGGCAGCTGTACCCGATCGCGGCGGGGGAGCGCGGCACCGGCTGGCTCAAGCTCACCGCGCGCGGCCGGGCCGGACACGGCTCCAAGGTGAACAAGGAGAACGCGGTGACCCGGCTCGCCGCCGCCGTCACCCGCATCGGCGAGCACGAGTGGCCGCTGAGGCTCACCCCGACCGTCCGCTGTGCGCTCGCCGAACTCGCCGCCCTGTACGGCATCGAGCCCGACTTCCGGGACATGGACCGGCTGCTGGAGAAGCTCGGTCCGGCCGCGAAGCTGGTCGAGGCGACCGTCCGCAACAGTGCCAACCCCACCATGCTGGACGCGGGTTACAAGCTGAACGTCATCCCCGGCGAGGCCGTCGCCCACGTCGACGGCCGCTATCTGCCCGGTGGCGAGGAGGAGTTCACCGCCACCCTGGACGAGCTGACGGGCCCGGAGGTGAGCTGGGAGTTCGCGCACCGGGAGGTGGCTCTCCAGGCGCCGGTGGACTCGCCCACCTACGCGAAGATGCGGGCCGCCGTCGAGGAGTTCGCGCCCGAGGGGCACGTGGTGCCGTACTGCATGTCGGGCGGCACGGACGCCAAGCAGTTCTCCCGGCTCGGTGTCACCGGATACGGTTTTGCCCCGCTGAAGCTGCCCGAAGGCCTCGACTACCAGGCGCTGTTCCACGGCGTGGACGAACGGGTGCCCGTCGAGGCGCTGCACTTCGGCGTGCGGGTGCTCGACCGCTTCCTGCGGACGGCCTAGGGAAATGGGGGACGAGATGTTCAGGACGCCGTACGGATCGTGGCCGTCGCCCGTCGACGCGGCCCTGGCCGCCGCGCACGACGGCCGGCCGGAGTGGACCGGCTTCGTCGGGGACGAGACCTGGTGGACCGAACCCCGGCCGGCCGAGGGCGGCCGCCGCGCGCTGATCCGGCGCCGCGCCGACGGCACGGAGGAGTCCGTGCTGCCCGCGCCCTGGAACGTGCGCAGCCGGTTCATCGAGTACGGCGGCCGGCCCTGGGCCGGCGCGGTACAAGGCGAACACCCCCTCGTCGTCTTCGTGCACTTCACCGACCAGCGGCTCTACCGGTACGAACCCGGCGGCGAGCCGCGCCCGCTCACCCCGGTGTCGGCCGTGGGCGGCGGGCTGCGCTGGGCCGACCCGCGCGTGGACCTGGAACGCGGCGAAGTCTGGTGCGTCCTCGAGGAGTTCACCGGGGACGACCCCGGTGACCTGCGGCGCGTCCTCGCCGCCGTGCCGCTGGACGGCTCGGCCGCCGAGGACCGGGGCGCCGTGCGCGAACTCACCGACGACCGGCACCGGTTCGTCACCGGGGCACGCCTCGCCCCCGACGGCCGTCGCGCCGCCTGGCTCGCCTGGGACCATCCGCGGATGCCGTGGGACGGCACGGAACTGCTCGTGGCCGACATCGGCGACGACGGCACCCTGCGGGACGCGCGGACCGTGGCCGGCGGGCCGGACGAGGCGGTCGCACAGGTCGAGTGGGACGCGGACGGCCGGCTCCTCCACAGCAGCGACCGCAGCGGCTGGTGGAACCTCTACCGCGACGGCGCCCCCCTGTGCCCGCGCGACGAGGAGTTCGGCGGCCCCCTCTGGCAGCTCGGGCTGCGCTGGTTCGCGCCGCTCGACAACGGACTGATCGCGGTCGTCCACGGCAAGGGGTCGGCCGTGCTCGGCGTCCTGGACCCGGAATCCGGTGAGATCGTCGACGCCGCCGGCCCGTGGACCGAGTTCCCGGCCCATCTCGCGGCCCACGGCAGCCGGGTGATCGCGGTCGGCGCCAGCCCCCGCACCGCCTACGAGGTGGTCGAGCTGGACACCGTCACCGGCCGTGCCCGCGCGATCGGCGCGCGGCACCGGGACGCCGTCGACCCCGCGTACTACCCCGAGCCGCAGATCCGCGTCTTCACCGGCCCGCACGGCCGTGAGGTGCACGCCCACGTCTACCCGCCGCACCACCCCGAACACACGGCTCCCGACGACGAGTTGCCGCCCTACGTCATCTGGGCGCACGGCGGCCCCACCGGCCGCGTGCCGCTCGTGCTGGACCTGGAGATCGCCTACTTCACCTCCCGCGGCATCGGGGTCGCCGAGGTGAACTACGGCGGCTCCACCGGATACGGCCGGGCCTACCGTGAGCGGCTGCGCGAGCAGTGGGGCGTGGTCGACGTCGAGGACTGCGCGGCCGTCGCCCAGGCCCTCGCCGACGAGGGCACCGCCGACCCCGCCCGGCTCGCCATCCGGGGCGGCAGCGCGGGCGGCTGGACCACCGCCGCCTCCCTGACCACCACCGACGTCTACGCCTGCGGCACGATTCTCTACCCGGTCCTGGACCTGACCACCTGGGGCCCGGGGGAGACCCACGACTTCGAGTCGCGCTACCTGGAGTCGCTGATCGGCCCGTTCACGAAGGTGCCCGCCCGGTACGCCGAGCGCTCGCCCGCCGCCCACGCCGACCGGCTCACCGCGCCCTTCCTGCTGCTCCAGGGCCTGGACGACGTGATCTGCCCGCCCGTCCAGTGCGAACGCTTCCTCGCCCGGACCGCGGGCCGGGACGTGCCGCATGCCTACCTCACCTTCGAGGGGGAGGGGCACGGGTTCCGGCGGGCCGAGACCATGGTGCGCGCCCTGGAGGCCGAACTCTCCCTGTACGCCCAGGTGTTCAAGCTGGACGTGGGCGGCGTCCCGAGACTGGAGCTGCACACGTGAGGGAACTGATCCGGCCCGGGCGGCTGGCCCCGGGCGCCCGGGTGGCCGTCGTCGCTCCCAGCGGACCGGTGCCCGAGGAGCGGCTGCAGGCGGGGCTGGACGTGCTGCGCGGCTGGGACCTGGACCCGGTCGTGGCACCCCACGTGCTGGACCGGCACGCCGAGTTCGGCTACCTCGCCGGCCGCGACGCCGACCGGGCGGCGGACCTCCAGGAAGCCTGGTGCGACCCGTCGGTGGACGCGGTGCTGTGCGCCCGTGGCGGGTACGGCGTGCAGCGCATGACCGATCTGCTGGACTGGGACGCGATGCGGGCGGCGGGGCCGAAGGTCTTCGTCGGCTTCAGTGACATCACCGCGCTGCACGAGGCCTTCGCCGCCCGACTGGGCCTCGCCACGCTGCACGGCCCGATGGCGGCCGGTGTCGACTTCGTCAAGAACGCCTCGGCCCAGGAGCATCTGCGGGCCACACTCTTCGCCCCGGAGACGGTGCGCACCATCGCCTCCGGCGGCACCGCCCTGGTGCCCGGCCGGGCCCGCGGTGTGACACTCGGCGGCTGTCTGTCCCTGCTCGCCGCGGAGCTGGGCACCCCGCACGCGCGTGCCTCGGCGGCCGGCGGGCTGCTCTGCCTGGAGGACGTGGGCGAGGAGACGTACCGGCTGGACCGGTATCTCACCCAACTGCTGCGCGCGGGCTGGCTGGAGGGGGTGCGCGGGGTGCTGCTGGGCTCCTGGGCGGAGTGCTCGGCCCATGCCGAGGTGCGCTCGCTGCTCGCCGACCGGCTCGGCGGGCTGGGCGTGCCGGTGGTGGAGGAGTTCGGTTTCGGCCACTGCGCGGGCGCCCTGACGATCCCCTTCGGCGTGGCGGCGGAACTCGACGCCGGCGCTGGCACGTTGATCCTGGACGAGCCTGCACTGCGCTGAACCGCCGCAGGCGTGCGGCCATGGTTTTTCCCAAAGCGGAGCGGGCCAGACGCCGTACTCTGGCCCGATGCCGCACACCACACCCCACTACCTGGCCGAGGGCCCTCGCGTGGCCGTCCGCCACTTCACCCTCGAGGACGGCCCCGAATTCACCGCCCGGGTCCGTGAGAGCAAGGACCTGCACCGGCCCTGGCTGTTCCCGCCGGACAACGACGCCGCCTACGCCGCCTACGCGCGCCCGCTGATCGAGGACCCGGCCAGGGCCGGCTTCCTGGTGTGCGAGAAGGACAGCGGGGACATCGCCGGATTCATCAACATCAACAACATCGTGCGCGGCGGCTTCCAGTGCGGCGCCCTCGGCTACGGCGTCTTCGCGCACGCCGCCGGGCGCGGCCTGATGCGCGAGGGCCTCGACCTGGTCATCGGTTACGCCTTCGGCCCGCTCGGGCTGCACCGCCTGGAGATCAACGTGCAGCCGGACAACACCGCCTCCATCGCGCTGGCGCGCGGCGCCGGCTTCCGGCTGGAGGGCTTCTCCCCGGCCATGCTCTTCATCGACGGTGCCTGGCGCGACCACGAACGCTGGGCGATCACCGCCGAGATGCGCGACTGACACCGCCCGCCGAGGAGTCCGGTTCCCCCGCCTTTGCGCAATCCTGACCGGCACGTCCCCTGGCCGAGACGACCCGCGCCGGGTTCCATGGTCGTCGTGACGAGGATCCGACGTGAGGTACTGACGCTGCCCGCCGCGCAGTTGGGCCCGGACAACCCCCTGCCTCCGCTGCGCCCCCTGGACGAGGTCCACCGCATCGACGACCGGGACCGGGACGGCACGCCCGGGGACATGGCCCGCCAGCTGGGCTACGAGCCGCTGCGCAGCCTGCTCCCGGTCCGCGTCCGCGACGGCTGCGGCAGAACCCGCGAGCCCCGCGCCCTCGACGCCCTGGTGATCGAGAACGGCCGGCTGCGCGCCACCGTCCTGCCCGGCCTCGGCGGCCGCATCGCCTCCCTGGTCCACCTGCCGACCGGACGCGAACTCCTCTACGCCAACCCGGTGTTCCAGCCGTCCAACTTCGCCCTCAACGGCGCCTGGTACTCCGGCGGCGTCGAATGGAACATCGGCGCCACCGGCCACACCGCCCTGTCCTGCGCACCCCTGCACGCCGCCCGCGTCCCCGCCCCGGACGGCGGGGAGATGCTGCGCCTGTGGGAGTGGGAGCGGCTGCGCGACCTGCCCTTCCAGGTCGACCTGTGGCTGCCCGACGGCTCCGACTTCCTCTACGTCGGCGTCCGCGTCCGCAACCCGCACGAGCGGCCGGTACCGACCTACTGGTGGTCCAACATCGCGGTGCCTCAGGAGCGCCGGATCCTGGCCCCCGCCGCCGAGGCCTGGCAGTTCGGTTACGAACGCCGCCTGCGCCGGGTGCCCGTCCCGTCGTACGACGGCATCGACCGTTCGTACCCCCTCAACAGCCCTTACGCCGGCGACCACTTCTACGAGGTGCCGGACGGCCACCGCCGCTGGATCGCCGCGCTGGACGCCGAGGGCCACGGGCTGGTGCAGACCTCCACCGACACCCTGCGCGGCCGCAAGCTCTTCGTGTGGGGCCACCTGCCCGGCGGCCGCCGTTGGCAGCAGTGGCTGACCGCACCCGGCACCGGCGGCTACTGCGAGATCCAGGCCGGACTCGCCCGCACCCAACTGGAACACGTCCGGCTGGAGGCGGAGAGCGAGGTGTCCTGGCTGGAGGCGTACGGCCCGCTCGACGCCCCGTCCGAGGGGGAGTGGGGCCAGGTGGTCCGGGGCGCCGAGGAACACCTGGAGACCGCCCTTCCCCGCGCCCGCGTG
Organism: Streptomyces sp. NTD91; assembly: GCF_059510455.1. Lineage (NCBI taxonomy): Bacteria > Bacillati > Actinomycetota > Actinomycetes > Kitasatosporales > Streptomycetaceae > Streptomyces > Streptomyces sp. NTD91. The sequence goes on from NZ_JCAJZW010000052.1 coordinate 16,991, forward strand.
GAGGAGGCGTACGCGACGTGGCAGCCGTGCGCCGACACGGAGCCGGGCGAGATCCTGGCCGACGGCTCGGGCTGGGGCGCCCTCGAGGTGCTGCGCGCCGACTGGAAGCTGCCCGGCACCCCGTTCCCCGAGTCCACCCTCGGCGAGGCGCAGGCGCCCTGGCGGGAACTGCTGCGCACCGGCTCACTGCCGGAGCCGCGCCGGGTACGGCCGCCCGGCGAGACCCTCGTCGCCCCGCACTGGCGGGACATGCTGGAGACGGCGCCCGCCACCCCGCACACCGAGTACCACCTCGGTGTCGCCCAGTGGCACGCCGGCGACCGCGCCCAGGCGGTCCGCAGCTGGGAGCGCGCGCTCGAACTCGCCCCTTCCCTGTGGCCGTTGCTGCGCTGCCTGGCCGTCGCCGACCGGGAGTCCGGCCACCACGAGCGGGCCGCAGACCGGTACGCGGACGCCTTCGGCGACCTGTGCCGCGAACGGCGCGACGACGGCGAGGCGTGGACCGCCGCCGTGGCCGCGCTCGGCCGGGAGGCCCTCGAGGCGCTGCTTCGGGTACGGCGGACGGCGGACGCCCGCGCCCTGTGGGACCGGCTGCTGCCCTCCGTGCGCGGGCGCGGCCGCTTCCGGCTCCTGGAGGCCGAGCTGCTGCTCGCCGAGGGCCGGCCCGCCGAGGCTCGGGCGGTCTTCGACGCCGGGCTCGAGGTGGCCGACCTGCGGGAGGGCGAGGAGGTGCTGGGCGGGCTGTGGTCGCGGCTCACCGACGAGCCCCTGCCGGCCCGCTACGACTTCCGGATGCGGCCCGACGTGCCCTGACCGCTCAGCCGCGCTGGTCGACGTACTCGAAGACCGCGCCGTCCGGATGCATCGCGAGGAGATTGCGGCCCACCGGTGTCGCCACCGGACCCGCGAGGATCCGGGCGCCGAGGTCCGTCAGCAGCCGGTGGGCCTCCTCGACGTCCTTCACCGCGATGGTCGCCGCCACCTTGCGCAGGATGTCCAGCTCCTCCTTTGGCCCGCTCATCAGCAGAAAGGATCCGATCGCCGCCACCTGCACCCCACCGCGCTCGAACCGCAGGGCTCTGCCGGCGGCGAGCCGCTCGTAGAAGGGGATCGCGGTCTCGAGGTCGTCGACGCAGATACGCAGTGAGGCGCCCAGAATCTCCATGCGCCAGAGCCTAGTTGGACCCGCCGGGAGTGCGCAGGGCTCCCTCGTCACGGCAGCCGCGGCAGCACCTTCGTGCGGTAGAAGTCGAAGAACCCCTGCTGGTCGGCCCCGATCTGGTTCACGTACACCCGGTCGAACCCGGCGTCGGCGTACCCCGTCAACGCGGCCACGTGCTGGTCGGCGTCGTCCCCGCACACCACCTTCTCCCGCACCATGTCCTCGGTGACCAGCTCCCGCAGCTGCTCGAAGTGCCGCGGCGACGGCAGCACCTGCGCCATCTCCCCGGGCAGCAGCTCGGTGTACCAGAGGGAGCGCACCGTACGGACGCACTCCTCGCGGTCGGTGCCGTGACAGACCTTCACCCCGCCGCTGACGGGCTTCGCCCCGCCGCCGCCCTTGCGGAACTGGGTGACCATGTCCGCCTCGGGCACCATCGTGACGTACCCGTCGCCCACCCGGGCGGCGAGCGACGTAGCCTTCGGGCCGAAGCCGGAGATGTCGATGGGGACCGGCTCGTCCGGGACGGTGTAGAGGCGGGCGTTCTCCACGGTGTAGTGGGTGCCCCGGTGGTTGACCTCCTCGCCGGTGAACAGCCGCCGCATCACGTGCACGGCCTCCTCCAGCATCTCCAGGCGCACGTGCACCGGCGGCCAGCGGTCGCCCAGGATGTGCTCGTTCAGCGCCTCGCCGGTGCCCACGCCCAGCCGGAAACGGCCCTCGGTCAGCACCGCCCCGGTCGCCGCGGCCTGCGCCGTCACCGCCGGGTGCATCCGCACGGTCGGGCAGGTCACGGCCGTCTCGATGGGCAGGGACACCGCCTCCGACAGGGCGCCGATCACGGACCACACGAACGCGCTCTGCCCCTGCGCGTCGTTCCACGGGTGGAAGTGGTCGGAGATCCACAGCGCGCGGAACCCGGCCTGCTCGGCCATCCGGGCCTGCTCGACGAGCGCGGCCGGGCCGTGCTCCTCGCTCGCCAGGAAATAGCCGTACTCGGGCATGGAAAGCACCTCCGCGTGGCGGGCCGGTCCCGGTGTGATCGGGTCCGGACCCGGGTAACCGGGGCGCACGGCACAAAACGCTGGGCCGGCGGGGCCGCGCGGCGCGGCGTTCGGGTGCTGCGACCGGCGTACGGGTGACCCGCCCGGCGTTTGGGTGCCCCGGCCCCGGTTACGCGGAAGGCCTCGGACGAGCCACACCGCCGGAGGCGCACCGTGAGCCGACCTCATGTCGTGATCGTCGGCGCCGGGTTCGCCGGGTACCGGGCCGCCCGCACACTGGCCCGGTTGACCCGGAACCGGGCCGACGTCACGTTGCTGAACCCGACCGACTACTTCCTGTACCTGCCGCTGCTGCCCCAGGTCGCCGCCGGCAGCCTGGAGGCCCGCAGGGTCACCGTGTCACTGCCGGGCACCCTGCACGGGGTGCGGATGGTGCTCGGTGAGGCGGACCACCTCGACCTCGACGCCCGCACCGTCCACTACTCCGATCCCGAGGGGGGCATCGGCACCCTCGGCTACGACCGGCTCGTGCTCTGCGTCGGCAGCGTCAACAAGCTGCTGCCCGTTCCCGGGGTCGCCGAGCACGCGCACGGCTTCCGCGGCCTGCCCGAGGCGCTGTACCTGCGCGATCACGTGACCCGGCAGGTGGAGCTGGCCGCCACCGAGGACGACCCGAAGATCTGCGCGGCCCGCTGCACCTTCGTCGTGGTCGGCGCCGGCTACACCGGCACCGAGGTGGCCGCGCAGATGCAACTGCTCACCGACCGCCTGGCACGCAGGCATCCGCTGCCCGTCCGGCCGCGCTGGATCCTGCTGGACGTGGCGCCGCGCGTGCTGCCGGAGCTGGACGAGCGGCTCTCCCGCACGGCCGGCCGGGTGCTGCGGGCGCGGGGCGTCGACGTGCGGACGGGCACCTCCGTGAAGGAGGCCACCCATGACGGCGCGCTGCTCACCGACGGGGAGTTCGTCCCGTCGCGGACGCTGGTGTGGTGTGTCGGGGTACGGCCCGATCCGCTGGTGGAGGCGGTGGGGCAGCCGCTGGAGCGGGGCCGGCTGATCGTCGATCCGTATCTGCGGCTGCCGGGCCGACCGGACGTGTTCGCCTGCGGGGACGCGGCCGCCGTACCCGATCTGGAGCACCCGGGGTCGTTCACCCCGATGACCGCCCAGCACGCCTGGCGGCAGGGCCGGGTGGCCGGGGAGAACGTGGCCGCCTCGCTCGGTCTCGGCAGGCGCCGGCGGCCCTACCGCCATCGCGACCTGGGCTTCGCGGTCGACCTCGGCGGGGTGCGGGCCGCCGCCAACCCCTTCGGCTTCCCACTGTCCGGCCCGGCGGCCGGCGCGGTCACCCGCGGCTACCACCTGGCCGCGCTGCCCGGCAACCGGATCCGGGTGGCCGCGGACTGGCTCCTGGACGCCGTACTGCCCCGCCAGAGCGTCCAGTTGGGTCTCGTACGGTCCTGGTCGGTGCCCCTGGACACGGCCTCTCCGGAGCTGCCGCGCGTCCCCGGCGGACCGCGGACGGCGGGCGGACCGCACGGGGCGGAGGAGTACGAGCGGGCCGCGGAGCCGGAGCGGACCGGCGAGCCGCGCGCCGCCCGGCGCGAGCCCGGCGACCACCCTGCCTCCGGCCCCGTCAGGCGCACCCGTCCCCCGGACCCCGGGGAGCCCGCCGACGAGTGACCCCGCGGCCCGTGACCTGCTGCCCGGCCCCCTCGGGGCCGCACCCTCCCGAACTCACCGCAAGGAGATCCATGAACACCGACGAACTCGCCGAACTCGGACAGCAGTTGCGCGTGGACAGTGTGCGGGCCTCCGCCGCCGCGGGATCCGGACACCCCACGTCCTCGATGTCCGCCGCCGATCTGCTGGCCGTGCTGCTCGCCCACCATCTGCGCTACGACTTCGAGCGCCCCGCGCATCCCGCCAACGACCGGTTCGTGCTCTCCAAAGGGCACGCCTCACCCCTGCTGTACGCCGTGTACAAGGCGGCCGGCGCGATCGAGGACGGCGAGCTGCTCACCTTCCGCAAGCTCGGCAGCCGGCTCGAGGGGCATCCCACGCCCCGGCGGCTGCCCTGGGTGGAGACGGCCACCGGATCCCTCGGCCAGGGCCTGCCGGTCGGCGTCGGCATCGCCCTGGCCGGCAAGCGCCTGGACCGCACCGGATACCGGGTGTGGGTGCTGTGCGGCGACAGTGAGCTGGCGGAGGGCTCGGTGTGGGAGGCCGCGGAACACGCCGGGCACGAGCACCTGGACAACCTGATCGCGATCGTCGACGTCAACCGGCTCGGCCAGCGCGGACCCACCCGGCACGGCCACGACCTGGACGCCTACGCACGCCGCTTCCAGGCCTTCGGCTGGCACACCGTCGAGATCGACGGCCACGACGTCGACAAGATCGACCGGGCCTACGGCGAGGCGCTGTCCACGATGGGGCAGCCCGTGGCGATCCTCGCCCGCACGCTCAAGGGCAAGGGCGTCGGCGCCGTCGAGGATCTCGAGGGCCACCACGGCAAGCCGCTGCCGGACGCCGAGGAGGCCGTCGCCGAACTCGGTGGGCCGCGCGCCCTGCACGTGCGGGTGCACGAGCCGCCGGCCGCCGCCGCGCTGCGCGACCTGACCACCGAGGCGCTCCAGCTGCCGCGCTACGACCAGGGCGACCAGGTCGCCACCCGGGACGCGTTCGGCGCGGCCCTCGCCGCGCTCGGCAGCGCCCGCGGCGATGTCGTGGTCCTGGACGGCGAGGTCGGCGACTCCACCCGCACCGAGGAGTTCGCCAAGGCCCACCCCGACCGGTTCTTCGAGTGCTACATCGCCGAACAACAGCTCGTCGCGGCGGCCGTCGGCATGGCCGTCCGGGGCTGGCTGCCGTACGCCTCGACGTTCGCGGCGTTCCTCACCCGCGCCCACGACTTCGTGCGGATGGCGTCCGTCAGCGGCTCCGGCATCAACCTGGTCGGCTCGCACGCCGGCGTCGCGATCGGCCAGGACGGGCCCTCGCAGATGGGTCTGGAGGACCTGGCGATGTTCCGCGCCGTGCACGGCTCGACCGTGCTGTACCCGTGCGACGCCAACCAGACCGCCCGGCTGGTCGCGACCATGGCCGGCCTCGACGGGATCCGCTATCTGCGCACCTCGCGCGGCAAGACCCCGGTGATCTACGGCCCCGACGAGGAGTTCCCGGTGGGCGGCAGCAAGACGCTGTGCGCCAGCGAGGAGGACCGGCTGACCGTTGTCGCGGCCGGGGTAACCGTGCCCGAGGCGCTGACCGCGGCCGACCGGCTCGCCGAGGACGGCATCCGGGTGCGGGTGATCGACCTGTACTCGGTCAAGCCCGTCGACGCGGACACGCTGCGCCGGGCTGCCGACGAGACCGGCTGCCTGATCACCGTGGAGGACCACCGCGCCGAGGGCGGTCTCGGCGACGCCGTGGCGGAGGTCTTCGGCGACGGGCGGCCCGTGCCCCGGCTGGTCCGGCTCGCGGTGCGCACCATGCCGGGCTCGGCCGCGCCCGACGAGCAGCTGCACGCGGCGGGCATCGACGCCGTGGGCATCACGGCGGCGGCGAAGCTGCTGGTCGAGGAGGCGGTCGTGCGATGAGCGAGGCCGCGCGGTCCATACGGGCGGGCCGCCGCACGGTGCGCATCCAGCGGCCGGGGAAGGTCCTCTTTCCCGGCCACGGAGACGCGAAGGAGTACACCAAGGGCGACCTCGCCGACTACTACCGGTCCGTCGCACCGGCCATGCTGCCGCACCTGCGGGGCCGTCCGCTGATGCTGGAGCGGTGCCCGGACGGCATCGACGCCCAGCGGTTCATGCAGAAGAACGTCCCCGAGCACTACCCGGACTGGATCACCCGCGCCGAGGTCGCCAAGGAGGGCGGCACGGTCACGCACGCCGTCTGCGGCGACACCGCCACCCTCCTCTACCTGGCCGACCAGGCCTGCGTCACCCTGCACCGCTGGCGGTCGCGCACCGACCGGGCCGGCGGCGTCGACCACCCCGACCAGCTCGTCTTCGACCTCGACCCTTCACCGGCGCCCGAAGGGCCCGGGGGGACCCCCGGCGGCGACTTCCCCGCGGTGCGCGCGGCGGCCGGCCTGCTCAAGGAGCTGCTGGACGAGCTGGGACTGCCCGCCGCCTGCATGACCACCGGCTCGCGCGGACTCCATGTCGTGGTCCGCCTCGACGGCCGGGCCGGCTTCGACGAGATCCGCGAATTCGCCCGCGGCGTCGCCGACTTGCTGGTGTCCCGGCACCCGCAACGGCTCACCACCGCGGCCCGCAAGGAGGACCGCGGCGACCGCCTCTACATCGACGTGCAGCGCAACGCCCACGCCCAGACCGCCGTCGTCCCGTACAGCGCCCGTGCCCGCCCCGGCGCGCCCGTCGCCGTACCGCTGTCGTGGGAGCAGCTGGACGACTCCGGGCTCGACGCACGCCGCTGGACCATCGCCGACGCCGTCGAGCAGGCCGGCAACGACCCCTGGGGCGGTGTGCCGGGCCGGGGCCGCTCCCCGGGCCCGGCACGGCGGCGCCTTCAGGACATCCGCTCCTGAAGGTTTGGCCAGGAGATGAGGGGCCACCCGCAGAGGGAGGTGGCCATGTCGAACACAAAGAACACATCCCATTCACGGACTTCACAGGAAGACCGAAACACACAGGAACCGCACGGCTCGGACGAGCGGAGCGAGACGGACGAGCGTCGCCCGGCACCCATGGAGGTGCTGCGCGGGGCGCGTGCCCAGCTCGCCGAACTCACCGGGCTCGCCCCCGAATCCGTGACCTCCTTCGAGCAGACCGAGGACGGATGGGCGCTCGAGGTGGAGGTCCTCGAACTGGCGCGGGTGCCGGACACCATGAGCCTGATGGCGAGCTACCAGGTCGATCTCGACCAGGAGGGCCGGCTCACCGGCTACCGGCGCGTTCAGCGATATGAACGCGGGCGCTCCGACGCGCGCCGGTCCGGCGGCCGCTAGGGCCGCCGCCTGCCTGCCCGCTCCCACGAGGACCCCGCGACCCGACCGATGACGAGGAGGAACGGCCGGTATGACCGTTGTCCCGGCACAACAGACCGGAGGTGGAGGCGGCACCAGCGGCCTCTACGACGTACTGGAACTGGTTCTGGACCGGGGACTGGTGATCGACGCGTTCGTGCGTGTCTCCCTGGTCGGTATCGAGATCCTGAAGATCGACGTCCGGGTCGTGGTGGCCAGCGTCGACACCTATCTGCGCTTCGCCGAGGCGTGCAACCGCCTCGACCTGGAGGCAGGCCCCAGCAAGAGCCCCGGGCTGCCCGAGATCGTGGGCGAGGTCACCGAGTCCGGTGCCCGCGGCAAGTCGAAGGGAGCCCTGTCCGGCGCCGCCGAGACCATCTCGGACGCCTTCAAGCAGGCCCGCGGCGAACGCGAGGAGGCCGAGCGGCCGCGCGCTCGCAAGCAGGTGCGCCGTAAGGAGGAGCAGGAGTGAGCACGTACGTCTACGGAATCACTGCTCGTTCGCACCCGGCCCTCCCCGAGGGTATGACCGGGGTCGGGGAGCCGCCCCGCCCCGTGCGTGTGATCACCGCCGGTGACCTGGCGGCCGTGGTCAGCGACGCCCCGGAGGACCTGCGCCCCAAGCGCCGTGACCTCCTCGCCCACCAGAACGTGCTCGGCGAGACCGGCGCGGCCGGCTGTGTGCTCCCCATGCGCTTCGGCAGCGTCTCCCCGGACGACGACACCGTCGCCGAGGTGCTGACGGAGCGGGCCGAGCACTATGGGGAGCGACTGCGCGAACTGGACGGCAAGGTCGAGTACAACGTCAAGGCCAGCCACGTCGAGGACGCCGTCCTCCACCGGGTGATGGCCGAGAACGCCGAACTGCGCGCGCTCGCCGAGGCCAACCGGAAGGCGGGCGGCGGGAGCTACGAGGACAAGGTGCGGCTCGGCGAGATGGTCGCCACCGCCGTGAAGGCCATGGAGGCCGAGGACGCCGCCGAGGTGCAGAACCTGCTGGGGCCGTCCGCCGCCGCGGTGGCCGCCGGGCCGGAGTCCACCGGCTGGCTGACGAACGTGTCGTTCCTGGTCCCCCGCCACGCGGCCGAGGACTTCCTCGCCGCCGTGGAGGCGGTTCGCAAGAGCCACCCCCACCTGGAGCTGCGCGTCAACGGGCCGCTGCCGCCGTACAGCTTCGTCGAGCCCGGCCCCGCCGAGCCCGCCGGCAGCACGGACACGGCCGGCGCCGGGCACGGCGCACCGTGACGCGCCCGGGCCCGTACGGACCCGGACGGAAGGGAGTGACACCGTGGGACTGATCGGCGAGGTCCTGCTGCTGCCGTTCGCACCGGTGCGCGGGAGCGCGTGGGCGATCAGGCACGTGCTCCGTGAGGCGGAACGGATCTACTACGACCCCGCCACCGTACGGGCCGAGCTGGCTCGCCTCGAAGAACAGCTGGAGGCGGGCGAGATCACCGAGGAGGAGTTCGACCGGCGCGAGGACGAACTGCTCGACCGGCTGGAGATCGCCCTGCACTCCGGCGACCACACTGGCGACGGGACGACACGATGAACCGTATGGCACTGGGCCTCGCCCTGGGGGCCGGATACCTCCTGGGGCGCACCAAGAAACTGAAGATGGCCATGGCGGTCGGCTCCGTCGTGGCCGGCAAGAAGCTCAACCTGACGCCGCGGGGCGTGGCCGAGCTGGTGAACCAGCAGCTGCGCGACAACCCGCAGTTCAAGGAGATGGGTGACCAGCTGCGCCAGGACCTGAGGGGCGTCGGCAAGGCCGCCTCCGGGGCCATGGTCGAGCGGCAGATGACGGCGCTCGCCGACCGGCTGCACAGCCGCACCGAACAGGTGCGGGGCCAGCTCTCCGGGGCGGCGCCCGGTACCGGCTCCGAGGAGGAGCAGGAGTCGGGCGGGGACGAGGACCGGCAGGAGAGCCGCAAGGAGTCCGCCGAGCGTGAGCGCGGCACGGGCGAGCGATCGGGTGGCGCGGACGAAGGCCGTGAGGACGAGCGGCGTCGGGAGCGTCCGGCCAAGAAGGCCGCGCAGAAGAACGCGCCCGGCCGGAAGGCCGGGGAGCGCGGCGCCGCGGCCCGGAAGACGGCGCCCAAGAAGACCGGTGCGGCCCGCAAAGCGGCCTCGAAGCAGACGGCAGGGGCCGCGGGCGCCGCACGCGGCGCCCGTTCCCGGCAGGCGAAGGGCGGTGACGACCGATGACCGACGCACTCGGATCGGCCACCGGCGCGGCCGGCAAGGCGACCGGCGCCGTCACGGACAAGGCCAACCCGCTCACGGACCTCGCCCACAGCGAGGCCGCCGACCGCCTGAAGGCGGAGGCGCAGGAGTACCTCGGCGCACAGGCTCAGCGCGTGCTGGTCGGCCTCGGCCGCAAGCTCGGCGAGACGACCGGCAAGCTGAACGACATCGCGGAGGGCAAGAGCCCGGGCTTCGCCAAGCTGGCCCTCGACGGCGGGCGCAAGCTCGCCGAGGGCAAGGGCCCGCTGCGTACGGCGCTGGAACTCGGGGCCTCGCGCGCCAAGGAGAACGTGATGGACGCGGTCAAGAGCCTCGGGGGCGGCGGAAAGGGGAAGAAGAAGGGCGGAGGCAACAAGCCGACCGTCATCATGGAGTCCGTCGACGTGGGCGTGCCGGTGCGCACGGCCTACGACCAGTGGACCCAGTTCCAGGACTTCGGCAACTTCGCCAAGGGCGTCAAGAACGCGAGCCGCGCCGACGACACGCACTCCGACTGGCAGGCGAAGATCTTCCTGTCCAGCCGCAGCTGGAAGGCCACCACCACCGAGCAGGTCCCGGACCAGCGCATCGAGTGGACCTCGGAGGGGGCGAAGGGCACCACCAAGGGCGTGGTCACCTTCCACCCGCTCGGGGACAACCTCACCCGCGTCCTGCTGGTCATGGAGTACTACCCGAGCGGCTTGTTCGAGAAGACCGGCAATATCTGGCGCGCCCAGGGCCGCCGGACCCGGCTGGACCTCAAGCATTTCGCCCGCTTCATCACCATGAAGGGCGAGGCGGACGAGGGCTGGCGCGGCGAGATCCGCGACGGCGAGGTGGTCCGCAGCCACGAGGACGCCATGGCCGAGGAAGAAGAACAGCAGGCCGAGGAGTCGCAGGAGCCCACCGGCGAGGAGGAGGCCGAGGGCGCCGGGGACGAGGACCAGGACGAATACGAGGACGAGGACGAGGAGGAAGAGGGCGAGGAGGGCACCGAGGACGAGTCCGACGAGGCCGGCGAGTACGCGGACGAGGACGAGGAGCCCTACGAGGACGAGGAGGAAGAGGAGTACGAGGAGGAAGAGCCCCGGTACGCCGAGCGCGGGAGCCGTCGATGACGACACCGAGCCGGGCGGCGCCGGGCCGGTTCCCCGAGCCCTACGGGCAGGGCTCGGGGGCCAACCTCGCCGACATCCTCGAACGGGTGCTCGACAAGGGCATCGTCATCGCGGGCGACATTCGGATCAACCTGCTCGACATCGAACTCCTCACCATCAAACTCCGGCTGATCGTCGCTTCGGTGGACAAGGCCAAGGAGATGGGTATCGACTGGTGGGAGAGCGACCCGGCGCTGTCCTCCCGGGCCCGCCGCGACGAGCTGGCCCGGGAGAACGCCGAGCTGAGGGAGCGGCTGGACCGGCTCCAGGAGCTGGAGTCGGGCAGCAGTGCGCCCGTGGAACGGCGCCACGCGCAAAAGGAGCATGACCGCGCACCGAAGGAGGCGCCATGACAGGACTGCGCTACGTGTACGCCGTCTGCCGCCCCTTCGCCACGCCGCTGCAGTCACAGCTCTCCGGTGTCGGGGGCGCGCCGCCGGCGCTGCTGCACCACCACGGGCTGGTCGCGGTCGTCAGCCAGGTCCCGGAGGCCGACTTCGGCGAGGAGGCTCTCAAGGCCCACCTGGAGGACCTGGACTGGCTGTCCGCCACCGCCCGTGCCCACCAGGGGGTGATCGACGCGCTCACCACCGTCACCACACCACTGCCGCTCCGGCTCGGGACCGTCTTCCGGGACTGCAGCGGGGTGCGCACCATGATCGAGGCCCGCGAGGACGACTTCCGGAGCACCCTGGACCGGCTGGAGGGCCGGGTGGAGTGGGGCGTCAAGCTGTATCTGGAGGCCGAGCCCGGCGAACCCGCCTCGCAGCCGGCCGCGCGGCCCGCGAGCGGTCGCGACTATCTGCGCCGGCGCCGCGAAAGCACCCACGCGCAGGAGGAGCGGTGGCAGCGGGCCGAGGCGTTCGCCCGCTCGCTGCACGAACGTCTTTCCCGGCACGCCGAGGATTCCCGGCTGCACCCCCCGCAGAATTCCGCGCTGTCCGCAGAGCCCGGCCGTAACGTCCTCAATGCGGCCTATCTGGTGCCCCGTAAGCACTGCGAGGAATTCGTGGAACTCGTGGACCGCACAAAGGACGAGGAACCCGGAATCCGGGTGGAACTGACCGGTCCCTGGGCTGCTTATTCCTTCGTGGGGGAGGCGGCGCCGTGACCGTTGTCGAACGGCGCGAGATCGCACTCGTCGACCTCCTGGACCGACTGCTCGCGGGCGGCGTCGTCATCACCGGTGACATCACCCTGCGGATCGCGGACGTCGACCTGGTGCGGATCGATCTGAACGCGCTGATCAGCTCGGTGAACGCATCGGTCCCCTCGCCCTTCGAGCTTCCCGGCGGCCACCACGAGGAGGGCCCGTGACCCCGCGCAACCGGCTCGACCTGGACCCCGAGTCCGTCGATCGTGACTTGGTGAAGCTGGTGCTCACGGTGGTGGAACTGCTCCGGCAGCTGATGGAGCGGCAGGCCCTGCGCCGCGTGGACACCGGTGAGCTGACGGAGGAACAGGAGGAGCGGATCGGGCTCACCCTGATGCTCCTGGGGGAGCGCATGGAGGAGTTGTGCGAGCGCTACGGACTGCGGCCCGAGGACCTGAACCTGGACCTCGGGCCGCTCGGACCGCTGCTTCCCCGCGAGTAGGGCCTGTCCGAGAATTCCCGTCTGCCGCGCGACGCCCTGCACGCACTCTCAGCGCACCTGACGCCGCGCGGCCGCCCTTCGGGCGACGACGCGGACAGACCCCGGCCCACCGCGGTCCGCTCACTCACCAGCGATACCAGCGACCCCTGCCGCCCGCCGCGGTGGTGCTGCGGACCAGGAAGCCCAGCAGCCAGATGACCAGCACTGCCAGGGCGATCCACCAGAGAACCTTTACCGCGAATCCGACCCCGAAAAGAACGAGCGCCAGAAGCAGTACCAGAAGGATGGGAACCATAGTGTGAACCTCCTGAGATCCGAGTTTCCCGAATTTCGCGGATCAGGCTTGCTCCCGGCATGGAATCTCGCGGATCAGGCCTCTTTACGGCACAGAATCTCCCCGTGCAGGACCGAGAACCAGCCGTCCTCCCGCCGGCCCCACTCCCGCCAGGCCTCTGACACGGCCGCCAGCTGCTCCCCGGTGGCGTGACCGCCGCCCACCGCCCGCTCCGCGTAGGCCGAGGCCAGGGTGCGGTCCGCCCACAGACCGCTCCACCAGGCCCGCTCCTCGGGCGTGGCGAAGGTCCAGGTACTGGAGGTGGCGGTGATGTCGGTCAGTCCGGCGGCCAGCGCCCACGCCTTCAGCCGGCGCCCGGCGTCGGGCTCGCCGCCGTTGCCGCGGGCGACCCGCTCGTACAGGTCCAGCCAGTCGTCCAGGCCCGGTACCGCGGGATACCAGGTCATCGCCGCGTAGTCCGCGTCACGTACGGCGATGAACCCGCCCGGCTTCGTCACCCGGCGCATCTCGCGCAGCGCCTGCACCGGGTCGCCGACGTGCTGCAGCACCTGGTGGGCGTGGACGACGCAGAAGGTGTCGTCCGGGTGGTCCAGGGCGTGCACGTCGGCGACCGCGAAGTCCACGTTGGCCAGGTCCCGCGCGGCAGCGGTGGCCCGGGCCCGCTCCAGGACGTCCGGTGCGTGGTCGACCCCGGTGACATGGCCGTCCGGGACCCGTTCCGCCAGGTCGGCGGTGATGGTGCCGGGCCCGCACCCGATGTCCAGGATCCTCATGTGGGGCTTGAGGGAGCCGAGCAGATGGGCCGCGGAGTTCTCCGCGGTCCGCCAGACGTGCGACCGCAGCACCGACTCGTGGTGCCCGTGCGTGTAGACGGCGGTCTCCCGCGCATTCGGCATGGCTGTTCCCCTTCACCCTCGTCACCCGCTGGTGCACCCCACCGTACGCGCGCATGCCAAATGATGAGACCACCGTTTTGCATGCTGGACCGTCGCATCGTCGGTCGGCCTGCCGACGCGACGTCAGTCGGCGGCCGTGAGGGGGCGGTAGACCGTCAGCGCTTTCGGCAGCTTCTCCACGGTCACCTCGCCCGACGCGGACGTCACCTCGCCGTCGTACGCCAGCGGCGTGCCCGGTGTGACACCGGTCAGCCGGAGCCGCTGCGCCTGCACCGCCTTGTGCCCGGAGGAGCCGGTCAGCGGGCCCGCCGCGGCCGCCGCCAGCAGCCGCAGCGCGGGCCGCCGGCCGCCGTGCACCACCCGCACGTCCAGCAGGCCGTCCGCGAGATCCGTACGGCGACCGGGCGCGAGCCCCATCCGGTGGTAGACGCCGTTGCCCACGAACAGCAGCCACAGCGGCCGCCGTTCTCCGTCCAGCTCCACCTCCAGCGGATGCCGGTCCGCGCGCAGTACCCGCAGGGCGGCCAGCAGCCCCGCCGGCCAGCCGCCGATCCGGTGCGACCAGCGGGTACGCACCCGCACCAGCTCCGGATAGACACCCAGGCTCAGCGTGTTCAGGACGACGCCCTCGCCGCCGTCGGTGGCATACCGGACCGCGTCCACCCGCACCGCCTCGCCGTGCCGGACCGCACGGGCCAGGTCGCGTTCGTCCTCCACGCCCAGGTCCAGGGCGAAGTGGTTCAGGGTGCCGCCGGGCAGCACCGCGAGCGGCAGGCCGTGCCGCAGCGCGACCCCGGCGGCCGCGTTCACGGTGCCGTCGCCCCCGCACACGCCCAGCACCTGTGCCCGGGCCGCCGCCTTCGCCAGCTCGTCGCCGACGTCGTCCGGCGCGCACTCCACGATCTCCGCCCGCGGCAGCGCGTCGTGCAGGGCACGGACCCGGTCCGCCGTCCCCGAGGCCCGGTTGACGACCATCACCAGACCCTCGCCCTCCGGCAGCGCCGGCACCTCGGCCCGCGCCCGGGCCCCGCGCCGCACCTGCGCACGGGTCGGCACCAGCCGCCGTACCAGGAAGGCCGCGCCCGCGCCGAGAGCCGCCCCCGCCACCACGTCGCTCGGGAAGTGCACCCCCGTGTACACCCGGGAGGCCGCCACCGACAACGCCACCGGCGCCACCGCCGCGCCCCACGCCGGGGACTCCAGTGCCACCCCGGTCGCGAACGCGGCCGCCGACGCCGCGTGCCCGGAGGGGAAGGACGTCGTGATCGGCTGCCGCTTCAGCTGCCGCACCAGCGGAACCGGGTCCAGCATCGGCCGCGCCCGGCGCACCGAGCGCTTGCCGATCGTGTTGATGGCCAGCGAGGCCACGCTGAGCGAGGCCAGGCCGCGGGCGGCGGCACGGCGGGCCCTCGGGGTGCGGATCGCGGCCATGGCGCCGGCCGTCGCGAACCACAGCACCCCGTGGCCCGCCGCCCGGCTCAGGCGGGGCAGCACCCGCTCGGCGCCGGGCCAGTGCCGGGCGGCGGCCGCTTCGAACAGGCGGCCGTCCAGCTCCAGCAGCCGGCACAGCGGGCTTCGGCTCGTCATGCGCGTGGTCAGATCCAGGTCAGGGGTCATGGGGTCCGGTTACCCTGAAGCGGCCGTTCCTTGTGCCCGCCACCTGCTGGACGCCGCCGTACCGGGCCCGCGCCGACGCCGCTCTGCGAGGCGCAGGGCGCCGCGCCGTCAAAGACGCTCGCCGACGAGGACGTCGACGCCCTGTACGCCCCCTGCTGCGCGCCCGGCCCACCACCGGCGCGTCGGCTCGAGCGGGGCGACGCCGCCGGTACAGGCGCACGATCCTCGTGGGCGTCCCGCGGCGTGGCGGCCCCGGCCCGGTCCGGCGCCGTGAGGCCGACGCCGCCGCGAGCGGCGCCCGCGCCGTCGCTGGGAGGCCCTGCCCCGGGCGGGCACCACCGTCCAGCCGACCCGGTGGACACGTCCGGGCGGCAGGGGGGAGTGCTTTCGGCGGCCCCGCCCGATAACGGCTTGCCCCTCACCTGCGCCGCCCGGAGAATCCCTGCCCATGGGACATCTGGAAGCCGCGCACCTCGAGTACCACCTCCCCGACGGGAGGACCCTGCTCGGGGATGTGTCCTTCCGGGTGGGCGAAGGCTCCACCGTCGCTCTGGTCGGACCCAACGGCGCGGGGAAGACGACCCTGCTGCGGCTGCTCTCCGGCGAGCTGAAACCGCACGCCGGCACCGTCACCGTCAGCGGCGGCCTCGGCGTGATGCGCCAGTTCGTCGGCTCCGTACGGGACGAGACGACCGTACGGGACCTGCTCGTGTCCGTCGCGCCGCCCCGCATCCGCGAGGCGGCCGGGGCGGTCGACGAGGCCGAGCACGCCCTCGTGACCGTCGACGACGAGGCCGCCCAGCTGGCGTACGCGCAGGCCCTGGCCGACTGGGCCGAGGCGCGCGGCTACGAGGCCGAGACACTGTGGGACATGTGCACCACGGCCGCGCTCGGAATGCCGTACGACAAGGCCCAGTGGCGCCAGGTGCGCACCCTCTCCGGCGGCGAGCAGAAACGCCTCGTGCTGGAGGCGCTGCTGCGCGGCACCGACGAGGTGCTGCTGCTGGACGAGCCGGACAACTACCTCGACGTACCCGGCAAGCGGTGGCTGGAGGAGCAGCTGCGGGAGACCCGCAAGACCGTCCTGTTCGTCTCCCACGACCGGGAACTCCTCGCCCGCGCCGCCGAGAAGATCGTCTCCGTGGAGCCCGGCCCGGCCGGCGCCGACGCCTGGGTGCACGGCGGCGGCTTCGGCACCTACCACGAGGCCCGCCGGGAACGCTTCGCCCGCTTCGAGGAGTTGCGCCGCCGCTGGGACGAGAAGCATGCCCAGCTGAAGAAACTGGTCCTGAACCTGCGGCAGGCCGCCGCCGTCAGCCACGAGATGGCCTCCCGGTACGCGGCAGCCCAGACCCGGCTGCGCAGGTTCGAGGAGGCGGGCCCGCCGCCGGAGCCGCCCCGCGAGCAGGACATCACCATGCGCCTGAGGGGCGGCCGCACCGGTGTACGGGCCGTCACCTGCGCCGGACTCGAACTGACCGGCCTGATGCGCCCCTTCGACCTGGAGGTCTTCTACGGCGAGAGGGTCGCGGTTCTCGGCTCCAACGGCTCCGGCAAGTCCCACTTCCTGCGGCTGCTGGCCGGCGAGGACGTCGCGCACACGGGGGAGTGGAAGCTGGGCGCACGCGTCGTACCGGGGCACTTCGCGCAGACCCACGCGCACCCAGAACTCCGTGGCCGCACCCTGCTCGACATCCTGTGGAAGGAGCACTCCCAGGACCGCGGCGCCGCCATGTCCCGGCTGCGCCGCTACGAGCTGACCGGCCAGGCCGAGCAGACCTTCGACCGGCTCTCCGGCGGACAGCAGGCCCGTTTCCAGATCCTGCTGCTGGAACTGGCCGGCGCCACCGCCCTGCTGCTGGACGAGCCGACCGACAACCTCGACCTGGAGTCCGCCGAGGCCCTGCAGGAGGGCCTCGAGGCCTTCGAGGGCACGGTTGTCGGGGTCACCCACGACCGCTGGTTCGCCCGCTCCTTCGACCGCTACCTGGTCTTCGGCAGCGACGGGCGCGTCCGCGAGACGCCGGAACCGGTCTGGGACGAACGCAGGGTCGAGCGGGCCCGCTGACCCCACCCCGACAGGGCGGACGGACCGTTCGCGGGCCCACCCGGTTCACCGGGGCCGCCGGGACGTCACTTCCGGCGCAGCGGCGTGCCCGGGCCGCCCGCCTCGTCGTCGCCGGTGTCCGCCGGCACCGGAGGCAGCGACAGGACCGGCGCGTCGATCATCACGGCCGCCCGGACCAGCGCGCGCCGTCGGCGCGGGCCCGCCCCGTCCTCCGCTCGCCGACGGCCTTCGGGTCGTTCCAGCGGGCGGCGGGCTGGTCGGGGTCCTCGGCGATCCGCACCTCGCGGTGCGTGTCGGGCGCGACCGGGCGGATCAGCGGCTCGGCCGGCCCGTGCCCGCGCGCCGCCTGACCACCTGCGGCAGCCCGTCGGCGGCCGCCGCCGCGCAGGGCAGGTGACGGGCCGGCCGACCACGGGGTCCCGCGGCCGGCTCCGGCAGGGCGTCACCCGCGGCAGCGCACCCTGGTGCGCCCCGCCGTTCCTCCGGGCCCCGGGTGGGGACACCCTGATGACCCCCTCGCCGTCCCGGCGTGGGGGGCCTGTCGCCGTGAGCGGAGGCCCAGGACCCCGGATGTTCGTACAGTGGATTCAGGAACGCGAGCTCCATGGATCCCTGGCGGAAACCGCTCGGGGGCAGCGCCCGCCGGGAGGGTACCCGGACCGGGACCCAGGACACGGACACGACGAGCGGGGTACCAATGACCGGAGTCGACCCCAGCCGACTGGACGACCAGCAGCTCATGAAGGAGCTGGAGACGATCCACCGCACGCGCCACGACACCCTCCTGTACGGCTCGAACGACGCGCTGCGGACCCACAACGAGCGCATGGCGCAGCTGGAGGGCGAGTATCTTCGCCGCAACCCGCGCCGCCTGGTCAGCGCGGGCCGCACCCGTGAGGGCGCCCGTGAACGCCGCTGCGGCGAGGCGGTGACTCCGGGGACGTCCGGCACCTGAGGCGCACCGTCCGCGGCCGGCCCGCGGGTCCGGGCGTGGCAGGACCCGGGCGCCTGGACCCGGGCGTGAAAAAGGGGGCCGGCCCGTGCGGGCCGGCCCTCATGGGATACGGCGGCTCAGCCGGGCTCCCCGGCGAACACGTGCAGGAACGCGTCGCAGAACGCCTTCAGATCGTCCGGTTTGCGGCTCGTCACCAGCTGGTTGGGGCCGTGGTCGCAGATCTTCACCTGCTCGTCCACCCAGGTGCCGCCCGCGTTGCGGATGTCCGTCCGCAGACTCGGCCAGGAGGTCAGCACCCGCCCCCGTACGACATCCGCCTCCACCAGCGTCCACGGCGCGTGACAGATCGCCGCGACCGGGCGGCCCCGTTCGAAGAACTCCTTCACGAACGCCACGGCCTTGCCGTCCATCCGCAGGAAGTCCGGATTGGCCACCCCGCCGGGCAGCATCAGACCGCCGAACGACCCGGCCGAGGTTTCGCCCACCACCTCGTCCACGGGAAACGTGTCCCCCTTGTCGAGATGGTCGAAGGCCTGGATCTTCCCCGGCTTCGTCGACACCAGCACCGGCTCGTGCCCGGCGTCCGAGGCCGCCTTCCACGGCTCGGTCAGCTCGACCTGCTCGACACCCTCCGGTGCCGCCAAGAACGCGATACGCATGATCCTCGCTCTCCTTTCCGTTCCCGGGCGGCCCGCCGGCAGCGCAGCAGTTCCTCGCCGTACGGCAGCACCACGCACAGGCAGATCGCCACCCCGATGCCCGCCAGATAGCCCGGTGACAGCGGGCGCGGGCGCCGCAGCAGCCGCCAGGCGTCCGGATCCCCGCGCCCTGCCCGCGCCAGCGACCGCACCTGGTCGGCGTGCAGACACACCAGCGACGCGAGCCCACCGAACGGCAGCGACTCCAGAAAGCTGTGGATGTGCTGCTCGGCCGGCCTGACCTCCCGGTCGCTGTCGACGGCCGTCCGCACGTCCCACCACGCCGTCGCCTCGTGCACCAGCGCGCCCGCCAGCAGCACGGTCAGCAGCCGGGGATTGACCCGGTAGCGCAGGGTCAGCGTGATCGGCACGCCGACCTCGGCCATCATCAGCGCGTGGATGACGGACTCCTTCGTCCCCGCCGTGTCCTCGATCCGGGTGCGCCGGTGCATCGCCCAGTCGGCGAGCCCCGGCGCGAACCAGCCGGGCAGCAGCCCGTACAGCAGGAACCGGACGGTCGCCACGTCGGCGTCGACAGCGACACCCTCTGAGATCTCGGCCGCCTGGCCCCGCCTCATGCGCCGCCCGCCAGCGCCTCCGCCAGTTGCTGGACGTTCTCGTAACGCGCCGACTGCGGCAGCCGGGCCACCGCGTCGACCAGCGTGCCCGGCGCGTTCTGCCTGCGCAGGATCCGGGCCACGTCCCGCGCGGTCGCCGGGAACGAGCCCCTGTTCAGGGCGCGTGTCAGCTCCGACCGCACCCGCTCGAGCGACGCCGGCGATCCCAGGCCGCCCACGGGGCCGCTCCACACCTCCGGGTCGTCGTCCGCGGCCGGTTCGGGGTCGTGCCACTCCTCGACCCGCGTCGGATGCCCGGACCTCAGCAGTCCCTTCAGCTCGTGCTTCATCTCGTCGTCCCGGTGGACGTTGAGCCGGTCACTGCCTCGCTGCATGTCTTCCTCCAGGGCGCTAGCTCTTGTCCTTGCCGGGCAGGAACTCCTGCACCTTCGCCTTCAGCCCCTGTTTGATCATCGACTTGCGTTCGGCGTCGCCCTTCAGGATCGCCGTGGCCGTCGCCTCCATCTGCTCCCAGGTGGCGTGCGGCGGGATCGGCGGCACGGAGGGGTCCGTGAGGAACTCGATCACGCACGGCCCGTCGGCCTCCAGCGCCGCGCGCCAGCCCGCCTCCACGCCCTCCGGCTTCTCCACCCGGACACCGGTGAGACCGAGCGAGCGGGCGAACGCCGCGTACTGCACGTCCGGGATCTCCTGTGACGGCAGGAACGACGGCGAGCCCTCCATCGCCCGCATCTCCCACGTCACCTGGTTCAGGTCGTGGTTGTTCCACACCGCCACCACCAGCCGCGGATCCGACCAGCGGTCCTTGTACTTCGCCGCCGTGATCATCTCCGCCAGACCGTTCATCTGCATCGCGCCGTCGCCGACCAGCGCGAACACCGGCCGGTCCGGATGCGCGAACTTCGCGCCGATCGCATACGGCACACCGGGTCCCATCGTCGCCAGCGTCCCGGACAGCGAACCGCGCATGCCCGGGCGCATCGTGATGTGCCGCGCGTACCAGTTGGCGACCGAACCGGAGTCCGACGTCAGGATCGCGTCGTCCGGCAGCAGCGGATCCAGCGCGCGGGCCACGTACTCGGGGTTGATGGGGTCCGCGGACAGATGGGCGCGCCGCTCCATCGTGTCGTGCCAGCGCCGCACGTTCGCGCACACCGTGTCGTACCACTCGCGCCCGCCCCGGTCGGCCGTCAGCAGCGGGATCAGCCGCCGCAGCGTCGCCTTCGCGTCGCCGACCAGGTTCACCTCGTACGGGTAGCGCATGCCGATCATGTGCGCGTCGATGTCGATCTGCACCCCGCGCGCCTTGCCGAAGTCCGGCATGAACTGGGTGTACGGGAAGGACGACCCGATCGTCAGCAGGGTGTCGCAGTCGCGCATCAGCTCGTACGAGGGCCGGCTGCCCAGCAGCCCGATGGGGCCGGTGACGTACGGCAGCTCGTCGCTGAGGACGTCCTTGCCGAGGAGTGCCTTGGCGACGCCCGCGCCGAGCAGTTCGGCGATCTCCTGCACCTCGGCGACCGCGCCGGCCGCGCCCTGGCCGACCAGGATCGCCACCTTGTCGCCCTCGTTCAGCACGTCCGCCGCCCGGCGCAGCGCCTCGTCCGTCGGGGTCATGGTGTACTCGCTCATGCCCATGCTGGAGGGCACCATCTTGAACTCGTGCGTGGGCGGCGAGTAGTCCAGTTCCTGCACGTCGGCGGGGATGATGAGCGCGGTGGGGCAGCGCCGGGCGTAGGCGGTGCGGACCGCCCGGTCCAGGACGTTCGGCAGTTGCTCCGGTACCGTCACCGTCTCCACGAAGTCCGAGGCGACGTCCTTGTAGAGGGTGTGCAGGTCGACTTCCTGCTGGTAGGAACCGCCCATCGCGGTCCGGTTGGTCTGGCCGACGATCGCCAGCACCGGCACGTGGTCGAGCTTGGCGTCGTACAGGCCGTTGAGCAGATGGATGGCGCCCGGCCCCGAGGTCGCCGCGCACACGCCGATACGGCCGCTGAACTTCGCGTACCCGACGGCCTCGAACGCGGACATCTCCTCGTGCCGCGACTGGATGAACCGCGGCCGGTCCTCGGCACGTCCCCATGCGGCGAGCAGCCCGTTGATGCCGTCACCCGGATACCCGAAGACCTGTTCCACGCCCCAGGCCCGCAGGCGCTCGAGGATGTGGTCGGAGACCTTGGTGCTCATGAAAGGACCTCCCCATGGGGGTGCGAGCGGACGATCCGGTCAGCACACACCGAGTCACCTGCACTGGAGACGGAAAACCTCCCGGAGGGGTGGAGACGGGGGGTTTGCGGGCCGGTGTGCGGCGCCGGGAGCGTGCGGTGGGACGCCGGGTGCCCGTGCGGAGGAAGGGGGCGTGCGGTGCCGTTCGGCCCCGGCGGGGTGGGCGGGACGCCGCGGCGAAACCGGCGGGCGGTGTGCGTCACCCGGCTGGGCCCCGCTGTCCCGCGAATGGGGTCCGGCCGCGCGCGCAGCGCCGCCGCGCGGGCTGTGATGGCAGCGAGGGCACGCCCGTGCCCCGCACCCGCGACGCCGTCGGGCAGTGCCCGGGCACCGCCGTCCCCGCCGTACCGGCGACGACGCCCGACGCACCGCCGTACCGGCGTCCGGTGTGCCGCCGCCCGCCATAGCCGCCCGCCGTGCCTGCCGAGGAGCCCTTCCCATGCGCCGCAGCACCGCCCGTGCCCTGTCCGTCGCCTTCGCCGCCGGTGCCGTGCTCGCCCTCGCGGGGCCCGCCTCGGCCGCCATCCTCGATCCGGGCGCGCCGCCCCCGACCCCGAGCGTCGTGGGCGTCATCCCGGACAGCGTCCCCGGACCGTGTGCCGCACCCCAGCAGTGCGGGGGGTCTGCCGACGCCGCCCTCCCTGACGCCGCCCTCCCCGACGCCGCCCTCCCCGACGCCGCCCTCCCCGACGCCGCCCTCCCCGGCGGCGCCCCGGAGGACCCCGCCGCTCCGAGCGGTGCAGGGGGCGCCCCGAGCCTCGACGGGGTCACGCCCACCCGTGACGACTCGGCACCGGACGTCGCTCCGAACGGTTATGGCGTCGCTCCGTCCCCGCAAGTCGCCCCGTCCTTTCCGGGCGCCACCCCCAGCCGTGACACCTTCCCCCCGGTCCGCGAGGGCATCACCCCGGGCCGTGTCGGTGCCGTCCCGGGTCAGAACGGCATCGCCCCGGGCCGTGTCGGTGCCGTCCCGGGTCAGAACGGCATCGCCCCGAGCCGTGTCGGTGCCGTCCCGGGTCAGAACGGCCTCACCGCTGGCCGTGACGGCACCGTCCCGGGTCAGAACGGCCTCACCGCTGGCCGTGACGGCACCGTCCCGGGTCAGGGCGGCATCTCTCCGGGCCGTGACGGCACCGGCACGTGCCTACCGGGGCAGTCGTGCGCCGGCCGGACGCCGTGCCGTGAGGCCGGCCGGTGCGAGGGCGACGGCCGTGACTGCACCGGCTCCGGGGCGTGCTCGGACGCCGGCCGCGGCTGCGCGCAGGGCCACGGCGGCGACAGGTGCGAGCCGCCCACCCTGCGGCACGGGGTCGAGGCCGGTACGGGGGGCAGCCTCACCGACTCGGTCCCGGCCCTTGCCGCCGGCGTGACCCTCATCGCCGCGGCCTGCGGCGCAGCCGGCTACCGGCTGCACGGCCGCTGGCGCTCCGCGGTGAGCCGGTCCGCGGACGTGTGAGCCGGAGGACGTCCGTCACCCCCTTGCACTGTCGCCCGGCGGGTACACACCCTCCCGAGGGCACCGACAGGCCCTCGCGCCGACCGGCTCCACAGCCCAGGACCGACGCCGAGCAAGCCGCACAGACCACCGACGCCCCACATCCCCCACAGCAGCCCACGACGACACAGCCCGCCCCGGCCCCCCGCCGGACCGGCGGCACCCGGCACCACGACCGCGCGGAGGCGGACATGCGGCGGACGGACCCCGAGGACCACGGCCCCGTCCGCTACGGCCCGCCCCTGCCCGGCGACGGTCTTCCGGTCCTGCCCGAACTCACCGCCGTACTGGCCGCGGCCGCGAGCCGCGCCGACGCCCAGCCCGTAGGCGGTGCCCCCGCACTCCTGGAGGCGGCCTGCGGCTACTGGACCCGGCGCGGACTGCCCACCGTCCCCGACCAGGTGGCCGCGGGACCCGGCGCTCCCGCACTGCTGCTGGCCCTCACCGCCGCGCTGGCCTCGGACGGCGGCGACGTCCTCGTCCCGCGCCCCTGCGCCGCCTGGTGGGCGCCGTACGCCCGGGTCCTCGGTAGGCCGGCCTACCACGTGCCGACCCCCGCCGAGAGTGGCGGCGTCCCCGACCCGTACGCCCTGCTGGAGACCGTCCGCCGGGTCCGCGCGGAGGGCGGGGACCCCCGGCTGCTCGTGCTGTCCGTCGCCGACGACCCGACCGCCACCGTGGCCCCGCCCGAACTGCTGCACGAGACCGTCGAGGCCGCCACGGCCGAAGGCCTGCACCTGGTCAGCGACGAGACCTGGCGCGACAGCCTGCACCACCCCGAGGACACCGTCCTGCTCAGCCCCGCCGAGATGGCGCCCGACCGGGTCACCGTCGTCACCGACCTCGCCGGGTCCCTGCTCCCGCCCGGCTGGCCCGCCGCCGTCGCTCGCCTCCCCGCCACCGAACCCGGACGGCGGCTCCACGCACGCGTGCTCGACATCCTCACCGCGCTCGGCGCCCGCATCGCCGTACCCGTCGCCGCCGCCGCCGGGTACGCCCTCGACGAACCCCCGCCCGTCACCGAGCGCCGGGAGGCCGTGGTACGCCTGCACGCGCGTGTGGCCGCTGCCGCGCACGCCGCCGTCGTCGCCGCCGGGGCGCTCGCCCGCCCGCCGCAGGCCGGTCGCCATCTGTACGCCGACCTCGGGCCGTTGCGCGAACCCCTCGCCGAACAGGGCATCGGCGACGCCCAGGAACTGGAGGACCTCCTCACCGACCGCCTCGGCATGCCCGCGCCGGGCGGCCACCGCTTCGGCGACGACCTCGGGGCGCTGCGCGTACGCCTCGCCACGGGCCCCTTGCTGGGAAGCACGGACGACGAACGCATGGAATGTCTCACCTCACCCGCGCCGTTGGAACTGCCACACGTGCAACGCGCGTTGATCTCCTTGACGTCGGTCCTCGACGATCTCCGCGACGACGCTCAGCGATGGGAGCCTCCTCGATGACGCAGCAGACGCATGAGCCCGAGACGCACGAGCCCGCACCGGCCACGAAGGCCACCACCTCGCCGACCGGCACGACTCCGGCGAGCGCCACGACGGCGACCGCGACAGCCCCATCGGCCGCGACGACCGCGCCGCGCCGCAGCTCCCAGGTCCCCCTGGCGCCCCCTTTCCCTCCGCCGGCCGTGCCCCGCCCGCTCGGCGAACGCCGCGTCTGGCCGCGCACCTTCCACGACCGGCTCACCGCCCCGCTGCCCGGCCTCAAGGCCCTCGCCCGCTTCGCCCGCGAGGGCTCCGTACGCCCCGGCTCGGCGGGCCTGGCCGACATCCCCCGGCTCCCGTGGGCACCCGCCCCGCTGCCCCGTGTCGACACCCGCACCCTCGCCGTCACCTGGGCCGGACACGCCAGCTGGGTCGTGCGGATCGGCGGCCTCACCGTCCTCACGGACCCGGTGTGGTCCCGCCGCATCCTCGGCACCCCGGCCCGCATCACCCCCGTCGGCGTGCCCTGGGGCTCCCTGCCCCGTGTCGACGCCGTCGTCATCAGCCACAACCACTACGACCACCTCGACGCGCCCACCCTGCGTCAACTTCCCCGCGCCACCCCGGTGTTCGTGCCGGCGGGCCTCGGCCGCTGGTTCCGGCGCCGCCGCTTCACCTGCGTCACCGAGCTGGACTGGTGGGAGGGCGCCGAACTGTCCGGCGTCCGCTTCGACTTCGTCCCCGCCCATCACTGGTCCAAGCGCACCCTCACCGACACCTGCCACAGTCTGTGGGGTGGCTGGGTCCTCACCGACGCCGACGGACAGCGCCTCTACTTCGCGGGTGACACCGGCTACGGCCACTGGTTCTCCCGGATCGGCCGCCGTTACCCCGGCATCGACCTCGCCCTCATGCCCATCGGCGCCTACGACCCCCGCTGGTGGCTCAGCGACGTCCACTGCGACCCGGAGGAGGCCGTCCAGGCCACCCTCGACCTCGGCGCCCGCCGCATGGCCCCCATGCACTGGGGCACCTTCATCCTCTCCGCCGAGCCGGTCCTGGAACCGCTCACCAGAGTGCGGGCGGCGTGGGAGAAGGCAGGGCTGGAGCGGGAGGACCTGTGGGATCTGCCGGTCGGGGCTTCACAGGTGCTCGAGTGAGGCGGGCGCGGGGAACCGCCGCACCAGACGCGGCATCGCGCTGCTTCGCCTCCTTCACGCGACTCCCCGAAGCCTACGGGCAGGAGTAGGGTCGGCGGCGAAACCCGGAGGTGAGGGGGACGCCATGGGACAGACGCGGGGTACCTCCGAGACGCCCGCGCCCGCATCCGCGCCGGTGCGGGTCATCGCCATCGCCAGCCTGGCCCCCCTGGAGGAACTGGAGGACGACCCCTTCCTCGTCGACTCCCGCAGCCAGCACGCCATGTGCGCCCGCTGGGCCGCCGAGCACGGATACGTCATCGCCCGCGAACTCCTCGTCGGCGGACTGCGTTTCGACCACGGCGCCCTGTGGGACGGAGTCCGGCCCGGCGTGGACGTGTTCGTCGCGCCCAGCCTGCGCGTCCTGCGAAGGGCCCTGTCCTCGGTGGAGGCGTTCACCGCCGAGTGCGCGCGCCGCGGCGTCCGGGTGGAGACCGTCGGACGGGCCGAGCCGTCGTACGACGCGCAGATGAAGGCCCGCGTGCACCGTCGGCTGTCCATGCCGACGGCCGGCTACGACGGCCGCTGACACCCGGCCCACCAGCCCACAGGGGCCGCCCGCGTCCGGTACGGCTCCGGGCGTGCCGGGCCCGGTATGACAAGGTGGGGCCCGGCCCGGTGGGCCGGCGAAGCCGCAGGGGGGCCTTCCGTCGCGGGGGCGGCGAGGGCCGGGACGTGAGGTGGACAAGGCGTGCGAGACGTGCGGTGGTTGCGGGCAACCTGGCCGTCGACAACGCCCTCGCCCGGCCGCCGGCCTCCGCCCTGGTCAACCCGCTGCACCGGGCCGAGGACTTCCCGCCCGGCGCACCGGTGCTGGATATCACAGACGGCCGGCGCGGCGTCCTGCGGGTACGCCGTGAGCACGCCTGTCCGATCCCGCAGGGACGTCGCCTGCCGTTCACGTCGCGTGGGCCCGTCTTCAGAGTGCGACGAGCCCGGATGTGATCGGATAGGGGCACGGAAAACCCCGTAACGGACCTCACGTCACGGGATCCCACGAGAAAGGAACCACCGTGGCCACCACGCGCACCGCGCACACCCTCTGGGAAGGCAACCTGCTCGAGGGCAACGGCGTCGTCACCTTCGACTCCTCCGGCATCGCGCAGCAGCCGGTCACATGGGCCTCGCGCTCCCAGGACGCGAACGGCAAGACCAGCCCCGAGGAGCTGATCGCCGGCGCCCACTCCAGCTGCTTCTCCATGGCCCTCTCGCACGCCCTGGCCGGCGCCGGCACGCCGCCCACCCGGCTGGAGACCAAGGCAGACGTGACCTTCCAGCCGGGTGAGGGCATCACCGGCATCCATCTCACCGTGCGCGGCGAGGTGCCGGGCCTGGACGCCGAGGGCTTCGCCTCCGCCGCCGAGGACGCCAAGAAGAACTGCCCGGTCAGCCAGGCCCTGTCCGGTACGACCATCACGCTGACGGCCGAGCTGGCCTGACCCCCGTACGACGCCGGATGCCGCGTCCCGCTCGGGGGCGCGGCATCGCCGTTGCCGGGGCGCCCGCGACCCACGAGGGCGAGGACGACACCGCCCCCGCCCCCTCGGGGGGCGACGCCGCGCACCGGGCCGGGTTCAGCACCACGGAACCGGGCTCCCCGCGTGGGACCGGTTGGATATCGCCGCGGACGGTCAGGCACTTTGGGCAATTGCCCGGCTCGATCTCCACCCGCGCCGGGCCGGAGCGCTTGCCGGCCGCACACAGCGCGGACCCGATACCGGGACGGGTCCCCACCGCCCGGCGGCGCGACCACGCACCGCCTCACCGTCTCCGCACCCCCCGCCGTGCTCGGCGATGACACCGTCCGCCCGGGCCGGCCGATGCCACCGGGGTCCCGGCCTCCCCGCCGGACGCACGAACCGGCACGTACTGCTCAGTGCTTGACCGCCACCCCTGCGTACATCGGCACGACACCCTCCGCCTGGGCTGCCACGTCCACCGGCTCGGGACGCCAGCCGTACACCGGGATGACACCGGGGCCCAGCAGGTCGAGGCCGGTGAAGAAGCGGGAGAACTCCGGGAGCGTACGCGGATGGAAGGGCGTCCCGCTTCGGCGGAACAGCTCGGCGGCCCGGGCCACGCCCTCGGGGCTCAGGTCCTGCGTGACCTGGGACAGGATCAGGAAACTGCCGGGGGCGAGCGCGTCGACGTACCGCTCGACCAGCCCGTACACGTCGTCCTCCGCGTCACCCAGGTAATGGGTCAGCGCCACCAGGGACAGGGCGACGGGCCGGGCGAAGTCGAGGGACTCACCGGCGAGTCGCAGGATGGTGCCGGGATCGCGGACATCGGCGTGGACGTAGTCCGTGCTGCCCTCGGCGGTGCCGCGCAGCAGCGCCTCGGCGTGCCGCAGCACGATCGGGTCGTTGTCCGCGTACACCACCCTGCACTCCGCGGCCACGCCCTGTGCGACCTGGTGCAGGTTGGGCTCGGTCGGGATGCCGGTGCCGATGTCCAGGAACTGCCGTACGCCGGCCTCGGCGGCCGTACGGACGGCCCGGTGCATGAACCGCCGGTTGGCGCGCGCCCCGCGCACCACCGTGTCGTCCACCGCGAGGATCCTGCGTGCGAGTTCCTCGTCCACCGGATAGTTGTCCTTGCCGCCCAGCCACCAGTCGTACACCCGGGCGGGGTGTGGACGGCTGGTGTCGATCGACGCGGGCGTGACATCGCGGGCGGTCATCTGTGCTGTTCCCCCTGAGGTCGGTGCGGATGTGCTGTCACCAGGTCGTGCGGTCACAAGGCCATGCGGAACTCCCGCAGCAGGGTGCGCGTGCGCTGGGTCGAGGCGGCGCGGGCCGTCATGTGGTCCAGCACCTCCAGATGCGCGGCCACCTCGCGTCGGGAGTCCAGGTACAGGGCGCCGGTCAGATACTCGGTGAACACCATGTCCGGCAGCTCCGGCTCCGCGAACCGGAAGAGGGTGAAGGGCGCGTACGTCCCCGGGTGCGGGCCGGCCGCGAACTCGGCGACCTGCAGCGTGACCCGGTCCCGCTCGGCGTACTCCAGCAGCCGGTCCACCTGAGCGCGCATCACCTCGGGGCGCACGCTCACCGGGCGCCTGAACACCGTCTCGTCCATGATCACCCACAGGTGCGGCGGGTCGTCCCGGTCCAGCAGCCGCTGCCGCTCCATGCGCAGCGACACATGCCGCTCCACGGAGGCGGGCGAGGTCTGCCCGATCGTGCCCGCCGCCAGCACCGCGCGCGCGTAGTCCTCGGTCTGCAGCAGACCGGGGACGAAGTGCGGCTCGTAGGAGCGGATGATCCGGGCGGCGCCCTCCAGGCTCACGTACAGGCTGAACCAGTCCGGGAGCACGTCGTGGAACCGCTGCCACCAGCCCGGCTGGTTGGCCTCCTCGGCCAGCCGCACGAACGCGGCGGCCTCCTCCTCGGGCACCCCGTAGGTGTCCAGCAGCACCTGCACGTAGGGGATCTTCAGCGCGACCTCGGCCATCTCCATCCGCCGCACGGTCGCCGACGCCACCCTGAGGACCTGGGCGGCCTCCTCCCTGCTGAGGTTCGACGCCTCACGCA
Source organism: Streptomyces sp. NTD91 (assembly GCF_059510455.1). Taxonomy (NCBI): domain Bacteria; kingdom Bacillati; phylum Actinomycetota; class Actinomycetes; order Kitasatosporales; family Streptomycetaceae; genus Streptomyces; species Streptomyces sp. NTD91. The sequence continues at coordinate 46,124 of NZ_JCAJZW010000052.1, forward strand.
GTTCCTGCAGCCGTTTCCCGAGCACCACCTGGCCCACGGTGGGCGCAGCCCGCCGCTCACTCACGCCACGCCCTCCCCACGCGCCGAAGTACCCCGGCAGTCTGCCATGCGATGCCGTTTCGCACACCGGTCCGAAGCGATTCGGCCAGGCATGAGGGGACGGGTCGGACGGTGGGCACGGCGGCGGTCAACCCACGAGTGTCTGGAGGAACTTGATGGTCGCCGGGTCGGCGGGCAGGAACGTCTCGATGGCGAGTTCGGCTACCGTGACGTCCATCGGCGTGTTGAAGGTGGAGATCGACGACACGAACGACAGCACGCGCCCGTCGTGCTCGATCCGCAGCGGCAGGGCGAAGTACGGCACCGGCTCGGCCGGTTCGTCACCCGGAGCGTCCTGCGGCACCGGATAGGCGGCCACCTCCTCGTACAGGGCGCGCAGTTGGTCCGAGCGCTGCAGCGCGATCTGCCGCTCCATCTGCGCCAGCAGATGCCCACGCCACTCGCGCAGATTACGGATGCGCGGCGCGAGGCCGTGCGGATGCAGGGTCAGCCGCATCGCGTTCGGCGGCGACAGCAGGGTCTGCGGCACGCCGTCCAGCAGCATCGCGATGCCCCGGTTCGCGGCGACGACCGTGTAACCGGCGTCGACCACCAGCGCCGGATACGGCTCGTAGCCCTGGATGAGGCGTTCCATGCCGTCGCGCAACGCCTCCAGCGCCGGGTCGTCCAGCGGGGTCTCCGGATAGTGCGGCGCGTAACCGGCCGCCAGCAGCAGGGAGTTGCGCTCGCGGACGGGGACGTCCAGATGCTCGGCGAGCCGCAGCACCATCTCCTCGCTCGGCCGGGACCGGCCGGTCTCGATGAAGCTGATGTGCCGGGCCGAGGAGTCGGCGCGCAGCGCCAGTTCCAGCTGGGAGACCCGGCGCCGCTCCCGCCAGGCGCGCAGCAGCGGGCCGACGCCCTTGTCGGACGGGGCGGCGGGGAAGGCGGCTTTGCCGGTCGCGACAATGGTCATGGGTACGACCGTAGTCGAGGAGTGCATGCATGTACGGACCGTGGGACAGGGACGGCGCGGCGCAGTACCGCGCCAGGGTGCGCGGCTGCCTGCTGGGCGGGGCGATCGGCGACGCGCTCGGCTATCCCGTCGAGTTCGACACCGTCGACCGGATCCGTGCCGCCCACGGCCCCCACGGGGTGACCGACCTGGTCGCCGGCCCGCACGGCGAGGTGGGACTGATCAGCGACGACACGCAGATGACGCTCTTCACGGCCGAGGCCCTCGTCGAGGCCTACGCCTTCGAAAGGAAGGGGGAACGCCACGACCGCACGAGCACGGGGGACATCTCCGACCGCTGGCCCGAGATGATGCTCCAGGCCTACGGGCGCTGGCTGCACACCCAGTCCCATTCCGGCCCGGGAAGCGCACCTGTGCCGACCGGCCCCCCGGACGGCCTGGTCACCGAGCCGTGGCTGTACGCCCGCCGGGCCCCCGGCAACGCCTGCCTGTCCGGCGTCGCCCAGCGGTACGCCCCCGGCCGTTGGCTGCCCCTCGAGGGCCGTCCGGGCGAGGTCAACCCCGACTCCAAGGGCTGCGGCGCGGTCATGCGCTCGGCCCCCTTCGGCCTCGTCGCCCAGTACGACCACGTCGCCTTCCAGATGGCGGCACGCGCCGCCCAGATCACCCACGGACACCCCACCGGCTACTACGCGGCCGGCACACTGGCCGCGATCGTCGCCAACCTCGTCGCCGGGGACTCCATGGAGGGCGCGGTCCTGCGCGCGATGCGGCTGCTGGCCCGCTACCCGGGTCACGAGGAGACGACCGAGGCCCTGGAGCGCGCCGTCACCGAGGCCGGGGACGTCTCGGTGGCGCCGCCGGAGCGCGTCGAGAAGCTCGGCGCGGGCTGGGTGGCCGAGGAGGCGCTGGCTGTCGCCGTCTTCTGCGCGCTGCATCCGGGCCGTTTGGAGACCAGGCTGCTGATGGCGGTCAACCACTCCGGCGACAGCGACTCCACCGGTGCCATCTGCGGAAACCTCCTCGGCGCGCAGTACGGCGACCACGCCCTTCCGCACGAGTGGATCCAGCGGGTCGAGGGCCGGCCCAGGATCGCCGTGCTCGCCGACGACCTCGGGGCGGTGCGGATCCGCGGATGGCTCTTCGGCCCGGCGTGATCCACCGGAGCCGTCCCGCCACGGCTGTGGCACGCTGGGAGTCCGTGTCGCATCACCGGGAAGGAGCGGCGCCATGGCCGTCGAACCGCTGTCGCAGAAGGAGATCGAGGACCGGCTCGCCGAGCTGCCCGGCTGGTCGGTCGACGACGTCGGCCGGCTCACCCGTGCCTACCGCCTCCGCTCGCACGTCGCGGCCGCCGCGCTGGTCATGCACATCGCCGCCGTGCAGGACGAGCTGGACCACCACTCCGACCTCACTCTCGGCTTCAACACCGTCTCTCTCACCGTGCACACCCACAGCGCCGGGGGCGCCCTCACCGAGAAGGATTTCGCCCTCGCCCGCAGGGTGGAGGACGTCGCCCCAGGCCACGGCGCACACTGAGGGGCGTGCTCGACTACGACAAGGAAGCCGACGCCTACGACGCGTCCCGGGGCGGCGAGGCCCGCGCCGCGGCGGCCGCACGAGCCGTCCTCGACCTGATACCCGGCTCGCCGGGCCGCCTCCTCGACATCGCCTGCGGCACCGGCATCGTCACCCGCCGCCTGGCCGCCGACCGCCCCGCGCTGCGGGTGACGGGTGCCGACCTCGCCGCCGCCATGGTCCGCAGGGCGGGCGCGCGGCTGCCGGGCGCGGTCCTACGGGCCGACAGCCGCCGTCTGCCGTTCCGCACCGGCACCTTCCACGCCGTCACCAGCGTCTGGCTGCTGCACCTGCTGCAGGACCCCGAGGACGTCCGCGCCGTCGTCGCCGAGTGCGCCCGGGTACTGCGGCCCGGCGGGGTCTACGTCACCACCGTCGACAAGGCCGCGGCCCACGACGTCGGCAGCGACATCGACGCCGTCCTTGCCGCCCGCCCGCGCCGCCCCGCCGGGGACGACACCGCCACCGTCGTCGCACACGCCGTCCGGCACGGGCTACGGTCGGCCGGCCGCACCTCGTTCCCCGGCATCGGCCAGGGACGCAGCCCCCGCACCACCGTCGCGGACCTGCGCCGCGGCTGGTTCACCCAGCTGCCACCGGACGAGCCGCGCACCGAGGAGTTCGCCGCGCGCCTGTCCCGCCTCCCGGACCAGGACCGCCCCCGCCCCGACCCGGTGTTCACGGTGCGCGCGTTCCGGAAACCGGCCACGGAGAACGAGCCCCGGCGAACCGGCTGACCGAGAACGCGGCCACGGAAATCGTCGTCGGACCCGCGCTGGAAGGTGTTCGGATACGCGGGCCGCTCGCCGTCGGGCCGCCCTCGCAGGTGCCGCCCGGCGTGTCGCCGTAGCCGTAGACGTTGTCGACGTCCTCGATCCAGTGCATGCCGTAGACGTCGCAGGGCCGGCGCGGCCGCCACGGCTGTCCACCACCGCCGCACGGCTCTGCGTCTGCGTCCGGGATCCATGTGCCGGTTCCTCCTCGGTGGGGGTGCTGCTCGTGAGGGAGTCCTCGGGGAGGTCAAGGCTCGAACCAGTGGGAGCGCTCCCATGATGGAGCCGACCCGGCGAGCGGTCAAGGTGCTTGAAGGGTCGAAAGGATTTGACGGCGGCGCGTGCGGAAAAGTCGGCAACTCTCCTGTGCAACCCGGCTACTTGGCGCTACCTTCCTTCGCACCAGTGGGAGCGGTTCCAGTCGGTCGACGCGCCCGTCACGGCGCGCCCAGCTGCAAGGAGTCGCTCATGCGACACCCCCCGCCTTCAGTGCTTCTGGCCGCCGCCGGCGCGGTCGCGCTCGTCGGGAGCGCGGTCGTACCGGTCGTGTCGGCGCAGGGAGCCACACCCGCCTGCACGGTGGCGTACGCCGTCGGCAACCAGTGGGCCGGTGGCTTCCAGGGCTCGGTGACCCTCACCAACAACCAGGCCGCGCTCAGCGACTGGTCCCTCACCTTCGACTTCACCGACCGTCAGAAGGTGACCCAGGGCTGGAACGCGAGATGGTCCCAGTCCGGCACCACCGTGACCGCAGGGAACGAGAGCTACAACGGTTCCCTCGGCCCGGGCGCGAGCGTCACCGTCGGCTTCCTCGGCTCCTGGTCGGGGTCCAACGCCGCGCCGACCGTGTTCAAGCTCAACGGCACGACCTGCAACACCGACACCACACCGACCCCGCCGCCCACCACACCGCCCCCGTCGGGCGGCGGCACCGCACCCGCACTGCACGTCTCGGGCAACACGCTCGTGGACGCCGGCGGCACCGTCCACCGCCTGCTCGGCGTGAACCGCTCCGGCGGCGAGTTCATGTGCGTCCAGGGCCGCGGCATCTGGGACGGCCCGGTCGACGACTCCGCGATCGCGGCGATCGCGGACTGGAAGGCCGACGCCGTGCGCATCCCCCTCAACGAGGAGTGCTGGCTGGGCCTTTCCAACATCAAACCCGAGTACGGCGGCGCCAACTACATCGACGCCGTCAAGGAGCTGGTGGCGCGCGTCGAGGCGCACGGCATGACCCCGATCCTCGATCTGCACTGGACCCACGGGCAGTACACCGGCAACTCGGCCGGCTGCTCCGACGTGCTCGCGACCTGCCAGAAGCCGATGCCCGACATGCAGTACAGCCCGTCGTTCTGGGCGTCGGTGGCGAGCACCTTCAAGGACGACCCGGCGCCGGTGTTCGACCTGTTCAACGAGCCCTATCCGGACCGGGCGGCCTCCAGCGCGCCCGACGCCTGGAAGTGCTGGCGGGACGGCGGGACCTGCCCCGGGATCTCCTATGAGGTCGCCGGCATGCAGGACCTCGTGGACAGCGTCCGCGGCGCCGGCGCGAAGAACGTCATCATGGCGGGCGGGCTCGCGTACTCCAACGACCTCAGCCAGTGGAGCGCGTACGAGCCGTCGGATCCCGCGGGCAATCTGGTCGCCGCCTACCACGTGTACAACTTCAACTCCTGCTCGAGCGAGAGCTGCTGGAACTCCACCCTCGCCCCGGTGGCGGCCCGGGTGCCGCTGGTCGCCGGGGAGATCGGCGAGAACACCTGCGCGCACTCGTTCGTCGACCAGGTCATGAAGTGGTTCGACGACCACGACCTGTCCTATCTGGGCTGGACCTGGAACACCTGGGACTGCTCCTCCGGACCGTCCCTGATCTCCGCCTACGACGGCACACCGACGGCCTACGGCATCGGGCTGCGCGACCACCTGCGCGCCCTCACCCCCTA
>NZ_JCAJZW010000053.1:0-49797 GCF_059510455.1 Streptomyces sp. NTD91
AGGCGCGGACGTCCCCGGTCTCGACCCGTCCACCACGGCCCTCGTCGCCGCCTACCGCACTCTCAAGAACGCTCAGGAAGTGAACTGACATGCAGCTCGGTCTCATCGGTCTCGGCAAGATGGGTGGCAACATGCGCGAGCGGATCCGCCGCGCCGGCCACACCGTCATCGGCTACGACCGCAACCCCGAGGTCTCCGACGTCAAGTCCCTCGCCGAACTGGTCGAGAAGCTGGACGCGCCGCGCCGTGTGTGGGTGATGGTCCCGGCGGGCACCGCCACCCAGACCGTCATCGACGAACTGGGCGACCTGCTGGAGCCCGGCGACACCGTGATCGACGGCGGCAACTCCCGCTGGACGGACGACGAGAGGCACGCCGCCGCGCTCGGCATCAAGGGCATCGGCTTCGTCGACGCCGGTGTCTCCGGCGGTGTGTGGGGCCTGGAGAACGGCTACGCGCTGATGGTCGGCGGCGACAAGGAGCACGTGGAGCCGCTCGAGCCGATCTTCGACGCGCTCAAGCCGGAGGGACCGTACGGCTATGTGCACGCGGGCCGGGTCGGCGCCGGGCACTTCTCCAAGATGGTGCACAACGGCATCGAGTACGCCATGATGCAGGCCTACGCCGAGGGCTGGGAACTACTGGAGAAGGTCCACTCGGTGGAGAACGTGCGCGAGGTGTTCCGCTCCTGGCAGGAGGGCACCGTCATCCGCTCCTGGCTGCTGGACCTCGCGGTCAACGCCCTCGACGAGGACGAGCACCTGGAGAAGCTCCGCGGCTACGCGGAGGACTCCGGCGAGGGCCGCTGGACGGTGGAGGCGGCCATCGACAACGCCGTACCGCTGCCCGCCATCACGGCCGCCCTCTTCGCCCGGTTCGCCTCGCGGCAGGACGACTCGCCGCAGATGAAGATGATCGCCGCGCTGCGCAACCAGTTCGGCGGCCACGCGGTCGAGAAGAAGGACTGACCCGCCGTGGGGGACCTTCTGCTGGTCCGTCACGGTGAGACGGAGTGGAGCAGGTCGGGGCAGCACACGAGCTGGACCGACCTGCCCCTGACCGAGCGCGGTGAGGAACAGGCCAAGTCCCTCGCCCCGCTCCTCACCGGCCGGACCTACGCCCTCGCGCTGTCCAGCACGCTGGGCCGCGCGATCCGCACCGCCGAACTGGCGGGCGTCGCCGGGGTCACGCCCGATCCCGACCTGCACGAGTGGGACTACGGCGGCTACGAGGGCGTCACCACCGTCGAGATCCACCGCACCCGGCCCGACTGGGACCTGTGGACCGACGGTGTGCCGCCCGGGCCGGAGGAACACCCCGGTGAGTCACCGCAGGAGGTCGGGGCCCGCGCCGACCGGGTGCTGGCCCGCGTGTCCCCGGCCCTCGCGGAGGGGGACGTGGTCCTTGTCGCCCACGCCCACTTCCTGCGGGTGCTCAGCGCTCGCCGACTGGGCCTGCCGCCCGCTGAGGGACGGCTGTTCCAGCTGGCCACGGGCACGGTCAGCAGGCTGTCCACCGAGCACGGCCGCCCGGTGATCGCCGAGTGGAACAGACGGCCGTGACGGCCCTTCGACGCGGCCCGGTTCACCTCCGGTGGGCCGGGCCGCAGTCGTACAGCAGCCTGGTGCGGTCGCCGGGGTCGTACGCGGACCTCGGGACGAGCGCGCAGTGGACGCTGGTCCAGCGCAGCAGTACACCGGCGGTGCTGCGGTCCGTGGGGGCGCCGGGGCGCAGGTCGGCGCCCGGGACGATGACGTAGCGCAGCCGCCCGGTGTTCACCAGCCGGTGGAACACGGCCGGCGCCGGGTAGGGGACGCGGCCCGTGAAGCCGCCCATCGGCAGCACGGACGCGTCGGCGGCGATGATGTACGGCGCCGCGTCCTCCCAGGCCGGTACGGCGGCCAGATAGCGGGCGCCGTCGCGGTGCGCGGTCAGGTAGGCCAGCAGCCGCCGGTGCTGCGGGCCGAGGGTGATCGCCGCGGTGCGGGTGCTGGTCGGGCCGACCCGGCCGAACGAGCCGGGCTGGTTGTAGCGCAGGGACAGCGCGGACGCCGTCCAGACGGCGGGCACCAGCAGCACGGCGGCGAGGGCGGTGGCGAGCACGCCTCGCGGCCGGATGCGGCGGGCGGCCTCGCCGGAGCGTCGGCGCAGGGCCGCGAGCAGCAGCGCGAGCAGGCCGAGGGCGATCGCGCAGGGCGCCGACCAGGGCTGGAAGCGCGGGTACCACAACGTGAGGGCCACGCACCACAGGAGGTTGACGCCGAGGACGGCGACGAGCGGCCGGGAGCGGCCGGGCCGGGCCGCGCCGAGTGCGGGAGACACGCGGGTCCCGCCCGCCCGGACGACGCCGATCGCGGCGAGCGCGGCCGTGGCCACCGCGACGACGCCCATGTAGTAGGTGTGGCCGGTGACGCTGCCGAAGCTGAAGACGGCGAAGAACGTCACGAACCACACCCCCCACAGCACGTACCCGGCGAACAGCCGGTCGGTGCGCGGCACCCGGCACCGGCGCAGCGCCAGCAGCCCGCCGACGAGCCCCAGCGCGGCCAGCGGATACAGCCAGCCGGTCTGGGTGGCCAGGCCGGGACTGAACATCTTCCCCACGCCGTCGCCCATGCCGGGTCCCGGCCCTCCGCCCACGCGGGCCGCCCCGCTCGCCACGATGCTGCCGGTGCCGGCCGCGTCGACGCCGACGGCGCGGAAACGGGTCAGGAAGTTGTAGCCGACGACCAGCGCGAACGGCGAGTCGTCGGTGGTGCCGTCGAGGTACGGGCGGGACCCCGCCGGGGTGAGGGCGGCCACCAGCATCCACGACGCCGACACCGACACGGTCACCGCTCCGGCGAGGACCAGGTGCGTGACGCGGCGGCGCAGGGCGGCGGGCGCGGCGAGGAGGTAGGTCGAGGCCAGCGCGGGCAGCACCGCCCAGGCCTCCAGCATCTTGCACTGGAAGGCGAGTCCCACCCAGACGCCCGCGAGCAGCAGGGTGCGCGGGCGGGCCAGCTCGGTGGCCCGCCAGCAGGCCTCGGCGGCCAGCAGCAGGAGCAGCACGAACGGGGCGTCCTCGGTGACCGAGCGGCCGAGGCCCACGGTGACCGGGGTCAGCGTCAGGAACGCCGCGGCCAGGAGCCCGGCGGGCACCCCGGCCCAGCGGCGGACCAGCAGGTGCAGCAGCAGGACGCAGCCCACCATCTCCAGGGCCTGGGGCACCACCAGAGCCCACGGACGGAAGCCGAACACGAGCGCGGACAGCGCCTGCGGCCACAGGAAGCCGGGCAGCTTGTCCAGCGTGATGGAGCCGACCGGGTCGAAGGAGCCGTAGAGGAAGCCGGCCGGGCTGTCGGTCATGCTGCGCACCGCGCTCGCGTAGAAGGCGTGGTAGGTGCTGTGGCCGAGGCCCCACAGGCACAGCACGGCGGCGAGTACGGCGATGGCGGCGAGCACCGGGCGCTCGTAGCGGTCGGCGCGCAGGGGTATGGACGCGGAGGGCGCGTGCGGTGGCGGGCCGGGGCGCAGCAGGGGCCGGCCGGCGGGGAGCGGCATGGGACTTCCAGGCACCCGGTCGGGGACTCTCGGGTCCGGGACACCGGGTCTGTCCGGGACCGTGCGAGTATCGGCCGCCGGAGAGGCGGGCGGCGCGTGCCGGGGCCCGGTCTCACCGAGGTCTCACCGCCTCCTTCACCCTCTCTTTCGCCCGTGTCCCTCAGTAACGCCCGGCATGCCGGGCGGAGAGGCGCACCGGGGGGTTCGCGGTGCCGTACCCCTGATGACCGGGGTCGCGTTCGACGAGTTCGAAGAGGACGCGGCCGACGGTCTCGGTGTAGCAGTGCCGGAAGGCGCCGCCCGTGTCCTGGTCGTAGAGGACGCCCCGGTCGCGATGGGTGTCCAGCTCGGCGTCGGTGAGGTCGTGGCGGGCGGCGAGGTCGTCGTGGTACGTGGGCGGCACCGTCAGCAGGCGGCCGCCCGCTGCGCGGAAGGCAGCCCGACGAGATACGAGTCCCTGGTCACGTGACCCTCCCGGGGCGGAGTCAATGTACGAGCCAGTACGTTGGCTGCATCAGCCGCGAGGGCGCGCGCGGAAGACCCGGCGACCTCCGGCCCCCTGCTTCTACAATCACCGGCACGCACACGAGCGCCCGCCACCAGATGTCCCCCGGCCCGAAGGACAGCGATGACCAGCGTCGAAGAACCGGTACGCCCCGGGGGACGCGTGCGCGACGCCGCCCGCACCAAGGCCGAGATCCTCGCCGTGGCCACGCAGGAGTTCGCACGGGCCGGCTACGACGGCGCCCGCGTCGACGAGATAGCGGCCCGCACCCGCACCACGAAGCGGATGATCTACTACTACTTCGGCGGCAAGGAACAGCTGTTCACGGCCGTGCTGGAGCGGGCGTACGGGGCGATCCGGGACGCCGAGCAGCAGCTGGACGTCGAGCACCTGGACCCGGTCGCCGCCATCCGGCGGCTGGCCGAGCTGACCTTCGACCACCACGAGCGGCACCCGGACTTCATCCGCCTGGTCAGCATCGAGAACATCCACGACGCCGAGCACATCGCGGCCTCCGAGAAGCTCGGGAAGATCGGCTCCCCGGCGCTGGAGGTGATCCGCCGGATCCTCACCGCCGGACAGGAGTCGGGGCTGTTCACGGCCGACGTGGACGCGGTCGACCTGCACGCGGTGATCAGCTCGTTCTGCTTCTTCCGGGTCGCCAACCGGCACACGTTCGGCGCCCTGTTCGGCCGGGACCTGGTGGACCCCGCCCGGCGGAAGCACTACCGGACCATGCTCGGCGACATGGTGATCGCCTACCTGACCGCGGAGCGGACCGCCGGCTGACCCGGACACGCGGCCTTCCCGCCAGGATTGCGCACGGACTCCCGACAGCGGGACGACACGCGCGCAACTTCCCACCCACCGCGACTGACTGTCCAGTGGGTACGGGTGCGGGATGCGCGTCGGGACCGCGGTGCGGCCCGGCTACCGACCCCTGGTCGCCGGCGAGGGGAACGGCCCGCCGTGCCGCGCCGCACGCACCCGGCTGTGGCGCGGGCCGCGGGGCGAGGACCAGGCGCTCAGCGGACCGGGGCCGCCGCCGCGTCGAGCAGCGGTCCGAGCTCCCGTACGGCGGTGGTCAGGGGCCGTACGTCCTGCTCGGCGCGCGCCATCAGGACGGCGCCCTCCAGGGTGCTGATCATCAGCGTGGCCAGGGACTCGGCGCGGGCTCGGGGGACGCCCATGCCGGCGAGTGCCCCGGCGAGCGGGGTGCGCCAGGTGCGAAACGCGGTGGCCACGGCCTCCCGGGTCGAGCCGTCGACGAAGGCGCAGTCGACGGTGGCGGCGGCGACCGGGCAGCCGGCCGCGAAGCCGTGTGCGGCGTACTCGTCGGTCCACTGCGCGACCATCGCGGCGAACAGCCCGCTCGGCGTCGGCTCCGCCAGCCCTTCGAGGAAGCGTGCGATGCGCTTGCCGGCATACCGGCCGGCCCAGCCGACCGCCTCGTCGACCAGCTGTTCCTTCCCGCCCGGGAAGTAGTGCTGGAGCGAGCCGCGCGGTGCTCCGGCGTGCGCGGCGACCTCCCGCATGCCGGTCGCGCCGACGCCGCCGCGCCGGATGAGCTGGGCCGCGCTGAACACCATGCGCTCCCGCGGCCCGTGTCGCGCCTCGCCCATCCCCGACCTCCGATTCGCCTCACCCCACTCTATGACCGGCGTCATAACGGCCGCTACTATGACAGCCGTCATAACCTCGGTCCCGGAGCGGAGGACGATCACCGTGCACGTCGGTTTCATCGGTCTCGGAGTGATGGGCCGCCCCATGGCACAGCGCCTGCTGTGCGCCGGCACACCCCTGGTGGTCTGGAACCGCACCCCGGAACGGGCCGCACCGCTGGGCGCGGCCGGGGCGAGGGTCGCCGCGGAGGTGGACGAGGTGTTCGCCGGGGCGGAGGTCGTCCTGCTGATGCTCGCGGACGAGACAGCCGTCGACGCCGTCCTCGGCCGCGGCACACCCGCGCTGGCGGCACGGGCCGCGGGACGCACCGTCGTCCACATGGGCACCACCTCCCCCGAGTACTCCCGCGCCCTGGAGACCGACGTCCGCGCCGTCGGCGGCCGGTACGTCGAGGCACCCGTCTCCGGGTCACGGGTGCCGGCGGAGGAGGGGCAGCTGGTGGCGATGCTCGCCGGGGAGCGGGACGCGGTGGACGCCGTACGGCCGCTGCTCGCGCCGATGTGCAAGGAGACGTTCGTGTGCGGCCCGGCGCCGAGCGCGCTGCTGATGAAGCTGGCCGTGAACCTCTTCCTGATCACCCAGGTGACCGGGCTGACCGAGGCGTTCCACTTCGCCCGGCGGCAGGGCCTGGACCGGCGGCTGTTCCTGGACGTCCTCGACGCGGGCCCCGTGGCCAGCGGCGTGTCCCGGATGAAGGCGCCGAAGCTGTTCGACCGGGACTTCTCGGTGCAGGCGGCCGCACTGGACGTCCTGAAGAACAACCGGCTCATCGCCGAGGCAGCCCGCAGGGCCCGGCTGGCCTCACCGCTCCTCGACGTGTGCCACACCCTGTTCGAGGAGACGGTGGCGCAGGGGTACGGCGGCGAGGACATGGTCGCCGTACTCCGCGCGATCGAGACGCGGACACGGACCGCCCAGGTCCCGTAGCCGGGAACCGGGGCGGGTCAGCGCCTCGGGATGCCGTACGCCCTTTCGACGTGCAGCCGCACCACCAGGCGGCGGTCGCGGACCATCGCCGCCCGGTAGTCGTCCCAGTCCGGGTGCTCGCCCTGGACGTCACGGTAGAGGCTGATCAGTTCCTCGACGGTGTCGTCGTGCGGGTCCCGGGCGACCGGGGAGAGTTCGGCCGTGCCCTCGGCCACGGCGTACGCCCAGCGGTCGGCGCTGGTGACGTGGTAGGAGGCGCGGGGGTCACGGCGCAGGTTGCGGGTCTTGGCCCGGTCGTCGGTGACTGAGATCCGGATCACGCGCTCGTCGGGGTAGTAGGCGTGGTTGACGTTGGACAGCTGGGGGCGCCCGTCGCGTTTGAGGGTGACCAGGACACCGGCGTCGCCTTCGGAGAACAGGGCGAGCAGCGCGTCCTGCCCGGGGGCCGAGGTGGAGTCTTCGCTCATGACACGGTCAACCCGGCGGATCGGACCCGGCATTCCCACGCCCGCAGGCCGGGTGCGGCGGTCGGCGCGGTGCTCGGGCGACGGGCCGCCGCGCGCGGCCGGCCGTCGCCGTGTGCGGCCGGAACCCACGGCGGCTGTGCGCTGGTCGGGACAGGAGCGGGAAACGGGGGCTCACGACGGCCGAAGGCGTCGTGTCGATCACAAAAGCCGCTGATGAGCGGGTCCGTGGCGGCTTTCCTGGGCCACGATGGGCCACGGGTGTGTTCCGGCGGGCTGCCGGGGGCATCGCGGACGAGGCTACCGGAGGAGAGCGATGGCACAGCTGCGGCAGGAAGTCGACCCGGGTGAGGCCGGGCTGGACGAGAAGGCGCTGGACCGCCTGGACCGGTACGCCACCCGCCTCGTCGACGACGGGCGGCTGCCCGGCTTTCTGGTGGCCCTGTCGCGCGGCGGCCGGATCGCCCACCTCACCACGTACGGCCGGCGCGATGTCGCGGCCGCGCTGCCGGTCGAGGCGGACACGCTGTGGCGGATCTACTCCATGACCAAGCCGGTGACCGCGGTCGCCGTACTGCTGCTGGTCGAGGAGGGCGGGCTGTCCCTGGACGACCCCCTCGAACGTCATCTGCCGGCGTTCGCCGACCCGCGCGTGTACGACGGCGGTTCGGGTGCGGACCTGCGCACCCGCCCGGCCGCCAACCCGGTCCTGATCCGGCATCTGCTCACCCACACCGCGGGCCTGACCTTCGGTTTCTACCACCGGCACCCCGTCGACGCCCGCTACCGCGATTCCGGTCTCGAGTATTCGGTGCCGCCCGGCGCCGATCTGACGGAGACCGTCGAGGTCTACGCGCGGATGCCGCTGCAGTTCGATCCGGGCACGCAGTGGAACTACTCGGTGGCGTCGAACGTGCTGGGCCGGGTCGTCGAGGTGGTGTCGGGGCAGCCGCTGGACGCGTTCTTCGCCGAGCGGATCCTGCGCCCGCTCGGCATGACCGACACCGGCTTCCACATCGAGCCGGGACCCTCCGAACAGGCAGGCCGACTGGCCGAGTTGTACCGGGAGACGGACGACGGCGGCATCGAACCGGTGCCGGGGCTGCCGGTGCACGGCCGGCCGAGGTTCCTGTCGGGCAGCGGCGGCCTGGTCTCCTCGGCGTACGACTTCCACCGGTTCATGGAGATGCTGCGCCGGGGCGGCGAACTGGACGGCGTCCGGCTGCTGTCCACGGACACGGTCGGCCTGATGACCCGCAACCAGTTGCCCGGCGACGCGACACTGCGGTCCTTCGGTGCCCCCGTCCACCAGGAGCCCGGCAACGACGGACTCGGCTTCGGCTTCAACGTCTCGGTGGTCACCGACCCCTCCCGCACCCTGGCCCCGTCCAGCCCCGGCACCTACGGCTGGACCGGCGCGGCCACGACCGCGTTCTGGCTCGACCCCGCCCATGAGCTGACGGTCCAGTTCATGACGCAGGTACGCCCGAGGACGCTGAAGGTCTTCCCCGAGCTGCGACGGCTGGTGCACGAGGCGCTGCTGGACTGACCGCCGGGGCGCCCGCCGCCCGTGGGGGGAGGCGGCGGACGCGGTCATCAGGAGCCGTGGGCCACGGCGTCCAGGTGGGGCAGGATGTGGTCCAGCCGCTCGCGCTTGGTGCGCAGATACGTGATGTTGCTCTCGCACGGCTCGATCAGCAGCGGCACCCGCTCGGCGACCTGGATGCCGTGCCGGACCAACGCCTCCCGCTTGCGGGGGTTGTTGGACATCAGGCGGACCGAGCGCACCCCGAGGTCGCGCAGGATCTCGGCGGCGACACCGTAGTCACGGGCGTCCACGGGCAGGCCGAGCGCGAGGTTCGCCTCCACCGTGTCCAGACCCTCCGCCTGCAGGGCCATCGCGCGCAGCTTGGCGAGCAGACCGATGCCGCGGCCCTCGTGGCCTCTCAAGTAGACGACGATCCCGCTGCCTTCGGCCACGACCGCGCGCAGCGCGGAGGCCAGCTGGTCGCCGCACTCGCAGTGCCGGGAGCCGAACGCGTCGCCGGTCAGGCATTCCGAGTGCAGCCGGGTCAGCACGTTCTCGGTGCCGATCTCGCCGTACACCAGGGCCACTTGCTCGTCACCGCGGTCGTGGTCCAGGTAGCCGATCGCCTGGAATTCGCCGTACACGGTGGGCAGCGGCGCATTCACGACGCGTTCCGCACCCGAACACCGCGGGGACTTCTTGCCGAGCACGCCCATGTTGACGCCGGTGTTTTCTGTCATGATCTGATTCCTAAGCAGAGACGAAAGGCCATGAAAAGATGAGTGGTTCGGGTGCGCGAACGGCGGCATGCGAGGAGGCGTACGGCGTGGCCTGCGGCGTGCTGCCGACGGACACCACGGAAGACGTACGGAGCCGGGGGGCGGAGGTGCCGGCCCAGGTCGCCGTCCTTCCCGTCGGCAGTTTCGAACAGCACGGTCCGTTCCTTCCGCTGGCGACCGACACGCTCGTCGCCTGTGCCGTGGCACGGGAGATCGCCGCCGCGTACCCGGTACACCTCCTTCCTCCGGTGACGGTCTCCTGTTCGCACGAGCACGCGGCCTGGCCGGGGACCGTCAGCATCTCCGCCGTGACCCTCCACGCGGTGGTCGGTGACATCGCGGCGTCGCTGCGCCGCTCGGGCGTCGACGCGCTGGTCGTGGTCAACGGCCACGGCGGGAACTACGTTCTGGGCAACGTCGTGCAGGAGGCGTCCGCGCGCGGTGAGCGGATGGCGCTGTTCCCGGCCGCGGAGGACTGGGAGACGGCGCGGGAGCGGGCGGGGGTGCGGACCTCGCTGCTCACCGACATGCACGCCGGTGAAATCGAGACCTCGATTCTGCTGCACGCTCATCCCGAATTCGTCCGCCCTGGTCACGAGTCCGCCGATTTCACCGCCGACGACCGTCGGCATCTGCTCACCGTGGGAATGTCCGCCTATACCGAATCGGGCGTCATCGGCCGTCCTTCCCTGGGGTCGGCGCAAAAGGGGAAGGAACTGCTGGCGAGCCTCGCGGAATCCTTCGAGCCGTATTTCACGTTGCTCACGTCGACGGCGGAGGGGCGCGGGTAGCCGACTGCCGGGCCGCGGGCCCGGGTGACCGAGGGGGCGTCCACCGGGGCAGTGGCGCTGTCGGCGGGGGTGGCCGGGACCCCGTCCGCCGGAACGGCAGCGGCCCTGCCCGCGGGGGCGGACATCGCCTCGTCGGCCCCGGTGGCTGGGACGCCGTCCGCCGCGTGGGGCGGGACATCCGCCGGAGCAGCAGCGGCACTTCCCCCGCAGGCGAGCAGGAGGTCGTCCTCCGCCCCGCTCGCCCCGGAACCGCCCGCCGGGATGATCGGGACGCCATCCGCCGGAGCAGCAGCGGCGCGGGCGAGCGGGGAACCGCCGCCCGCCCGGGTGACCCTGACGCAGGCCGCCGGAACGGCAGCGGCCCTGCCCGCGGGGGGGCCGGCGGCTTCGTCCGCTGTGGCATTGGGAGTGCGCAGGCCGGCGTACCAGCGCACGGCCAGGACGACCACACCGGGCAGGCTCGCCACGAAGCTCAGCACGCCGTACACCACGGCGACGGCGACTCCGGTGCTCGCGCCGAGCCCCGCGGCGCCGAACGCCCAGGCGGTGACGCCCTCGCGCGGGCCGAAGCCGCCGACGTTCAGCGGCAGCCCCATGGCGACCAGGGCGAGGACCGCGAGCGGAACCAGCTGCGTGGCGGAGGCCATGGAGCCGGCGACCCGGGCGGCCACGGCGAACATCGCCAGGTGCCCGGCCAGCACGACGGCGGAGGACAGCGCGATGCCCGGTCCCCCGTGGCGGGAGAGCAGGCCCTGGCGTGCCTCGCCGAGTGCGGCACGCAGGCCGCCGGCCCGGCGGGACGGCGCCCGGTTCATCCGTACGGCGAGGCCGACGGCGAGCGCCCCGGTCACGGCGAGGGCCGCGAGCGGGGCGAATTCGCGGGCTTGGGCGCGGACCGGGGACGGCAGGGTCGGCAGCACCGCCACGGCGAGCAGGGCCAGCGCGAGCTGCCCGGCGACGCGTTCCAGTACCACGGCCTTCACCCCGCGCCGCAGGTCACCGGCGCTCTGGCCGTGCCGTACCGCCCGGTGCACATCGCCCAGGATCCCGCCGGGCAGCGCCGCGTTCAGGAACAGCGCCCGGTAGTAGTCGGCGACGGCGGCGCCCAGCGGCAGCCGGATGCGCAGACCGCGGGCCACCAACTGCCAGCGCCAGGCGCTGAGGACGGTGGTGACCACGCCGATCCCCAGCGCGGCCAGCACCGTCCCGGTGTCGATCCGCCGCAGCCCGTCCACGAGCACGCCGGTGTCCAGCCGCCACAGCAGGGTTCCGAGGATGACCGCACCGGCGAGAGTGCCGACGTGCGCACGCACAGCACGAAGGGCGGGGCGCCGGGGGGTGGGGGGCCGGGGGGTGGGGGGCTGGGGCTGTGCGGGTCCGGCCGTCGGCGGCGACGGATCGGGGGGCGAGGCCGGCACCGACGACCGCCGGTGCATGCGCGCGTCAAGGACGCCGGTGCCGTGCACACACGTCTCGGCCGGGCCGCCGTCGTGCACGCGGACGAGACCGGTTTCCGTGCCGCCCACGCGCGCGTGAGCCGTGTCCGCACCTTGCCCGAGCGCCCGCGGCGCCGCTTCCGGCCCTCGCACGCATGCCTGTGCCGCCCCGTCGGACGTCACCGGTGCGTGCACCGGCTCCGTGACGTGCACGCGCGCGCGGCCGTCGGCTGCGGTGACCCGGCGCTGGTGCTCCGCCGCGGCCGGCCGTGCCCTCATGACGCTCCGCCCGTCGGCCGCGGCAGGGCGAGCAGGTCACTGTGGTGGACCACGACCCGCAGCCCACCGGCGGCGCCGGCGGCGAGCCGGTCCCGGAGATAGGGCTCCGCACGGTCGCGCAGCTCGGGCCGCTGCTCTACGGCCGCCCCCACCCAGCCGCGCAGCCACTGCTCCGTCAGCGCCGACTCCCGGGGGCCGAGCCGCCACGGGCTCGGATGCACCCGTACGGCGGCCCCGCGCGCGGCGAACGCCTCGCAGGCGACGGTGACCGCCTCCGGTCCGAGCAGCCCGTTGCGCCGCTGATGCGCGTTGAACGCCTCGGCGATGTCCTTGTCCAGGGGGTCGCCCGGGGTGAGTTCGACCCGCCCGGCGACGGACAGCGTGAGCAGCGCGGGACAGCCGGCCCCGGCGCAGGCGTCGGCGAGGGTGACGACCTCCTCGCGGGTGAGCACGTCGAGCAGCGCGGAGGCGGTGACCAGCGAGGCCCCGGCCAGCGCGTCCGGTGTCAGCCGGGCGATGTCGCCGCGCCGGGTCTCCACGGTGACGCCGTGGCCGTCGGCGGCGGAGCGCGGGGAGCCCACGGCGGCGAAGTGCAGCAGATAGGGGTCGCGGTCGTGCAGGATCCAGTGCTGGGGGCCTCCCAGGCGGGGCGCGAGCCAGCGGCCCATCGAGCCGGTGCCGCAGCCCAGGTCGTGCACGGCCAGGGCGCCGCCGCCTTCCGGCAGGTCGGCCAGCCGGGCCCGCAGCGGGGCCAGCAGTTCCTCGGCGCGGGCGGCCGCGTCGGCCGTCTCCCGCAACCGCAGCCATTCGGGCGCGTAACGGGGCGGTTCCTCCGGCTCGCCCTCCCGCAGCCGCACGGTGGCCCGTTCCCCGGACCGCCCGACGGGTCCGGCCCCGGCGACGACCGACGCGTCCGTGCCCGGCGCCACGCCGTCGTCGCCGCCGGAGTGCGCGGCACCGTCCGCCGCCGTCCCCCGGTTCACGAGGATCCTCCCGGCTCCGGCCTCGAGGTGTCGTCCCGAGGAGTCCGCACCGGACGTCCCCGGATCCGCCGCAGCATCCGAAGCCGACGCGTCCCGGCGGGTCTTGGCCACCGGTTCCTCCTCGCCGCCGGCCCTCGCCGCCCGTGCCGCGTCTTGCGGTGCGCCCTGGGCCGGGACGGCGGCCATGCCGTTCATCGTGGTCTCCGGCTTGGTCATGCCGCCCTCCCGGGGGCTTCGGGGAGCCGGGCGAGGACGCCGGCGAGGCTGCGGGCCGTGGTGGCCCAGCCGTCGAGCGCGGCGCGGCGGCCCCGGGCTGCGGCCTTGAGCCGGCGGCGTACGTCGGGTTCGCCGAACCAGCCGCGCAGTTCGGCGGCGAGCGCGGCAGGGTCCTCCGGCGGCACCAGGATGCCGGGCACCCCGCCGTCGGGGGCGCGCCCGACCGCCTCCGGGAGCCCGCCGACGTCGGTGGCGAGGACAGGGATGCCGCGGGCCAGGGCCTCGGTGACCGCCATGCCGTAGGTCTCGGCGTAGGACGTGAGGACCATCAGGTCGGCGGCGGCGTACGTTGCGTCGAGATCGGCACCGGACCGCGGCCCGGTCAGGCGCAGCCGGTCGGCGAGGCCGTACCGGGCGATCGTCTGCCGCAACCGGGCGACGTAGTCGGGGGCGTGGCCGACTCCGCCGACGAGTTCGCAGGTCCACGGCAGGTCCCGTACCGCCGCGAGCGCCTCCACGAGCCGGTGCTGGCCCTTGCGCGGGGTGACGGCGGCCACGCACACCAGGTGCGAGACACCGTCGGTGCCGGGCGCGAGCGGCGCGATGTCGGCGCCGGGCGCGGCCACATGCACACGTTCCGGGGCGAGTCCGTGGTGGGAGACGAGCCGGCGTACCGCCCAGTCGCTGGTCGCGACGACGGCGGGCGCGGCGCGCAGCACCGTACGCTCGCGGGCGTCGAGGCCGGCGGCGACGGCGGGGTCGAGACCCGTCTCGTCGCCGAGGGGAAGGTGGACGAGCACGGCCAGGCGCAGGCGGTCGGCGTGCGGGGTGACGAGTTCCGGGACACCGCAGGCGACGATCCCGTCCAGCAGCACCACCGCGTCGTCCGGGAGGTCGTTCAGGGTGCGGGCGAGGTGGTCGCAGGCGGCCCGGTCGGGCCGCGGCCATGTGCCGGGCGCGGCATGCCGGGTGACCTGCCAGCCGAAGCCGGGCAGGTCCAGGCAGACCCGGCGGTCGTAGGCGTTGCCGCCACTGGGCGCGGCCGGGTCGTCGACGCCGCCCGGCACGACGAAGTGCACCGTGCGCAGGGACATGGGGATGATTGCGGCCTTCTCGGCAGTGGTGGGCTGTGCCGGGACGTACGACAGCCCGGCCCGCTCCGTGGTCGCCCCGGTCACAGGCCACGCTCGTAACTCGCCCAGGCGATGTGCGACTCGTGCAGGGTGACGGTGATGCCCGCGAGGCCCTTGGCCCCCTCGCCGAGGGCGCCCTTGTGGATGCGTTCGGCGAGCCGGTCGGCGACGACCTTGGCGAGGA
Organism: Streptomyces sp. NTD91; assembly: GCF_059510455.1. Classification (NCBI taxonomy): domain Bacteria; kingdom Bacillati; phylum Actinomycetota; class Actinomycetes; order Kitasatosporales; family Streptomycetaceae; genus Streptomyces; species Streptomyces sp. NTD91. Next base: position 14,452 of record NZ_JCAJZW010000053.1, read on the forward strand.
ACTCGGTCGAGGTGTTGACGCCGGCGAACTCGGGTTCGTCGTCGAGGTTGCGGTAGTTCAGCTCCGCGGTGATGAGGCGCAGCTCCTGCGTGGCCAGGCCGATGTCGACCACGATGTTGTCCTCGTCCAGCTGCTCGCGGCGGAAGGTGGCGTCCACGAGGAACGTGGCACCGTGCAGACGCTGCGCGGGCCCGAACACCTCGCCGCGGAAGCTGTGGGCGACCATGATGTGATCGCGGACGGTGATGCTGAACAACGGACGACCCTCCAGGTACGACGCGTCTGGTCCCCCTGCCCTTACCCGTCGGGGGATGCCGTGTAGTACGGCTCTTCGGTTCCCCGTGTTCAGTCCTCTCTCACTCTTTTCTCAGGTCAGGCCCGCCTCGGCGTAGCTGATCCGGTGGCACAGGGCGGGGATCTCGCCCGAGGCGAGCTTCGGCATGACGTCGGGGAGTTGCTCGAAGGCGCTCTCGCCGGTGATGAGCGCCTCCAGTGCCGGATCGGCGAGCAGGTCGAGGGCGAGCGCCATCCGTTCGGCGTAACCGCGTCCTGCCCGGGCGGCCGGGGAGACGGTGCCGACCTGACTGCTGCGCACGGTGAGCCGCCGGGAGTGGAAGGCCTCGCCGAGCGGGAGAGTGACGCGCCGGTCGCCGTACCAGCTCAGTTCCACCACCGTGCCCTCGGGGGCGAGGAGTTGCAGGGCGCGGGTGAGGCCGGCCTCGGTGGCGCTGGCGTGCACGACGAGGTCGCAGTCGCCGAGGGCGCCGTCGGGCGTCGCGAAGTCCACGCCGAGCGCCTCGGCCGTCCTGGCGCGGGCGGGGTCGGCGTCGACGAGCTGCAGCCGTACGCCCGGGAAGCGGGCCAGCAGGGCGGCCACCGAGCAGCCGACCATGCCGCCGCCGACCACCGCGATCCGGTCGCCGATCAGCGGCGCGGCGTCCCACAGGGCGTTCACGGCGGTCTCCACGGTCCCGGCGAGCACGGCCCGCGCGGCGGGAACCGTCTCCGGCACGACGGTCACCGCGTTCACCGGAACGGCGTAACGGGTCTGATGCGGATACAGGCAGAAGACGGTGCGGCCGACGAGGCCGGCCGGGCCCTCCTCCACCTCGCCGACGCTGAGGTAGCCGTACTTCACCGGAGCCGGGAACTCGCCCTCCTGGAACGGCGCCCGCATCAGGCCGTGTTGGCTGCGCGGCACACCGCCGCGGAAGACGAGTGTCTCCGTGCCGCGGCTGACCCCGGAGTACAGGGCGCGCACCACGACCTCGTCCTCGCCGGGGTCCGCGAGGGTGATGTCGCGCAGCTCACCGTGGCCCGGTGAGTCGAGCCAGAACGCGCGGGCCGAGCGGTTCATCGGCATCCTCCTGAACGGTAGGGAAGTTGTTCACGTACCGAGAAGTGCACAGGCCGCGCACAGTACGCGGCGTTGATCGACTCTGTCACTCGGCCGGAGGGTGTGCGGTGGCCCTGAACAACACGTATGACGCGAGGCCCCAGCAGGAGACCGCTGTCGGAGCGGGCGTACAGCTCCTGCTGCTGGCTCTGCTCGGCACGGCGATAGGCATGGGGCCGGCCGGCTGGCTGACGGGCCTGGCGTTCGCGTTCGCCACCTGGGCGGTCCTGGCCAGGGCCCTGCACCGTTCCTGCCTACGCTCCTTCGGCCCGGCCAACCGTGTCACGCTCGGCCGGGCCACCCTGGTGGGCGGGGTGACGGCGCTGGTCGCGGACTCCTTCGAGAGCGCGCCGCCGGTGACGCTGCTGATCGCCCTGACCGCGATCGCCCTGCTCCTGGACGGCGTCGACGGCAAGGTGGCCCGCCGCACCGGCACGTCGAGCGCACTCGGCGCGCGCTTCGACATGGAGGTCGACGCGTTCCTGATCCTGGTGCTGAGCGTGTACGTGTCCACCCAGCTGGGCCCGTGGGTGCTGCTGATCGGCGGCATGCGCTACGCCTTCGTCGCCGCGGCCCGGCTCGCCCCCTGGCTGAACGCCCCGCTGCCGCCGTCCTTCGCCCGCAAGACGGTCGCGGCGATCCAGGGCGTGGCGCTGCTCCTGGCGGGCGCCGAACTCCTCCCCCGCCCGGCGAACCTCACGACCGTGCTCCTGGCCCTGGGGTCGCTGCTGTGGTCCTTCGGCCGGGACGTGTGGTGGCTGTGGCGGACGTCCCGCGTCTCCCGCCTCCTCGTGCAGGAGGCCGCCGACCCCGAACTGCTGGAGCTGGCGACGCGCTGAGGGCGGACGGCCGCCGCCGGGAAGGGCCCGACCGGAGTGCCGGCCGGGCCCTTCCCCCTTGTTCTCCTTCCGTCACGACCGCCCGGTCCGGGTCCGTACGACCGCGAACGCGGCGGCGGCGAGGCCGAGCACACCGACGACGAGCCCGGCGACGCCGAGCCCACGGGCGGTGGAGTCACTGGCGTCGGCCGCCTTGGCTCCGGCGGTGGCGGGCTTGGCGGGCGCGGAGGCCGTGTCACCGGCGGTCAGTTTCAGCACCGGGGCGGGATCCTCGGGCTCGTCGCCACCGGTCGGCTCCTCGATCCACCGCACGACCTTGCCGTCGGAGTAGGTCTGCAGGGTCTTGAACACCAACTTGTCGGTGTCGCCAGGCAGTTGTCCGAAGGCGACGTCGAAGTCCTCGTACTGCCCGGCGTCGATCCTCCCACCGCTGAAGGTGATCTCGGAGACCGCCTCGGTGATGGTGCCGTCGTCGGTCTTGACCGGCGTCTTGAGCTTGGTGGTGGTGACCTTGGCCGTCCAGCCGTCCTGCGGGTGCACGAGCACGCCGAGGACGGGATGGTCGGTGGGCAGGAAGACCTGCACCTTGGTGGTGGAGGCCTTGTCCTCCTCGTTGGGCACGCGGAGGGTCAGCACGCCGTCGGTGGCTCCCTTGGCGTAGCTGTCGGGGTGGACAGTGACATGCGCGGAGGCGGCACCGGCGGCGAGCAGGACCGTGGTCGCGGCAAGGGCGGCGACGGCGCCGGCACGGCGGGTGGTGGGACGTGATGCGGACATGGCTGTGTCGATCTCCGTACGGGTGACGTGTCGGTCGGGCTCAGGGGTCAGGGCGAGTACGGGATCGGGGACGGAGGCCCGCGTCTGCTGACGGCGTGCCGCAGCAGGGTCGGCCGAGGCGGTTCGGGGGCGGCCGGGACGCCCGGGGCGACTCCGGTCGGGGCGGCCAGCCGGGGGCCGCGCCACCAGGCGACGAGCCCTGGCACCAGGGTCCCGGCCCGCCGCAGCAACGACCACAGCGCGGCCTCCCCGCGCCACAGCCACCAGGAGGCGACCAGGGCGGCGAGGAGGTGGGCGGCGGTGGCGTGGGAGGCCGCGTGGGTGTCCATCGCGGCCATCGGCTGACCGGACATGCCGGCCGTGGCGTGACCGGGCATGGACGCCATGGGCCCGGCGCCGACGTGCCCGACGCTGCTGTGGGCGGCGTCGAAGCCGAGGTGCAAGCCGGTCTGGACGAGCAGCATGGCCACGCCGATGCCGGGCAACGAGCGCTCCCGGCCGCCGAGAAGCCAGCCGAGACCGAGCACGGCGGCGAAGGCGGCCTCGTCGGCCCACAGCGGCGGCATGTCGCCCATGGTGAGCCCGTGCCCGGCGGCGGCGAGCAGGACGCACACCGCGGCGAACACGGCGGCCCGCAGGCCTCTCACCGCCGGGGACGCGCTCATGGTGAGGGATCCTGCCACGTCCGGGGATACGTCGTGCAGCAGCGGACGGTTCAGTCACCGCCCGGCACGGCCGGCCGAGCCGCGTATTGCGTACAACTCGAACGCGTTCATCCCACCGAGGTGGCGAGTACGGCGACGGAGCGAGGACCGCACTTCGGTCAGCCTCGCAGCAGCTCCCCCGAGCCGACCCGGGCGAGAAACGGTGGCTCGACCACGCCCTCGTAGGCGAGGTGAAGCTCGCGCCGGGCACGGGTCGCCAGGACGTAGTAGGTCATCCGCAGGGACGCCGAGGTGGGATCGGCAGCCGCGTCGGTGTGCGTGTCGGGGATGACGACCGTGTCGAAGCCCAGTCCCTTGGCGCTGGCACGGTGGACCAGGACGATACCCGGGCGGGCGAGGTCCAGGGTGCGGTAGCGGCCCTTCACCGCCTGGGACGTGTACAGCTGCGGCTTCAGCCACGGTGCTCTGTTCTCCAGGCTGCCGAGCAGGGAGAACTGCGTATGCCGGGAGTTCACGATCACGCCGATGGTGTGACCGGGATGTGTCTGTGCCGGCGTGATCAGCAGGTCGGCGGCGCCTCGCTCGGGCAGTCTGTGCACGCGCGGTGGCGGCCCGTCCCGGTCCGGGAGGGAGGGCAGGCCGGCGCCCGTGTGGAAGTGCGCGGCGAACGCGGCGATCTGGCGAGTGTTCCGGTGGTTGCCCTCGAGTTCGACGCGCGTGCAGTTGCCCAGGCGCTGGGTGATTTCCGCCAGGGTGGAGTTCGTGTCGGTCAGCCGCTGGCCCTCGTCGGCGAACACCGTGATGCGACCCCCGAGGAGCCTGCACAACCGGTAGAACTCGGGCGGCAGGTCCTGGCCCTCGTCGACGACGAGGGCCAGATGGGGGTCGGGTTCGACTTCAGCGGCCCGCTCGTAGAACGCGGGCCATTCGTACCAGCCGTCCTCGGCACGCGGAGCCTTGGGGCCGTACCAGTCGGCCAGCCATGAGTGCGCCGTCGCCACGCGAACGGTGCGGTCTCTGGGCCCCAGCGCGTGGACGGTGGCTGCCAGGGACTGGTGGAGCAGACGGGAGCGGGTGAGCAGGACGGTCGGGGTGCCGGTCAGTGCCAGCATCACCGCACGCTGTGCTGCCAGCAGGCTCTTGCCGCTGCCGGGCGGACCGCTGATGAGATGGTTGCCGTCGAACGGCAGGCTGTCGAGCGCGGACCGCTGATCCGGCATGAGGTCCAAGTAGGTGAGTGTCATGAGGCGGGGTGCTCCAGGGCTGCGGCCGCGGCTGCCCGGGCAGCGGCGACGATGGGCTCGAAGTAGCCGGGTACCTGTTCGCCGCCCACGACGAGGGCGCGGTCGAGCAGCGTGTTGCCGGACTCGCAACTCGTCTCGGGCAACAGGGCGCAGGCGTGGCAGGCGGCCCGGTTGAGGTTGCCGAAGCCCTGCCCGGAGTGCTCTGCGCACAGCGGCTCGGCGGAGCACCAGGCAGCCGCCTCGGTCATCCGCAACAGCGTTTCCGCCAGGCGGGGCGGTTCGCCCTGGCGCACGAGTCCGCCCAGGGTCCCCTCGGCGTCCGCGCAACCGGTCCGCGAGCAGGACGCGTCCGATGCCACGCCGCAGGCTCACCCAGGGTTCCGCGACTTCCTGGGCCAGACCGAGCGTGGTCTCGCGCAGCGCGAGGATCATGGCTCAGCTCGCGATGCAGCAGGCCATGGACGAGATCACCGACTACCTCGCCACGATCGACGAGAAGGTCGACGACGTCCTGCGCGCCCAGAAGGACGCTGTGGTGGCCCGCATGATCGGAGTGGACCTCCTGATCGAGGAGAGCATGACCATCCGAGAGCAGGTGGGCCGAGTCTCCGAGGTCACGTGGTCGAAGGTGCAGGCCGCGCCGGCAACGGTCGCAAACACCCAGGCGTACGCGTTGCGTCAACTCGACGCACTCGCGGAGAAGATGGAGCGCAAAACCAACATCGGCGATCTCGCCGCGACGGCCCAGGAAGCCGGGTCCAAGACTCAGGAGTGGCTCGCTGTGCTGGCTCCTTGCTTCCAACTGCAGGACGCGCTCGCAGTGCTCGAACTCGACCGGGTGCTGGACGGCGCTCCGGAGGAGCTGGACCGGCATCGCCTCGGGCTTCGGGTTGCCCGGCGGAACCGGCTGGATCTCATCTCGCGGAGCACCGAGCGTCTGGTGGCCCGGATGGATGCGGCTGCCGGCACGGCCAACGCAGAGGTGCTGTTCAACCCGATCAAGTTCCCGGCCGTAGTCCAGTCGAGCAACCATGTCGCAGCCAGCGTCCATGTCTTCCACGGGCGGCTCGGTATTGAGTCCGGTCGCCAGTCGTCGGAGGCGAGACGGTGGGTGGACGCGGCCACGGAGGCGAGGGACAAGGCACTCGAGGCAGGAACAAAAGGCGTCGATGCCGCCATAAGCTTCGGCAACGAGACCCCCGAGCTGGCCAGCTCGGTAACGGGCAAGCTCTCCAGCGGGATCGCCGAGCGAGCGCTCCATTGGCTCGGGGACGAGGAGGAGCGCGACGCGGAAGGCTGAGAGAGCCCCGAAGGTCAGCCACGTGCGCAGCCCGACTACACCCTCAACTGCGAAGAGCCGTCAGCGTCACGGTGGCATGCGCCTGCGGGCCTGCCACCGTGACGCGTCGTCCTCAGGCCTCCGCCACAAAGTCCACGAAACGCGACCAGCCGTCCCGACCCACGGCAAAGGGAGTGCGCATCGCATCCTTGGAGTCCCGTACGTGAATGGCCTGCTCGGTGACGGCGACCTCCACGCAGTCGTCACCCTGACTGCCGCTGTAGCTGGACTTGAACCAGGCGAGTTCCGTCTTGCTCATAGCTCTCCTCGCAGTCGCTCCAGCAGACCCCGTGAGTCTTCGGGGTTCAGGGCCTGCGAGCGCAGTGTGTCATAGCGCTGGCAGAGGAGGCTCACCTCTTTTGGGTCGGAGATCAAGCGGCCGTTCTGCTGGCCTTCGGAGTACGCGAACCGCTGGCCCTTCGGCGTCTCCAGGAGCCGGACCGGACCATCCAGACAGGCGTGCAACCCAGCCTCCAGCGGCACGATCTGAAGCAACACGTTGCGAGGCGCGCTGAGTTTCAGCACGTGGTCGTACAACTTGCGCATCCTCTGCGTGTCGCCGAACCGCCGCCGGAACGCATGCTCCTCGACGATGAAGCTGAACGGCGTCGTCGGCCGCTCGACCAGCATCCGCTGCCGCTCCATCCGCCTGGCCATGTAGTCCTCCAGTTGGCCGTCGGGAGCCACGGGAACGGTCCCCTCAAACACCGCCCGCGCATACCCCTCCGACTGCAACAACCCCGGCACCAACCGGCACTCATACGTACACAGGCTCACCGCCACCCGCTCCAGCCTCGCCCACTGCCGGAACCAAGCCGCCAGCCCCGCCTCCCCCCGCGTCAAGAAGCACGCCGCCCGCCGCAACGCCCCCGTGTTGCCCAGGGCCTCCTCCGCCCGCTCCACGAACGACGCGTCCGGCATCCGCCGCCCCAGTTCCACCGACTCCACCGTGTGCTTGGAGAAGCGGACCATCTCCCCGAACTCCGCCCGGCTCAGCCCCGCGTGCTCGCGCAGCGCCTGGACAATCGCCCCGAACGTTCGCAGACTGTCCGACGGGTCCGGTTCCCGCTCGCACTCTCCGCCCAACCCCACCGGTTCGACGCGGTCGGTCGTCATTCGAGGCCCACCTCCAGGTGCACACGTGCCAGTTCCCCCTGACCGAGAACACCCAGCGTGGCCAACCCGTATGCGTACTGTCCACCGAACGTGTCCGTACGCTGACTCACCGTACGAGGTTGCCGGGAACTCGGTCCCGGGCTCACGCCCGAAGGGGGCCGACGGGTGGCGGAACGCTGAAGTCGGCAGGCGGGGAGACTCACCGGGCCGAAGACTGCTCGGGCGCCCTGACACGCCAGGCGGCGGCCGAAACGATGCCGGCCACCGCCTGGCGGAGGGAGTCATGTTCAGGTGTGTGCGGTACGACCTGGCGTCAGTGGGTGGCGCTGCCCGCGACCCACTCGCTCCACGGCATGTTCCAGTCGCTGAGGCCGTTGTCCGGGGCCAGGGCCCTCCCGCCCTTGGAGTTCTTGACGATCACGACGTCGCCGATCATCGAGTTGTCGAAGAACCACGCGGCGGGCTGCCTGCCGTCGCCGCCGCCTTGGACATCCTTCAGGCCCACGCAGCCGTGGCTGGTGTCGACCTTGCCGAAGACCGAGTCGGGTTCCCAGTAGTTGCCGTGGACGAACGTGCCCGAGTCGGTCAGGCGCATGGCGTGCGGTACGGCCGCGATGTTGTACGCGGGCTTGCCGTCCTTGTCCGTGAGGTCGACGCTCGCCGCGTTCATGCGGATGTGCCGGAACTTCTGGGAGATGACCATCCGACCGTTGTACGTCGGGTGCTCGGGGCTGCCGGACGAGATCGGGATGGTCTTGATCGTCTTGCCGTTCCGTACGACGGTCATCTGCTTCGTCGCGGCGTCGACCGTGCTGATCTGGCTCCGGCCGATCTTGAACGTGACCGTCTTCCGGACGCCGTGGAGGTCGAGCTTGACGGTGACGGTGGAGCCGGGCTTCCAGTAGCGCTCGGGGCGGAAGTCCAGGCGGCCGTCGTTGAGCCAGTGACCGACGACCCGCTGGCCGCTGCTGGAACTGACGTGGATCTCCGGCTGCACGGCGGCCTTGTCGCCGACCGCCTCGTCGAAGTCGACCGTCACCGGCATGCCCACGCCGACGGTCGAACCGTTCTCGGGGGAGAGGTGCCCGATGAAGTCGTTGGCCGGTGAGACCGTGGCGATCGTGGCGTTCTCGGTGGCCAAGCGGCCCTTGGCGTCCTCGGCCTCTGCGGCGACCTGGTACCTGGTGGCCCGCTGCAGTCGGCCGTCCGGCTTCCAGGACGTGCCGTCCGCGGACAGGGTGCCCGGAAGCTCGGCGCCGGTCGCTACGGCGGTCATGGTCACCTTGGTGAGCTTTCCGTCACGGACGGTGACCTTGACGGGGTCGTTGATGCCGACGTCGTGGGCGCCCTGCCCTGGCGTGATCTCTATCCGGGCGTCGGAGGCGTCCTGGGCGGCCGCCCGATCCGCCGGAGCCTGCGTTTTCGTCGGATTCCCGGCGTCATTGCCGCCGGTGGCGGCGAAACTGGTACCGCCGAGTGCCGTGACCGCGAGCACGCCGCCGAGTACGCCGGCCGCAGCCACCAGCCTGGTCCGTCGTTTACGCGCCGTGAGCAAACGCTTCTCCCAATGCCATTGGTCTCTGAATCGCTGAGCTGATTACCTCAGTAGTGCAACCACCGTTCGAACTATTTGTACGCAGTTATCCATCCCAAATGGGCAAATTGTGGCGAAGGCCACCGCGCCGTCGAGCGCACAGCCGAGGCCGGGCCCGAAGGCCGGGGTGATTCCGCTTCCCGCCGGGGCTCCAGAGCGACCACCGGACTGCCGTACACCGCACTGGGAGTGTCCGTACGCTCACGTACCGTACGTGGCTTTTACCTGGCGCGCGCCCCCGCGCACCCTTCACGGTGGCCCCATGAACGTGAGCACGCCCCACTCCCCCACCACCGTCCGGACGTTCGCACAGCAGCTGTCGTCCACCCGTCGCGGCGCACGGCTCGCCCGACTGCTCGCTGTGGCGGAGTTCCAGGCCTGGCAGGTGCCGCCGTCCGCGGCCGAGCGGGCGGAGCACATCGTGGCCGAACTGGCTGCCAACGCGGCTCTGCACGGCCGGGTGCAGGGCCGGGACTTCCGGTTGGGGCTCCGCTTCGACCCGGGGGCCGGCCTGCTGCGGATCGCCGTGACCGACGCGCGGGGTGACCGCCTCCCCTGCCCCGCCACGGACTTCAGCCCGCCTCCGGATGCGGAGTCGGGTCGCGGCCTGCTCGTGGTGACCGCCCTCGCCGACCGCTGGGGCGCAGAGCCGTATCCGCCCAGCGGCAAGACGGTCTGGGCGGAACTTGTCACGCTCTCCGCGCCCCTGGGCTGAGGCGGGACCCGCCGTGGGTGCCGCTGTGCGCTCCGAGAACCTTGTGCGATGCGAAAGACGTTCAACCAACCCGTGCCGTCAGGCCGTTCGGTGGGCGGAGATGCGTGTGGGACTGCGTGCGGCTCCGTGACTCGTACGCCCCCTCACCCGCGAGTGTGCGTTTCGTGAGCAGCTTCGTGATGGAGAACGGCGACGAGACGCCGTGGCGTCTGCCGCCCACCGGAGATGCCACGGAGATCGCGGCCGTGATGCGCGAGCACCTTGCCGCCGCGGGAGCCGAGTGACCCGCACCCGCAGGTGGTCAGATGGCGCGCATTCTTGAGGCATGCACGCCATGAATCGCCGTCGCGCCCTCGCGGCGGGCGTGGCGGGCCTGGTGCATCAACCAGTCACCGGCTCTCAGCGGTAGCCCTCGACCGCCTCCTCGTACGGCGACAGGAGCGGCTCCAGCTCCGCACGCAGCAACTCGGCGTCACCCGGCGGCAGGGTCAGTGAAGCCCGCCGCATGCGCACACTCCACGTGGCCGGGTCCGGGAACACCGACAGGCGCGGTACGAGGTCGCGCAGGACGAGCCCTTCACGGAACCGGGCCAGGCCGGACACCTCCAGCAGGCAGCCTTCCGTGAAGCTGCGCTCGCCGAAGACGACCGGCTCCTCCAGGACCCGGACGGGGCCGGCGACGGTGGCCCGGGCCACGACCCGGCCGAGGTCGTGCGTCGGGTTCCGGAAGCATCCGCGCGTGGTGTAGACGAAGATCTCGTCGCCCTCCTCCAGCGCACGGGCCGCCTTCGACCGCCCTGCCGGGAACGCCATCCACTGCTCGGTCACCACCCAGCTCAGGGCGGCCCGGTCTCCGATGATCAGCAGGTGCGAGGACGGCATACCGATCACGATAGCCGGGTGAGCAGCGACTGCTCGACGGGCGCGAAGGGATCTCGCGCCGGCGGCCCCGTCCCGCTTCGTCTCCGTACCGTCGTCCTACAACCCGGCCCTCGCGAGCAGCACCGGCAACGCCTCGGGTTTCACCTTCTGCACCGACCTCACCTGGGCGAGCCTCAGTTCCTCCCGGCCGACGGGGCTGCCGTACAAGGCCTCCGTCGCGCCGGGCAGCAGGGTCGCCTCGACCCGGTACGAGAACTCCGGGTCGTCGGGATCCTCGTACGGCTCCTTGTCGACCTCGGCCAGCGCCGCCACGGCCGACTCCGGTTGACTGAAGAAGAACCACAGGCGGTCCCCTGGGCTCATACGGTTGCGCCGGCTGAGCCAGAGGTCGAGTTCAGGTTCTTCGTGGGCGAGGCGGCGGATGGTTTCCTTGGTGGAGGGTTCCCCGTCCAGCGTGTCCTTGTTCGGGTTGAGGATGTAGATCCAGTCCTCCATGCTTCCCCCATCACGTGCGTCGCTGTGCTCCGCGAGTGCGGAGCCGTTACTGCCCCCTGCCGGTCCATGGTGTCAGCCGACTCGGCCGTTCGCAGAGGAACCACCAACCTCCGGCAGCGGGCTCGACGCCATCCGGCATCATGGCGGCATGACAGGTGGGGTGGATGTGCGTACAGCGGCCGGCCAGTTCGACCGGGCGGCCGTCGCCGAGGTGGAGTCGGCCGCCGAGAAGGAGCGCGAACGGGTGCTCTCCCTCTTCCCGTTGGAGGGGTGGAAGACGCTGCCGCTCGAGCGCTACGCGCTGGGGCAGCCCGCCCCCGCCGGGTCCGAACCGACGTACTGCCGACTCCTCGAGTTCCTCACTCCGAACCTGGGAAGCATCAAGGGCGGCAGCGCCGCGAAGCACATCATGCGGCCTGCACGGCGTCGCCGACGCGTTCCCGGCTGCAGGCACGCCCGCCACCGCGTTGCGCGCCCTGGAGCGCACCCGGTACACACGCCTCAACACCCGCTACCGTCCCGCTCACACGTGGGCCCGCCTGCTGTTGCGCGGCGGAGGCGTGAGCGATCTGCTGACCGACCACGGCACTTCGGCGGGCGGCCTCCTGCTGACCATGCCCGCGCTCTGGGAGGCCGTCGTCCGGCGGCTCGCCACCGAGGCGGCCACCCCGCACGGCGGCCGCTCCGTCCCCAGCAACGGACGGACCGGCATCACCGTCCGCGGCGACCTCGGCAGCACCTCGACGTTCCGCCCCGACCTTCTGCTCAGCCTGCCCCACGCCGGCACGGGCCATCACGCCCTGCTGCCCATCGACGCCAAGTACAAGCGCTACGACCGCCACGGCGTGAGCGCGGGTGACATCCACCAGCTCCTGACCTACAGCGCCGGCTACACACCCGTCGAAGCCCCGAGCGCGGTCATCGTCCACCCTCAGCCGGGCGGATACGCCCGACGCACGCTGCGGATCGGCAGCCCTCAGCGCGGTCTTGGCGTCATCCACGTGCTCGGCATCGACACACACGCCCCACCGGGGCAGGCGAGCGCGTGGATGCGGACGGCATGCAACGCCGCCCAACAGCCCCCTTGCCGTCCCGCCCGATAGCCTCCTTCAACACCTACGGTAAGCAGGACAAAGCCGCCGACACGACAGTGGACGAGCTGATCAGGGCGGTCACCCTCGAGCGCACCAGGATGCCTCGGGACTGCGCGGACGCCGTCGTAGCTCTGGACAAAACGGCCGCGAGCGGCGACACCGCGGACGACCACGGAGCCCTTGGCAACTGCCTGGACGCCGCCGTGAACGGCGCAGACCAACTGGCCCCGGGAACGGTCGGCACCAAGGGCGAGGCCGCCTGTGTGGCCCTGGCCGAGTCGTACCGGATGAAGGGACCCGACCTCAGCTACGACGGGACCAAGGCCTACGGAGAACTGCGGCCGTGGTGCGACCTTCCCGGAGCCGTCAACCATCCCCGGCTGCCCGACTGGACGTCTTGACCGTCGGGATGTCACCCCAAGCCGCCGCTACGTCTCAGCTCGTCCGATTCGGGCCTTCTCCGCCCTTCATCCAGGCAATGACGTCAAGGACTCTCAGAATGCCGATGTCCTGCCTGCCGCACAGTACGTTCGTGCGCCCCCTCGACGCCCTGAGCCGGTGGGACGAGCATCATCCCGGCCGTCCACCCATCCGTCTGAAGGGCCCCGACCGGCCCCTTGTCGGTGGGTGGCCCTACCGTAGTCGGTGGATCCGTGTGCGGGAGGGGCCAGCCATGTCGGCTGAAAAGAGCAGGGAGTACCCGGAGTTCTACCTGCGGCTGCCGAACGGCGGACCAGTGGCCCAGGGACGGCCGGCGAATGAACTGGGGACGAATGGCAGCCGGAAGTTCGTCGTTCCCGCGGGCCAACCCGTGCGACCGGAGGTCGTGCCGTCGTTCCCCGCCCGCGTGGCCGGTGCCCACATGCAGCGCGAAGAGCTGATCCGGCAGGGACGGATCAAGCCGTCCGAAAGGTGGCCCGGCTGGCTGGAGACGGCCGAAGCCATCACTTTCGACTCCTCTTCCAGGGCTGCGGCGGTGCTGAAAGGCCACAGTGCCAACGGCTGGATCAATTGGAAGACGGAGGACGGCCGCCCCCTCGGGGATTTCATGCCGGGGATGTGGCCAGGCCCCAACCGCCCTTGGCTGGTGCGCGGTTCCAACGTGAGCGGGCTCGACCTCGTGCAGCGGATGTGGCTGCCCGAGGGATGTGTCACTCTCGCCGCCTCGCGGCTGCGCGAGGGTGTGGAGCAGGGCATCAGCAAGGACCAGCTGCGCCTCCTGATCCAGGAGGACTACGAATCCACGGCCACGTACAGCCAGAAGCAGCAACTGGCGGAAGAGGTGCACGCGTTCCTCTCCCGGATGAAACCTGGTGACACCGTCTGCACCATCTCCGGTGGCCGGCTGTACGTCGGCGAGATCACCGGCGGAGCGGAGCAGGTCGAGTCCGAGGGCGGGCGGTCCAATCTGCGGCGGCCGGTGGAGTGGCAGCCGAACGGCTACCCGTACGACGAGCTGCCGGAGGAACTGCAGCAGAAGCTGTCGGTCCAGCACGACGTGGTCGACCTGTCCTCCGTCCAGGCCCTGGTGGACGGGCTCGGCCTCAGCGACCAGGAGCTGGCCGAGGAAGCTCGGGCCGTGGACCGCGACCCGAGCGTGGAGATACAGGTGATGGCCGCCCGCCGCGAGCTCGAACTGCCCGAGCCGGTGGACGAGCTGGCCGACGAACTTCTCGTGCACGATGTGGACTGGCTGCGGGAGGTGCGTGACCTGCTCTGGGACGAACGTCAGCTGGTGTTCTACGGGCCGCCCGGCACCGGCAAGACCTACCTCGCCCTGAAGCTCGCCGAGTTCCTCGGCGGCGGCCCGGAGCAGGTCAAGCTCGTGCAGTTCCATCCCTCCTACGCGTACGAGGACTTCTTCGAGGGCTTCCGGCCCCAGGAGGACCCGCAGACCCGGGAGGTCGCCTTCCGGCTGCCATGAAGGGGCTGGAGTTCCGCTGCGTGGCCGTCCTCGGGGTGACCGCGAGTGCGGTGCCCTTCGCACGTGAGGTCATGCCGGCCTCCGTGGACGCGCTCCAGCACGATGCGGACCTGTTGCGCGAGCGCTGTCTGCTGTTCGTGGCGTGCACGCGAGCGCGGGAGGCACTGGCGGTGTCGTGGAGCGGGACGGCCAGTCCGTTCGTGCCGCAGGAGAGCTGATCAGGCGACCGGAGAGGCATGGCCCCGTCACTCGCCGGGGACCAGCGCTCCGTTGCCCAAACCGTCCCGCGCCAAAGCGGACGTCTGCTTGCTCAGCTCGGCAACGCGCCGGGCCAGTTCCTCGAACTCCTGCAGGGCGCGGAAGGCGGCCCCGTACCGGCGTTGTTCGGCGATGTCCATCTGCGGAATACGGGCGCCCTTGCCGTCAAGCCGAAACGTTCCGCTGTCGCTCGTGGACCGGCGGGTATTCGCCGCGCTGCGCAGGAACCCCTGAAGGAAATCCGTGTCGAGCCGGTCGCTGACCGAGACCGGTTCAGGATCGCCGTACTGGACCAGTCCGGCGCGTGCGAGCTCGGCGACGCCGACGGACGGGCCGTCCAGGACGCTGGTGCCCGCTTCAGCGGTCAGGGCGGGCAGCAGCTCGGCCAACCGCCGCACCTGTGCGGTCAGTTCCTGTTTCAGTGCTTGGTATTCCGCCAGATGGTCGCGATGGGAATCGGCGACGCGGCGCGACGGCGGCGGGCACAAGGTCCACGGCAGAGCCAAGGGCGGCCGCAACAGCTCCGCGCACCGCGACCCCGCCCGGCCCCGCACCGTCCACGGCCGCCCCAACCTCGGCTACAGCTACCTGCACACCGCCGTCGACGGCCACTCCCGCCTCGCCTACAGCGAGATCCACGCCGACGAGAAGAAGGAGACCGCCACCGGCTTCCGGCAGCGGGCCCACGCCTTCTTCACCCAGGCCGGGATCACCGTCGAACGGGTCCTGACCGACAACGGCTCCTGCTACCGCTCACGCGACTGGCGCGACGCCCTCGCAGCGGCCGGGATCGCCCACAAACGAACCCGGCCCTACCGGCCCCAGACCAACGGCAAGGTCGAACGCTTCAACCGCACCCTGCTGGACGAGTGGGCCTACGCCCGCCCCTACCGGTCGGAAGCCGAGCGCCGGGAAGCGTTCCCGCAGTGGCTGCACACCTACAATCACCACCGCGGACACACCGCGCTCAGGGGCCAGCCACCCGCCAGTCGCGTCCCCAACCTCTCAGGGCAATACAGCTAGTCCTGGGAGCCCGTGCGGAAGAGTCAACCAGGGCCGGGGTACGTCAAGGAACGCAGGGGTGCGTCGGAGGGCCGGACCTGGTGAAGACCTGGCACCAAGTCCGGCCGCCGCGGCACCCTGTCAGTAAGCAGCCGCGGGCGTCCGCCACCGGATGCTCAAGATTCTCGGCAGCAGAGACGGCCCGGGACGGCGACCTATTGCGACGCGGATTTACATGCGGCTTCGGTGCAGCCGACACCCTCGGCATACTCTCCTCCACCGGCCCGCCCACACCTCGGAGGACGACCCGCGCGACGGCGGGCGCGGCCGCCTGCTCGCCGGGGCCCCGGCCGACCGCGGGGCTGGAGTCCCCCCGTCGACAGCGGCCCCGGCGAGACGGTGTGGGCGGAGTGCGCCGTGGCAGCGTCACTGCCCGCGGGGCGGTCAGACCACCCCGGCGCCGTTCGAGTACGACTTCATGTAGTAGGTTCCGAAACCGTTCTCGACGGGGTCGCCCGCGTTGTTGACGCAGTGCAGGATGCCGCCGCCGCCCGGGCCGTTGAGGCAGACCGTCATCAGCGAGGTGAGGACGACGCCCGGGGTGTCGGGGACCTCGTAGGCGCGGTCGGTGTAGATGTTGGCGTCGAGGTCGAAGTAGGCGTAGCTGCCCAGGCCCCACGCGTGGTGCTCGGTGACGTGGTCGCCGACCTTGTAGGCGGCGAAGCCGTTGGTGTTGCCGTGCTTCCAGGCCGTCTGCGTCGGGACGTCGTAGGGGTGTTCGTTCTGGAAGAAGTACGTGCGGCCGTGGTTGCCGTTCCAGAGCACCTCGTAGTTCTGGTGGTGCTCGACGAACAGACCGTAGGTGGTGACCCGGTCGCCGTTGACGAGGAAGCCGACGCCCGCGGGGTTGACCGACCAGCCGAAGGTGCCGTCGAGGCCGTGGTCGGCGCGCCAGGCCCAGACGTGGTCGACGATCACGTCGTCGCTGTCGATCTGGACGCTGACGCGGGTGCCGCCGGGGACCGCGCCGCCGATGCGCGGGAAGATGTCGAAGAGGGCGGTGGGGCGGTGCGCGTGGTTCCTGCGGCTGCGGCCGTCGCCGACGCGCAGCAGCACGGGGGAATCGGCGGAGGCGGCCTCGAGGACCAGACCGGCCACGGAGACGTCGTCGATGTCGGCGACCTCGACGAGCGAGTTGCCCTTGACGGCCTGGAGGGTGGCCAGACCGAGGCCGAGGACGACGGTGCCGGGCCGGGATATCCGCAGCGGCGCGGACAGCGGGTAGATGCCCGGGGTGAGCAGGAGGTGCTTGCCCCTGGCGAGCGCCGCGTTGATGCTCGCGGCGGAGTCGCCCGGTTGTGCGACGTGGAACCCGGTCAGCGGGATGCTGTGGCCGGCGGCCGGTCGGCCGGCCCAGGAGGTGCCGGTGCTGTCGCGACGCAGCGCGGGCACGAAGACGTGGTAGGCACCGCGGCGGTCCACGGTCAGGAACGGCTTCTCCCGGATCACCGGGGTGCGGCCGACGGTCGTGCAGGGCGGGGTCGGGAAGGACGTGGCGGGTGCGCCCTGGACACCGACGAAGACCATGTTCCAGTTGGCGCCGGTCCAGCTGCCGATGGTGTCGTTGCGCGACAGCCACTGCTGCTGCGAGCCGGAGTTGATCCGGCCGTCCACCACGCTGTCGGCCAGGAAGCCGCCGCTGGACCACCCGTTGCCGGGCGGGCTCGGCATGAGGATCATGTCGCCCTTGACGTGGACCCGGCGCATCGGGCCGGCCTGGGCCACGGCCCAGCGCTCCAGTCCGTCCGGCGGCACGATGGTCAGGTTCTCGGCGGCCCGCCAGAAGTCCTGGGTGCCGTTGCCGCCGAACCACTGGGCGTCGACGGTCACATGACCGTTGATCACGACGTCCTCGGGGCGGACCCCGAGCCCCAGGACGTGGGTGTAGAAGCCGACGTTGATCTCGACGTTGTACGTGCCAGGCTTGAACGCCAGGGCGTACCGCTCGGTTCCGAACTGGTTGGACTGCTGGATGGCGAACACGGCGTCGATCCGCGCCTGGATCGCCGCGTCGCCCATCGACGTGTCGAAGACCAGGACGTTCGGCCCGAGACCGGCCGTCCCGTGGCCGGCGCCGTGATCGCCCGAGCCGACGGCAAGGTCGGGCGACGACGCGAAGGCGGATCCTGCGGTCGCACCGGTCAGCGGCACCGCTGCGGCGGCAGCAGCCGCCCCGCGGAGCAGGGCACGACGAGAGGGAATCACAGACACGGCTCTCCTTAAACGTGGTGGGGTGAACGGGACCGCGGCTGGTCCGCGATCGCGAGAGAGCGCTCTCAGCCGCGGAGTGAATCATCGCCGGTATGCAGCGTCAACAAGTCTGTACCGGTAACATGCCGCGCTCCACGGTGAGTTGTCGCGCGACGAGCCGGGGCCTCGGTCGTCGCTCGTGGAGAACGGGCCCTGTGCGAAGCCCCGGCAAGCTCGGAGCGGTGCGTACCGGGGGCGCAGGTTCCCGCTCCCGCGCCCCAGCCCTCCGGGCCCCGCTCACGCCGCCCTGCGTGCCTCCCCCCGGTGCACCCGCACGATGTCCGCGTACCGGTGGCCGCTGCCCTTGATCGTGCGGACCTGGGTGCGGTAGTCGACGTGGACCAGGCCGAAGCGCTTGTCGTAGCCGTAGGCCCACTCGAAGTTGTCCAGCAGGGACCAGGCGAAATAGCCGGCGAGCGGGGCTCCCCTGCGGGCGGCCGAGGTGCAGGCGGCCAGGTGGCGTTCCAGGTAGTCCTGGCGTTCCGGGTCGTCCACGCTGCCGTCGGGGCGGACCACGTCCGGGAAGGCGGAGCCGTTCTCGGTGACGTAGATCCTGCGGGCGCCGTACTCCTCGGTGAGGCGGAGCAGCAGGGTCTCGATGCCGCTCGCGTCGATCTCCCAGTCCATGCCGGTGCGCGGGACGCCCTCGCGGCGCACCGCGCGGACGTAGGGTGCCGGGGCGCCCGGAGCGTCGGCGACGTAGGCCGGGAAGTAGTAGTTCAGGCCCAGCCAGTCCAGGGGGGTGGCGATCGTCTCCAGGTCGCCGTCGCGCAGGGGGAGTTCGACGCCGTAGGTCTCCACCATGTCGGCGGGGAAGCCCCGGCCGTGCACCGGGTCGAGCCACCAGCGGTTGACGTGGCCGTCGTGGCGGCGGGCGGCCGCGACGTCCTCGGGGCGGTCGGTGGCCGGGTGCACGGTGGAGAGGTTGTTGACGATGCCGACCTGGGCGTCGGGGGCGGCGGCTCGGACGGCCTGTGTGGCGAGGCCGTGGCCGAGCAGCAGATGGACCGAGGCGCGCACGGCGGCGGTGAGGTCCGTCCAGCCGGGGGCCATCGTGCCCTCCAGGTGGCCGATCCAGGCCGAGCAGCTGGGCTCGTTGAGGGTGGCCCACAGCTTGACGCGGTCGCCGAGGCGGGTGGAGAGGGCCGAGGCGTACTCGGCGAGCGCGTGGGCGGTGTCCCGCTCGGGCCAGCCGCCGCGGTCCTGGAGCATCTGCGGCAGGTCCCAGTGGTAGAGGGTGACGGACGGGGTGATGCCGGCGTCCAGCAGGGCGTCCACCAACTCGTCGTAGAAGGCGAGGCCCGTGGGGTTGATCTGGCCCGTGCCGCCGGGGACCACCCGTGGCCAGGCCACCGACAGGCGGTAGGCGTTGACGCCAAGACGGCGCATCAGGGCGATGTCCTCGCGCCAGCGGTGGTAGTGGTCGCAGGCGACGTCGCCGGTGTCGCCGTTCGCGATCTTCCCGGGGGTGTGCGAGAAGGTGTCCCAGATCGAGGGCGCGCGGCCGTCCTCGGCGACGGCTCCCTCGATCTGGTACGCCGCGGTGGCCGTGCCCCACAGGAAGTCGTGCGGGAGTGCGGCGAGGTCGATGGGTTCGGACACGGAAGTCCCTTCGGGATCAGGGGTGTCGGTCACTTGACGGCGCCCGCCGTCAGGCCGGCGACGAGGTAGCGCTGCAGAAGGAGGAAGCCGGCGACCACGGGGACGCTGACGACCAGCGAGGCGGCCATGATCTGGTTCCAGTAGACGTTGTTGAGGGTGGAGTAGCCCTGGAGGCCGACGGCGAGGGTGCGGGTGGTGTCGTTGGTCATGACGGACGCGAACAGCACCTCGCCCCACGCGGTCATGAAGGCGTAGACGGCGACCGCGACGATGCCGGGGATCGCGGCCGGTACGACGATCCTGAGCAGCGCGCCGAGCGGGCCGCAGCCGTCCACCAGCGCCGCCTCGTCCAGGTCGCGCGGGACCGAATCGAAGTAGCCGATCAGCATCCAGATGGAGAAGGGGAGGGAGAAGGTCAGATAGGTGAGGATCAGTCCGCCTCGGGAGCCGAAGAGGGCGATGCCGGTGGCGTTGCCGATGTTGACGTAGATCAGGAACAGCGGGAGGAGGAAGAGGATGCCGGGGAACATCTGCGTCGACAGCACCGTGACCGTGAACACGCGCTTGCCGCGGAAGTCGTAGCGGCTGACCGCGTACGCCGCGAACACCGCGATGGCCACCGAGCAGATCGTCGCAGCGCCCGCCACGATCAGCGAGTTCACGAAGTACCTGGCCAGCGGGACCGTCGACCAGATGTCGATGTACGGCCGGACGGTCAGCCCGCTCGGCAGCCAGCGGAACTTGCCGGTGACGTCCGCGAGCGGCTTCAGCGAGCTGGAGACCATCACGTACACCGGGACCAGCACGAAACCGGTGAGCAGGCTGAGGAAGATCCGGCGGGACCACAGGTAGGAACGCGGTGACGCCATCGGTGGGTTGACGGTCCTAGACATGGCCGACCCTCCGTCCGCGCGAGGTGAACAGCAGGTACGCGCCCGTCACGACGAGCAGGAAGAGCAGCAGCAGGACGGACATGGCGGAGCCGGTGCCGAAGTTCCAGGTGACGAAGGACGCCTGGTAGATGTGGACCGAGATGAGGTCGGCGGCCTCGGGGGCGGACCTGCCGAACAGCACGTACGGGGTGTTGAAGTCGTTGAAGGTCCACAGGAAGAGGACCAGGACCAGCACCTGGTTGACCGGGCGCAGCGAGGGCAGGGTGATGCGGAGGATCTGCTGCCACATCCCCGCGCCGTCGAGCGCGGCGGCCTCGTACAGCTCGCGGGGTATGTTCTGCAGGCCGGCCGTCACGATGAGGAAGGCGAACGGCCAGCCCTTCCACACCGAGACGGTCAGCAGGGCGTAGAAGCTGTTGTCGCCGATGAGCCAGAAGGACGGCTTGTCGGTGAGGTGCAGCTGGTCGTGCAGGACGTGGTTCACCAGGCCGTTGTCGTGCTGGAACATGAACACCCAGGTGATGACGGCCGCGTAGACGGGCAGCGCGTACGGCACCAGGAACAGCGCGCGCAGCAGGCCGCGGCCGCGGAAGGTGTCCTGCATGAAGAGCGCGGCCGCGGTCCCGACGAGCCAGCACAGGCCGACGGACAGCAGGGTGAAGCCGATGGTGACGAAGAAGGAGTGCAGCAGGGCCTCGCCGACGGGCGCGTGGAAGTCCACCGACACCTTGTAGTTGCCCAGGCCGGCCCAGGGGGCGGTGCTCCAGTCGCGGATGTAGAACTGGGTGAGTTCCTTGAAGCTCATCACGATGCCGATGACCATCGGCACCAGGTGGACGAGGAGTTCGAGCAGCAGGGCGGGCAGGAGCAGCAGGTACGGCAGCGAGACGCGGCGGAGCCGTCCGGGGCGAGGGCGCGGGTCGCGCGCCGCCGCCCCGGACGGTGCCTGCGTCACCGGCTCCTTGAAGGCGGTGGTCGTCATCGTCTCGCTCACGCCGCCGGCATCTGCTGCTGGGCCTTGTTCAGCGCGGCCTTGACCGTGTCGGTGGTCACGGGGCGTCCGGCGGCGGCGTCGGCGAACAGGTCCTTGACGGCCGTACCGACCGCCGTCTCGAACTGCGACTCGGACGGGACCTGCGGCAGCGCGGCGGCACTCGTGGCGAGGGTGGTCTTCAGGACGGCGTTGGCGGGAGCGCTGAACGCGGGGTCCTCCTGGGCGGACTTCACCGGCGGGATGGAGCTGTAGGCCTTGTTGAGGATCTTCTGCTCGTCGTCGGAGGTCATGAACTTCACGAACTTCGTTGCGCCGTCGAGGTTGTGGGTGTTCTTGAAGACGGCCAGGTTGATGCCGGCGACCATCGAGTCGACCTGGGTGCCGGTGCCGGGCGTGCCGGAGATCACCGGGACGCGCGCGATGCCGTAGGCGTCCTCGCTCATGCCCTGGGACTTGAGGTTGGCGGCGGCCGACTGCCACAACAGCATGGCCTGCTTGCCCTTGGCGAAGTCGCTGACGGACTGGTTCTGCGCGTACTCGGCGTCACCGGTCGGTATGACCTTGTCCTTCGCCATCAGGTCGACGTAGCTCTTCACCGCGTCGACCACCTTGGCGTCGGTGAAGTCCGGCTTGCCGTCGGCGGTGAAGAAGTCGGCGCCGCGCTGCTTGGCGAACACGAAGACGTGGTGGATGTTCTCGGCCAGGCTCGAGCCCTCGGCGCCGAGCGGGGACTTGCCCTTGGCCTGGATCTTCTTGCCGTCCGCGACCAGTTCGTCCCAGGTGGCCGGCGGCTTGCCGATCCCCGCGTCGGCGAAGATCTTCTTGTTGTAGTAGAGGGCGTACGCCATCGAGTACAGCGGAACCGCGGCCGGGTCCTTGCCGGCCGCGCCGGTCGAGCCGAGCGCGGAGTCGACGAACCGGTCCTTGCCTCCGATCTTGGCGAAGTTCTTGGCGTCCCAGGGCAGCAGCGCGCCGGTCGCCTGCAGCGAGGCGCTCCAGGTGTTGCCGATGTTCAGCACGTCCGGGCCCTGGCCCGAAGTGGTCGCGGTGAGGATCCGGTTGAGCAGGTCGGACCAGGGCACGACCTCCAGCTCGACCTTGATCCCGGTCTGCTTCTGGAACTTGTCGAGTTCGGGCTGGAGGACCTGCTTGTCGACGGCGATGGTGGCGCCCTGGTTGGAGGCCCAGTACGTCAGGGTCTTCGGCGAGTCGTCGGACCCGCCACCGCTGGACGAGCCCCCTCCGCAGGCCGTGGCCGCGAGGACGAGAGACAGGGTGACGGCGCCTGTGGCCGCGGCTCGGATGCTGCGCATGGCTCCTGGTGTCCCTTTCCGGGAGTCGAGAACGCCGAGGGTGTTCACGGAAGCGGGCACGGGTGCGGACCCGTGGGGACCCGTTCGGCCGCCGAAGCCCCTCATGGCTTAATTTAGGACGTGAGTTAAACCTCAGGAGAAACGCTCGTCAAGGGATCGGGCAGCGGCAAACCGTCGAACGGGCCGGAAGAGCCCGGAGAAACGCCGGAAATCGGGGAGGTCAGGTGGCAGCGGTGAGCGGCCGTACGGTGCGTGACCTGCGGCGCGAGAGCCGGGGCGCCGTTGTGCAACGGTTGTATCTCGACGGGCCGACGAGCCGGCACGCGCCGGACCCGGCGACCGACCCGGGTTCGGGCTCCGTCAGCAACGTCGTGACCGGGCCGCTCGCCGACGGAGCGGGGGGCTCTGGCGGAAGGTCTCGTGCGCCGGACAGCGGATTGCGGAAGTCTGCGCGAAATCCCCCCGCGTCGCCACCGCGACGGATCCGTCCAGGACGGAACACTGCGTGTCCCCGGGCCGCATCGGGCCCGGGCGCTCTTCCCCGTCCTCGCCCACGTTCTCTCCGGGGCACTCGACCTCTGCCGAGGCCGTCAGGGCGCGCGTGAGGTTCGCCGCTCCCCAGAGCGCGGGCAGGAGGAACAACGCCACGAGGGCGACTCTGTACTTCACTCGACTCCCCCCCGGGACGGACCGGCTTTCCGGGCACCGCGCACGGCACACGTGTCTGCGGGGAACGCCCCGGCGCCACGCTACCTCTGCATGTCCAGCCGTCCTGGGCAGGCCCCCGGACAGCGACCGGGCGCATGACGGGAGCCGAGCCAGGACCGGGACCGAGGCGGGCCGGCCACACTCCGCGTCTCCGGCTCGGCACCCGCCCGTCCCGCGGCACACGGGGACCGCACCGCCGGCCGATGCGGCACATGGCGGTGCGGTCCCCCGGTCGTCACCGGACCGGCGCCGGCCGGGGTGCCTGGGCGTAGCCGGTGGGGCGGGTGGTGAAGGTGCCGCGGCCCTGGGTGCGGCTGCGCAACCGGGTGGCGTAGCCGAACAGCTCCGCCAGCGGCACGGTCGCCGTCAGAACGGCGTCGCCGCCCCGCGTCCCGGAACCGCCGACCCTGCCGCGCCGGGCGGCGAGGTCGCCGAGGACCGAGCCCACGGCGTCCTCCGGCACGGTGACCGTGACCTCGGCGACCGGTTCCAGCAGGGCCGTCGCGCAGGCGCGCAGGGCCGCGCGGACCCCGAGCCGGCCGGCGGTGCGGAAGGCCGTGTCGGAGGAGTCCTTCACATGAGTGGCGCCGTCGGTGAGCGTGACCCGCAGTCCGGTCACCGGGTGCCCGCCCAGTGGCCCCTCGGCGAGGGCGTCCCGGCAGCCGGCCTCGACCGCGCGCACGTACTCCTGCGGCACCGCGCCGCCCACCACGGTGGAGGCGAACTCGAAGCCGGTGGCCCCGACCTCGGGCCCGAGCGGCTCCACGTCGAGCACGACGTGCGCGAACTGTCCTGCTCCGCCGTCCTGTTTGACGTGCCGGAAGACGAACCCGGTCACTCCCTCGACGACCGTCTCGCGGTAGGCGACCCGCGGCCGGCCGACACACACCTCCGGTCCCCCGTCGCGGCGGATCTTCTCCACCGCGACCTCCAGGTGGAGTTCGCCCATGCCGGACAGCACGGTCTGCCCGGTCTCGGCGTCGGTGCGCACCACCAGCGAGGGGTCCTCCTCGGCCAGCCGCGCCAGCGCGGCCCCCAGCCGTCCGGTGTCCGTGGCACGCCGGGCCTCGACGGCGACGGACACCACGGGCTCGGCGGACACGGGTGGTTCCAGGAGCAGCGGGGCTCCGGGATCGCAGAGCGTGGAGCCGGCCCGCGCCGACTTCACACCGGCGAGCGCGACGATGTCACCGGCGACCGCACGGTCCAGCCGTTCGTGCCGGTCCGCCATGACCCGCAGGATGCGCGCCACACGCTCGGTGCGGCCGGTGGCCGGGTCCCACACAATGTCTCCCTTCTCGACGGTGCCCGAGTACACGCGCACGGAGGCCAGCCGCCCGGTGGCACTCGCGGTCACCTTGAACACGAGCCCGGCGAACGGCGCTTCGGGGTCGGCGGCCCGCTCCTGCGCGGCGCCCGCGTGGACGCCGCGCACGGCGGGGACGTCCAGCGGCGAGGGCAGGTACGCCACGACCGCGTCCAGCAGGGGTTCCACGCCGCGGTTGCGGTAGGCGGAACCGCACAGCACGACGACGCCGTCCCGGGTGCGGGTGAGGTCGCGCAGCGCGGCGGTGAGCGTCTCGGCGGAGAGGGTCTCCCGGTCGCAGAACTCCTCCAGGGCGGCCGGGTGCAGCTCCGCCACCGTCTCCTCCAGCGCCCGCCGCCGCCGTACCGCTTCCACACCCAGCTCCTCGGGCACGGGCCCCTCCGCGGCCGTGCCCGCGCCGTCGTCCCAGACCAGCGAGCGCATCCGTACGAGGTCCACCACGCCCGTGAACGCGTCCTCCGCGCCGATGGGAAGCTGGACGACGAGCGGTACCGGATGCAGCCGGTGCCTGATGGAGTCCACCGTCCGGTCCAGGTCGGCGCCCGCCCGGTCCATCTTGTTGACGAACGCGATCCTCGGCACGCCGTGCCGGTCCGCCTGCCGCCACACCGACTCGCTCTGCGGCTCGACCCCGGCGACGGCGTCGAACACGGCGACCGCCCCGTCCAGGACGCGCAGGCTGCGCTCGACCTCGTCGGCGAAGTCGACGTGGCCGGGGGTGTCGATCAGGTTGATGCGGCAGCCGTCCCAGGCGCAGCTGACGGCTGCGGCGAAGACGGTGATGCCGCGGTCGCGTTCCTGTGGGTCGAAGTCGGTGACGGTGGTGCCTTCGTGCACCTCGCCCCGCTTGTGGGTGGTGCCCGTCGCGTACAGGATCCGCTCGGTGACGGTGGTCTTGCCCGCGTCGACGTGGGCGAGGATGCCGAGATTGCGGACGGCGGCGAGGGTGGTGGTGTTCGTGCGCACGACCCAGGGCCTTTCTGCGGATCGGGCCTGACACCTCAGGCCCGTTGTCGGGAAAAGGGCAGCGCGATTGCCCGTGCGTCGAGGTCAGCGGGACATCACGGGCGTCCGGTGCCGGCCGCGCAGCGGGCACCGGCACCACCGGGACACGAGGATCACCTCGTACCGGGAACGGGGAGCGACGACGGCGGTACGTGCGCGCACGGCCGGGCTCCCCTCTGTGTCGGACGACATGCGCCGCCGTACGGTCGTGGCGGCGCTCGGTACGGCATGACGGTACGAGAGGCGCGCTGCGCGGGCACGTGATTTTTCCGCCGTGTACGCCACCGTCCGGCTCACCAAGCCCTAGGCTGGCCTCGCACAGGACCGGGGAGGGGGCCGCTCATGCGGAAGGGCAGTGTCGGGTACGGACGCCGGGGGACGGAACCTGTCGACGCGCGGGCGGTTTTGACGGAGCGGCACGCCGCCGGGTGACACGTTCCACGTCACGTATCTGACGGACCGTCCACCTTCGAACGGACCGCCCTCGTTCAACGGACCGCCCTCGTTCATACGCACCGCCCTCGTTCAGAAGGCCGCGCCACCGCGTACGTCGATGCGCCGCCGCGAGCGGGCGGTCGGCCGCTGTCCGGCGCCGTCCGCGCGCTCGCGGCCGTCCGCCCGTCCCCTGTCCCACCCTGGCCTGCCCAGGCCGCCACAGTTCAAGGAAGTGCTCGTGAGCGAGAACGGTCCCGGCGGAAGAGTACGGCCGGCCCGTCCGGGTGACCCCTCCCGCGTGGGCCCGTACCGGATCGTCGGCCGCCTCGGCGCCGGAGGCATGGGCACGGTCCATGCCGGAGTCGCCGCCGACGGCATGCGGGTGGCCGTGAAGGTGATTCACCCCCAGCAGGCGCAGGATCCGGAGTTCCGCGCGCGTTTCCGGCGCGAGGTCGAGCTGTCGTCCCGGATCACCGGGCCCCATCTCGTGCCGTTGCTCGCCGCGGACCCGGACGCGCCGACCCCGTGGCTGGCCACCGCGTTCGTTCCGGGCCCCTCGCTGAACCAGCACGTGGCCGCGCACGGACCGCTCGACGAGGCAAGCCTGTACGCGTTCGCGGCCGCCACGGCGCAGGCGCTGGCCGCGATCCACGCCGCCAAAGTGGTGCACCGCGACGTGAAACCGCAGAACGTGCTGCTCACCTCCGTCGGCCCCCTGGTGCTGGACTTCGGCATCGCGCACGCCGCCGACGGCACCAGCGTGACCCGTACCGGGGTGACGACGGGCACCCCGGGCTGGATCAGCCCCGAGCAGTACCGTGCGGGCACCACGGGCCCGGCGGGCGACATCTTCGCGTGGGGGGCGCTGGTCGCCTACGCCGGCACCGGTCGACTGCCCTTCGGCACCGGCGCGCCCGACGTGGTGGCCTTCCGCGTGATGTCCGGCGAGGCGGATCTGGAGGGCGTCCCCGCCCCGCTGCGCGCCCTCGTGGAGAAGGCGCTGGCGCAGGAGCCGGGTGACCGCCCGCCGGCCACGGAGGCCGCCCGGGAGTGCGCGGCCCTGCTGGCCTCGCAGGCCACCCAGGCGGCGAGCGCCGACCCGCCGCCGGCGACGGCCGCGGACCTGGTCGCCGCTGTGTGGGACGTACCGGCCGGGGAGGACCCGGCATGGCGACTCCCCTTGGACCGGAGCCGGTCGAAGAAGCGGCTGGCCGGCGCGGTCGTGCTCGCGGCGGGCGTCGTCGGCGGCCTGGCCGGAGGGGCCGCGGCGCTGCTGCCCGGGGACACCGGGAACGCCGTGCACGCGTCCTCGTCCACCACCGCGTCGCCGCCTTCCTCCGCCAGTGCCGCCGGGCCCGCGGCGAGCGCGGCGAAGGGCGATGCGGCGGCACGTGAGAAGGGCGCCGGCAGCGGCCCGGCGACCCTGCGCAACTGGGACGAGGCGAGAGCGGCGCGGGGCGCGGCCGAGCACGACGTGGCGCGCGCGGTGCTGCAGGACGAGGGCGCCGTCGCCCAGGAGCTGGGCGACGGCGCCGGCTTCACCCCGGACGACGTGCGGTTCCACCCGTCGCGCCGCGAGGTCTACCTGTCGTACGGGCTGGCCTCGGACGCGTCCGGGACGATGGACGCCGAGACGGAGATCGCAAGGAACATGTGTCTGACGATGCGTGACGCCGTGCGTCTGCACCCGGAACTGGCCTACCGCACGTATGTGATGGTCCGGCAGGACGCGGGGCAGGGCCCGCAGGTGACCTGGGACGACGACTTCGTCGCGAACTCCGCGTGCCGGTCGGCCGCCGGCGGCGCGGACGACGGCGCCGGGGACGGCGCGGGCGCCGCGCAGGACTGGCAGCCGGACGAGGACGGCCTCGGGCAGGCCATGATCCCCAGCACCGACGGCGCCGAGATCCGGGTCGCGGACGGCGCCGCCCGGAAGATCATCGCGACGACCAACGGGATGCGGCAGAGCCTCGGCACCGATCGCGTACTCGGCAACAACGAGATCAAGGTGGGCTTCGACCCCGCGCATTCGGCGATGTACGTGTGGTCGGACTACGTGGAGTGGAACGAGCAGCAGGTCGAATCCTGGGCGGACGCGGCCGCGGGCACGGCGTGCCGGGCCCTGGTGAGCGAACGGCGGAGCGCGGGCAGCGCCTGGCCGTACACCCGCTACGCCGTGGCGGAGATCGGCGGGTCCGGGTACCTGATGATCCGCTGGGGCACGGCCATGACGCCGGCCGACTGCCCCGGCTGAGCGGCGGGCCGGGGTTGACCCTCGACCTTGTCGAGGGCTCATGGTCGCGGGTGTGGAGAGCGAGATGCGCAGCATTGGCGAGATGGCCCGGGACAGCGGACTGAGCGTGAGTGCGCTGCGGTTCTACGACCGTGCCGGTGTCCTCGTCCCCGCATGGGTGGACCCGGTCAGCGGCTATCGCTGGTACGAACCGGACCAGCTCCAGGAGGCGCGGTTGCTGGCCCGTCTGCGGCGGGCCGGGATGCCCCTCGCGGACATCCGGCTGGTCCTGGCCGGCTGGTCCAGCGCGGACACGGACCTGGTGCGCCGGCTGTTCCAGGCGCACCTGCGCCGCCTCGAACGGGGCCTCGCCGACGCCCGCGGCGCGTTCTGCGCACTCCGAGCCGTCCTCGACCACAGGGAGAACCCCATGACCTCGCTCGCCGTCGTCACCGCACGGCTGTCCGTCCCCGCGCCGGAGCTGGCCGCCGCGCTGACGCGGTCCGTTTCGCGGCCGGTACGGACCCGGATCTGCCGAGGCTCGGCGCGATCCTGTTCGACGTCGAAGGGGAGGAACTGACCGTCGTGGCCACCGACCGCTACCGGATGGCGGTCGCGCGGGCCTCCGCCACGGGCCACGACGGGCCGCGCGTGCAGGCCCTCGTGCCGCTGCCGCTGGCCGACGCGATGCGGGCCCTGCTCCAGGGGGAGGAACCGGTGCGGCTCGGTCTCGACGGTGACCGCGTGTCCCTGCACTCCTTCACGAGGAGCTGACGGCCGGAGATGACGAACGGCCCCGGCACAGGGGCCCTTCGTTCCGGCGCGGCCCGGCAGGCGCGCCCGCCACCCTACGCCTCGTCGCGCAGGCGGGCCGCCAGGGAGGTCAGCGGTTCGGCCTCCTCGGTGTGGCCCAGCGTCGTCAGGCGGGAGACCGCCGCGTCCAGGCGCGTGAGGGCCGGGGCGGGGCGCTTGAGATAGATGCCCTCCACGGCGGCCGCGAGGCGGACGCACTCGGCCCACTCGCCGGCGTGTTCCGCGTCGGGGCCGGGTTCGCCGAGCAGGGTGAGGGCCTTGTCCAGGGCGGCCAGGGCGGTCTCGTACTCCCCGGTGTAGGCGCCCACCCGCCCGTGTTCGTAGGCCAGGGCACTGTCCAGGGACCGGCCGCGGGCCTCGTACCCCGCTGCGCGGGCCTCGTCGGCGACCCGACCCGCGTCGGTGAGGAAGGCGAGGGCGTCGGCCAGGCCCTCGGAGCCCTGCCGCTGGGCCTGGAGGCGGGCGAGTTCGCGCAGACAGTTGCTGAGCTGCTCGTACCGCGGGGCCCGGGCGTGGGCGGCGAGAGCCTGGTCCGCGGCCTCGCGGGCCCGGCCGAACTCGCCGGATTCCGCGAGGAGTACGGCGGTCTCCGCGGCGATCATGGCATGGCTCCCGGGGTCGTCGTCCCAGCCGGCCGACTCGGCCGCGAGGGCGACGAACTCCGCCGTGGCCGCCTTCAGGTCCTCTCCCGCGTGCAGGGCGCGGGCACGGGTCAGGCGGAGCTGGGCGACGAGCCGGCCGTCCAGCTCTCCGGCGGCGACGTCGGGTTCGGCCAGGAGCGAGTCGAGCAGCGCGATGCAGTCCTCGACGCGGCCCAGGTCGAGGCTGAGCTGGGCCGCGTTGCTGTAGGTGCAGAACGCGTCCGTCCGGCTTCCGCGGCGCAGGTCCAGCTCCGCGGAGCGCGTCAGGTGCCGCAGTGCCTCGTCGGGGCGGCCCAGGTACATGCAGGCCTGGGCCAGATCACCGTGCAGGCGGGCGGTGTCGACCGTCCCGGACGGCCACTCGGCGGCCAGTCGCAGGCACTCGGTGAGGTCCGCGTGCGCGGCCTGCGCGTCCCGCAGGCCGAGCCGGATCCGGGCGCGCAGTGCGAGCGCGCGGGGCAGGTGCCAGGCGGGGCCGTGCGCCTTCAGCCGGTCGAGGAGAGCGTCGGTCTCCGTGGCCGCGGCGGGCAGGTCGCCGGAGAGGGCATACGTGCCGGCCCGCAGCAACTGGCCGCCGGCGACCTGCCCGGCGATGTCGTGCCGGGTGGCGAAGTCGAGCAGCAGGTCCACCTCGGCCAGGGCCGGCCCGACGTGCTCCTTGTTCCCGGACGTCTGCAGTCGCAGGCCGAGCGCGGTCGCCCGCATCCGCAGCAGCCGGGCCTCCTGGTACGGCGCGAGGCCGGTCGTCTCCTCGTGCAGCCGGACGAGGGCCGTGTGGGCGGCGGTCAGCGCGGCCCCCTTCGGCTCGGCTCCGTCGGCCCGTTCCGCGGCCTCGGCTGCCGCGAGCACGGCGCAGGCACGGGCCAGCGCCGCGTGCCCCGGCACCCCCGCCTCGTCGTACAGGCCCGCAGCCTGTTCGTACAGTTCCGCGGCCTCCTCGAACCGGTCCCGGTCGCCCGCCCGGCTCGCCTCGTCCGTGAGCAGGTCCGCGCGCAGCCGGCCGAGCGGTCCCACGGCCGGATCGTCGGGGTGGACGTAGTCGGGGGCGGCGACGAGGCGGCGCAGCCGGGCCCAGCAGACCACCGCCTCCGGATGCCCCTGCTGGTCCAGCTCCCTTGCGCGGGCGGCGAGTTCGGGCAGCGACTCGGGGGCGGCTTCGGTCGTGCGGGTGGTGGGTACGGTGGCCGGGGCGACCGGGACCACGTCGTCGAGGCCGCGGGTGCGCAGGGTCAGTTCCAGCGCGTCCAGGAGAGGGGCGCGCTCCAGGCGGGCCCTGCGCCGGTCGGTGTGGGCCGTGGTTCCGTTGCGGGCGTCGAAGCGGGCGGCGAGATCGTCGGCGCGGCCGCGCACCTCGGCGCGCAGCCCGGCCACCGTCCAGGTGCGGCCCGCGTATCCGGCGGCGGGCAGGCCGCCGTGCCCGAGGAGTTCGACGCGCTGGAGGAGGACCTCCACGCCGGTGAGGAAGCTGAGCTGGTCCAGCGGCGAGTCGACCTCGTCGAACAGGCTCCGGTTCTCGGCGAGCAGTTCCAGACCGCGTGCCTCGTTGCCGGTCAGCGCGCAGAACTCCAGGTGCCGGCCGACCTCCCCGGACATCGAGGGGTCGCGGCGGCAGGCGCGGTAGCCGGCGAGGTGCAGGTGGCGGGCCCGGTCGGCGTGACCGGTGCGCAGCAGGGGCAGCAGGGCGTACGAGACGGAACGGGCGGGCTCCTCCCTGCAGGACTCCTTCCCGGCCAGGACGGGCTCCCAGGCGCCGAGGGCCCGCTCGTCGTCGCCCGCCGCGAGGTGGTACAGGGCGCGTTCGCAGGTCTCGCAGGCCTCGCAGTCGCTGAGCCTGGTGCGGGTGCGGCCCGCCCACAGCTCGTAGGCGAGGGCGGTGTCCTCGCCCATGTGGGCGGCGAGCTGATAGGCCTGCCCGTAGTACGGCTGGAGGCCGAGGCCGGCCTTCTCGTACCGGTCGCGCATCTCCGTCAGCCACTGGCGCAGGCTGGCCAGCGGTATCTCGGGCAGCTGGCGCAGGGCGTTGGCCACCCACTTGAACCGCCAGAACAGCGAATGGCGCAGGCGCTCGTCGAAGACGTCGGGCTGCTCGTCGAAGAGGGTGAGCAGGCGGGCGAAGACGACGGGCGACTTGCGGGGTTCGGAGCCGTAGGTGTACGCCTCCTGGAGTTCGAGGAGCGCGTGGACGAGCGGCAGCGGTTCGGCGAACTGCTCGGCGGCGTCTACCAGTTCCTCGGCCGTGACGGTGCGGGTACGGCCGTAGGGGCGCCGGTCGTTCTCCTGGAGTGCCTGGTACAGCTCGTCAATGGTCTGGGGTGCGGTCGGCATCGTCAGCTGTCCTTGCGGAGGGCGTGGGCGAGGAGGTCGAGGAAGGAGCGGTTGATCAGGCTCGATTCGGCGGGCCTGAGCGGACGCCGGGACAGCATCGCGGCCTGCCCGTAGAGGGCTTCGGCGCTGGTGCGGGCCAGTTCGGGTTCGTCGATGGTGACGGCGGTACGGACCAGCGGGTTGAGCTGGTTGAGGATCAGCTGGGCCCGCGGGGCCTCCTGGCGCAGGTGGCCGAGGATGTCGCCCCACAGGCCGCCCTGCTGCTCG
Source organism: Streptomyces sp. NTD91 (assembly GCF_059510455.1). Classification (NCBI taxonomy): domain Bacteria; kingdom Bacillati; phylum Actinomycetota; class Actinomycetes; order Kitasatosporales; family Streptomycetaceae; genus Streptomyces; species Streptomyces sp. NTD91. Next base: position 46,658 of record NZ_JCAJZW010000053.1, read on the forward strand.
CGGGCGAGCCGGGAACGGGTGCGCTCGTGGCGGGCCTCGCGGCTGTCGAGGAGCAGTGCGGGGGCGGAGGCGGGCTGGAAGGTGCGCAGCGCGACGTCGCAGTCGAAGACGGCGAGGGCGTCGCGGGCCAGGGCGAGGTAGGCCGCGGCGGCCAGCTCCGTCTCCCGGTCCACGGGGTCGAGGTGGGCGGTGAGCGTCGCCGGGTCGAGGTCGGCGACGCCGACCTCCGGCCTGATCTCCGGCAGCCGGTGGACCAGTTCACGGTCGTAGGTGTAGCCGCCGTTGACGACGCCGAGCCCGGCGGCCGAGGCGATCGCCGCGATCTGCCGGAACTCCTCCACACTGGAGGTCACGAGCACGGTGCGGTGGGCGCGCGCGAACTCGTCGAGCGTGGCGTGTCCGTCGGTGGTCTCGAACGGCAGCCAGGGCAGCAGCATCCGCAGGATCTCGTCGTCGTGCACGGCCAGCGACTTCACGGCCAGGTGGTGGGCCTGGAGGAAGCGGCCGAGGAGGTCCGGGTCGCTGGCGGCGGTCCGGGCGATCCACGCGCGCAGCCGCTCGGCGAGGGCGTCACGGACCGCGGCGAGGGTGTCGTCCTCGTACAGGGACTCGCGGGACGCCGTCGGGCGCAGGCTCTCGGCGTCGACGACGCAGCGGACGAAGAACGCCCACTCGGGCAGGATCTCCGCGGCCTGTTCCGACAGAAGCATGCCCTTGACGTGCACGCGGTGACCGTGTCGGCGCCCGGCCGGCACCGCCTCGGGCAGCACGCACGCGATGCCCTTGAGGCCCACCGCCGGCAGGTCCAGCTCGATGGTGTCCAGCGGCGTGAATCCGAGGACCTCTTCGCCGTACGCGGCCAGTGCGCGGGATCGGGCCCCCGGCGTGGGGTACGCGCGCGCCCAGGGCGCGGGCTCGGGGTTGACGGCCGCGCCGGGGCCCTCGGTGCCGTCGTCGAAGGTCACGGGGTGGCGCAGCAGGGAGCCGAAGTGGCGGGCCAGGGCGTGCACCTGGGCGGGCCGGGTCCACTCGCCCGCGTCGGCGCGCGGGGTCAGCGTGACGGTGGTGCCGGGCCGGGGGCGGGCGGAGGCGGGCAGGGTGCGGACGGTGTAACTGCCGTCGCCGCGGCCCCGCCACTCCACTGCCGGGGCGTCGGGGGTGCGGGCGGAGCGGCTCAGCACGTGGATCTCGTCGGCGACCAGGAAGCAGGAGAGCAGGCCGATGCCGAACTGGCCGATGAAGTCACCGCGTTGTTCGGCGATCTGGTCGGCGCGCTTGCTGCTACGGCCGATCGTGGCGAGGAAGGTGTGCACGTCGGCCTCGGTGAGACCGACGCCGTCGTCCTCGACCCGAACCACCGAACCGTCGGCGTACAGGCGGATGCCGAACGCGCCGCCGGGGGCAGCCGGTTCGATGCCGTGCCGGGCGGTCAGCGCGTCCACCGCGTTCTGCATCAGTTCACGCAGGTAGACGCGAGGGCTGGAGTAGAGGTGGTGGGAGAGGAGGTCGACGAGGCCGCGCAGATCCACCTGGAAGGTGCGGTCGGCGCCGGCCTGGCTCGAAGGGGTGTCGGGCAGAGTCATGGGGCAGTCCGGGGTGGGATGGAGAAGTGGCTGGCGGGGTCAGGCGTTGCGCCGGGCGCGGGCGTACATCTCTTCCGGCTTCGCCATGTACTTCCAGGGCCACGCGGTGTAGGCGCCGCCCAGTTCGTCGAAGACGCGCGGCATCGCGATCCGCTCGGAGGCCAGGGACAGGGCCATCGCGAAGATGTTGAAGTCGTGCTGCCAGCCCGGGCGCCGCACGTAGGCCGGGTGGAGGATGCTGTGCTCGGCCGCTTCCAGCAACTCGTCCTGGATCTCGGGGGTTCTGAGGCAGTTCTTGTTGTCCGCCTCCACCCAGTCCTCGATGTGCGCCATGGCTGTCACACAGCCGAGGCGATGGCCCTCGGGTGCCCGGGCGAACGCCTCACGGGCGAACGCGAGGGCCTGGCCCGGCTCGCCGCCCCAGCGGGGCTGCAGCTGCGACACCCACTCGATGTGGGTCTCCAGGTCCAGCGGGTCGCGGCGCAGGGCGGCGTCGAGCCGGGTCTCGGTGACGGCGGGTCCCAGCGACATGCCACGGCCGGAGGTGAGCAGGCGGCGCCACGGCGTGATCCAGTCCGGCCGCGACTCGGCGGCCTCGAAGAGCTGCTCCTCGGCGATGTGGAGCCGCTCGTGGAAGATCCGCCACTGTTCCTGTGTGACGTTCACGGCACGCGCGGAGGTGCGGGCCTCCCAGCCCCATGCGATGTGGCGCGCGCCGGATATCAGCAGGGCCGTCGCCCGGTTCTCCTTGTCCTCCTCGGCGGCCCGGCCGATCCAGTCCTGCACCCCGGCCAGGTCGGCCAGCTCACCGAGGACGTGGTGGTCGCGGCCGAGATCGAAGGGCGCCAGCGCGGCCCTGACCGCCGCCCAGTCGCCCGCACCGGCCGCCTCCACCAGCGCGAGCACCCGTGCGTCACCGAGCGCGTGCAGCGTGTACGTCCCGTTCTTCAGCCTGCGCGGGGCGGGCAGGGCGTACGGATCCACCGCCGGTCTCTCCCCGCCCCTGCCGAACAGTTTGCCGAACATGCCGCGCCCTCCCCAGGTTCCGCGTGATCGTCCGTGCAGCATAAGCGGCACCACCGACACCGCTGCCACAGGGTTTTCCCCAGGGCCCCGCGTTCCCCGTCCGGCCCGCCGCGTTCCGGGCCCCGGCCCCGGTAGGCGCCGCCTCGGCACCGCGTCCCGTACCGTACCGTCGGGCCTTGGCCCGGGGTGGTCGTCGGAGCCTGTCGGGCACCACCTACTCTTACAACTTGTAGTAATCGCCTGGAGCGTCAGTGGGCCCGGGCCAGGCCCCCCATGACGCATCATGGCGAAGCCGGTCGGCTTCGCACGGGCAGGCGGGCCTGTACCTGGCTGAGGAGTCGCGAGGATGAGTGAACACCGGCGCCGATCGTCGGGGAGGAACCGGCCGTCCGGCTCGGACGGCGTGCCGCGGGGCGGCCGGGCGGAGGCCCGCAGGGCTGCCCGCGCCCAGGGCCAAGGCGCCCGCCGCGCGGCGTCTGCGCGGCCCGCGGACGCCGGGCATCCCGGCCGACCGGACACGCGGTCCATGGG
>NZ_JCAJZW010000054.1:0-47069 GCF_059510455.1 Streptomyces sp. NTD91
GGAGGGATTTCGACGACAGGACCCAGCGACCCGAGCCGTGACCGCCGGTGCGGCGACGCCCGGTGGCCGGTTCAGCCGATCGCGAAGGCCTTCAGCCGCGCCAGGGAGCCGTTGAAGCGGTTCCGGTCGCCCACGGTCTCCCCGGAGGAGGTGTACTGCCACATCGTGTACCTGGACCAGCCGGACGGCAGTGTCCCTGCGGTCGAGGCGTAGCGGGCGATCCACAGCGGGTTGCCGCCGAAGCCGGAGTAGTTTCCGGTGCACTGGCTCCACCAGCTGGTCGCCGTGTAGATGACGGCGTCCCGGCCGGTGCGGAACTTGTAGCGGTCCAGGAAGTCGCGGATCCAGTCGACCATGGCGCTCGCGGACTTGCCGTAGCAGTCGTCGCCGTACGGATTCCACTCGATGTCGAGCACGCCGGGCAGGGTCCTGCCGTCGTTGCTCCAGCCACCGCCGTGCGCCACGAAGTAGTCGGCCTGCGCGGCGCCGCCGGTCGAGTCCGGGGTGGCGAAATGGTAGGCCCCGCGGATCAGGCCCGTGTCGTACGAGCCGTTGTACTGCTGGCCGAAGTAGGGATTGGTGTAGTAGGTCCCCTCGGTGGCCTTCGTGTAGGCCCACTTGACGCCGTCGGCCCACAGGGTCGGCCAGTCGACGTCGGCCTGGTGGCTGGAGACGTCGACGCCCTCGGTCCGGCTCGCCCGGTTGGTGGAGGGCGCGGCGCCGGCGGCACGTCCCTCGTGGGCGAGGACACCGACGCCCATGTAGGCGCTGCCGCGCGGGGGTATGCCCGGGCCCGAGTCGGACGGCGCGGCACGTCCGTCGTGGGCCACGACACCGACGCCCATGTAGGCGCTGCCGCGCGGGGGCGTACCCCGGCCCGAGTCGGACGGCGCGGCACGTCCGTCGTGAGCCACGACACCGACACCCATGTAGGCGCTGCCGCGCGGGGGCGTACCCCGGCCCGAGTCGGACGGCGCGGCACGTCCGTCGTGGGCCACGACACCGACGCCCATGTAGGCGCTGCCGCGCGGGGGCGTACCCGGGCCCGAGTCGGACCGGGCTGCGGGGCTGGACAGGGTGAGGACAAGGCCGGTCAGGGCGCCCATCAGGGCCAGGCGTGAGCGGCCGCGCTGGATGCATAGGGAGCTTCGCACGTATCCCATCTGACCCGGAGTCGGCCCTGGCCGCACTCCGGGTACCGCCCAACGAAGCCATCACCGGCCGTGCTTGGGCCGTTCGGGTGGCCCCGGGTGCGTACGGGCCGGTCGTGGGAGCCGCCCGGGCACCTCGCACGGCCGGCCCGCGCCGGTCCGGCCTCGAGGCGGTGCCGGGTCCAGAAGGAGGAGAGGTCGGTGCTCGTGGCGGCGTGGGCGGCGGCCTGCGCCGGAGCGCAGGGGGCGGCCGCCCGGTGTGGGGCGGGCCGGGCGGCGGCGGGGGTCGCGGGGAAGCAGAGGGCGGCCATCGCGACGACGGTGAGCGCACCGGTGCCGAGGGCTTTGTGGGGGGTCGGTCTCCCACGCTACTCCTCTGCGGCGGCCGGGATTCCCGGCCGGCTGGGGTGCAGCGGGGCGGCCGCTGACGGGGCTCGCGCGATCGCTGCACGGTGAGGTGCGCCGCGCCCTCACGGGTTCGGGCGGCGCGGTCTGCCGGACTTCCGTGAGAGTGCCAGATTTGACCAAACCATGCCAGAAGGAGAGCAGTGTGCGGTGCGCGAGTTCGCGTTCCCGGCGTGCGAGTCGGCAGAAGGCGTGCCGGTCAGGCGGTACCCAGGGTCACGAACACCGCCGTCAACGCGGTGCCCTGCGGATCCTGCCAGCCGCGCGCCACATGACCGATCGCTCCGTCGGGACGCGGCGGCGGGTTCTCGGGGACAGGGGCCAGGACCCGGTGGACGTGCAGGACCGTGCCGTGCGGCGCGGGGATGCGGGTGCCCTGCCGGTCGTCGGCCGGTTCGGGGAGGAGGCCGTCCGGGGTGAACGGGGCGCCGGTGCAGGAGCGGACCACCTCGGGGTCGAGGGCGCCGTCGACGCTCTGGGAATGCGCCGGGACCCGGCCCTCGATCAGCGCGAGCAACTCCGCGACCAGCACCGGGTCGTGACAGCCGTCGTAGACCCAGCGCCGGCCCAGCACACCGTGCTCCGTGGTGCCGACGAGGGCTTCCTCGGCTCCGTCCAGCGGCGCGCCGCGGTAGGTCAACGGGACCAGATAGGCGGCCCGTTCGGGGGTGGAGGTGTCGGTGGCCACCATGAACTCGATGCCGACCTCGCCCTCGGGGTCCTCCAGCCGGAAGCCCCCGGACCTCGTCAGCACCGGGGTGTCCGGGCCGCCGCGGTACCAGGGGCGCGAGGGCGGCCAGTAGGCGAGCAGCTCCAGTTTCGTGGGCTTGAGCGTGGTGTGGTGGATGACGGCCATGCCGGCGGTGCTCCTGGACATCGTACGGAAGGTGACCCGCACCAGCTTGGCACGGTTCCCGCAGTCCGTCCGCACGCCTCGGTCGGCGACGGTGCCGCCCTTCGGGCGACGACGGGAATGTGCCGGCAGGCCCTCGGCCGTCGGCCTTGGAAGAGCCGGAGAGCCGGAGACCGGCCGTGCATCGCGCGACCGTGCTTCCGGGGGAAACCCGTGGGACGCCGAACTCGTCGCCTCCCGCTTCTGGTCCGGGAGACCTACCGGACGGTATACAGGCCCAGTCGAACGCGCGAGGGCCGCTCTTCGGGCCGCCACCGTGCGAGGAACCGGCCTCAGGGGGAGGATCCATGGTGAACGGCACAGGTGCGGCGGGCGGGGCGAGAGGTCGGCGGGGAGCGGCCGTACTGGGGGCGGTGCTGGGTGGTTGCGTCCTCGTGGCCGCCGCCACGGCGCCGGCCTCCGCTCAGTCCGCGGGCCACAAACGGCACATCGACTACGTCGCCCTCGGCGACTCCTACACCTCGGGCCCCGGCATCCCGCGGCAGGTGGACGCCAACTGCGCCCGCTCCGACCACGATTACCCCTCGCTGGTGGCGGCCGAGCGGCGGGTGAGCGGGTTCGACGACGTCAGCTGTGCCGGAGCCACCACCTCCGAGATGTGGCAGGCGCAGGGCACCAACGCGCCCCAGCTCGACGCCGTGCACCGGGACACCGACCTGGTGACCCTGCAGATCGGCGGCAACGACGTGGGCTTCGGCCCGATCATCAGCACCTGCGCCCACCTGGCCGCCCAGGACCCTACGGGCAACCCCTGCGAGCGTTCGTACAACGCGTCCGGCTACGACGAGTTGGCCCTCGCGATCGTGCAGACCGCACCGAAGGTCGCCCGGGTGCTGCGGGCCGTGCACGCGCGGGCGCCGCATGCGCGCGTGGTCGTCGTCGGCTACCCGGACCTGCTGCCCGACGACGGCAGCGGCTGCTTCCCGCAGGTGCCGTTCGCGCAGAAGGACTTCCCGTACCTGAGGGACACCGAGAAGCGGCTGAACCTGATGCTGCGCCTGGTGGCCGAGGTGAACCGCGCCGAGTACGTGGACACCTACACCCCCACGGTCGGCCACGACATGTGCAAGGCACCCGCGGACCGCTGGATCGAACCCCTCCAGCCGGCCGCCCCCGCCGCCCCGGCCCACCCCAACGCCGAGGGTGAGGCCGCCATGGCACAGGCGGTGCTGGAGAGGCTCGTCCAGGGACGCGACCGACGCTGATCCGCCCCGGAGCCCTCAGTTCCCCAGGGCCCCCCGCACCACCGCCCGGGCCTCCTCCTGGACCCGGGCGAGGTGGTCGGGACCGAGGAAGGACTCGGCGTAGACCTTGTAGACGTCCTCGGTGCCCGAGGGGCGGGCCGCGAACCAGGCGTTGTCCGTGGTGACCTTGATGCCGCCGATCGCGGCGCCGTTGCCGGGCGCCTCGGTCAGCACCGCCGTGACGGCCTCCCCGGCGAGCGTGTCGGCGGTGACCCGGGCCGGTGACAACGTGCCGAGCAGCGCCTTCTGTTCGCGGGTCGCGGGCGCGTCGGTGCGGGCGTAGGCGGGTTCGCCGAAGCGGGTGGCCAGCTCGGCGTAGTGCTCCGACGGGGTCCGGTCCGTGACAGCCGTGATCTCGGAGGCGAGCAGGGCGAGGAGGATGCCGTCCTTGTCGGTGGTCCACGCCGATCCGTCCCGGCGCAGGAAGGAGGCGCCGGCGGACTCCTCGCCGCCGAAGCCGAGAGTGCCGTCGGCCAGTCCGTCGACGAACCACTTGAACCCGACCGGCACCTCGACCAGCGGTCGGCCGAGGTCGGCGGCCACCCGGTCGATCATCGTGGAGGACACCAGTGTCTTGCCGACGCCGGCGCCGGCGGGCCACCGGTCGCGGTGCCGGTAGAGGTAGGAGATGGCGACCGCGAGGTAGTGGTTGGGGTTCATCAGACCCGCGTCCGGCGTGACGATGCCGTGCCGGTCGGCGTCGGCGTCGTTGCCGGTGGCGATGCGGAACCGGTCGCGCTGCTCGATGAGGGAGGCCATCGCGTACGGCGACGAGCAGTCCATGCGGATCCGGCCGTCCCAGTCCAGCGTCATGAACCGCCAGGTGGGGTCGGTGTGCGGGTTGACCACCGTGAGGTCGATGCCGTGCTGTTCGGCGATGCGCCCCCAGTAGGCGACGGAGGCCCCACCGAGCGGGTCGGCGCCGATGCGCACACCGGCCGTCCGGACGGCGTCCAGGTCGAGCACGCTCGGCAGATCGCCGACGTAGGCGCCGAGGAAGTCGTACCGCCCGGTCGTCTCCGTCGCGAGCGCCCGCGCGTACGGCACCCGGCGGACGTCCTTCAGGCCGCCGGTGATGATCTCGTTGGCGCGGTCCTGGATCCACGAGGTGGCGTCGGAGGCCGCGGGGCCGCCGCTGGGCGGGTTGTACTTGAAGCCGCCGTCGGCGGGCGGGTTGTGGGACGGGGTGACGACCACGCCGTCCGCCAGGCCGGTGGTACGCCCCCGGTTGTGGGTGAGGATCGCGTGCGAGACGGCAGGGGTCGGCGTGTAGCCGTCCGCGCTGTCGACGAGCACGGTGACCCCGTTGGCGGCGAACACCTCCAGCGCGGTGACCCTGGCGGGTTCGGACAGCGCGTGGGTGTCGGCGCCGAGGAACAGCGGGCCGTCGGTCCCCTGGGCCGCCCGGTACTCGCAGATGGCCTGGCTGGTGGCGGCGATGTGGTCCTCGTTGAAGGCGCTCGCCAGGGACGAACCCCGGTGCCCGGAGGTGCCGAACGCCACCCGCTGAGCCGGTTCGGCCGGGTCCGGATGCAGTGCGTAGTACGCCGTGACCAGCCGTGCCACGTCGACAAGGTCCTCGGGACCGGCCGGCCGGCCGGCTCGCTCGTGCGGCATGAGTCCGCTCCTCCGCGTCGTCGGATCGATCGCTCACGCCCATCTTTCCCGGTCAGAACCCTGACACGCGAGTGCACCCCGCCCTATGATCCGGTGCTCCGATCCTCACCCGTGCTGCCACCCGGGCAGAACGCCTTCCAGAGACAGGTCCTTCTCGCCATGACCGGTTCCGTCGCCAAGGCTCCTTGGCTCCTTGCGCGTTGCGCCCAGTTCGCCGTGCCGGTGGCAGCCGGGGTCGGGGTGGTCCGGGCGCTGAAGGTCCGTGCTCATCTGCTGCATCCGTCGGACACCACGGCCGCCGGCTACGCCCGGGTGTCCATGATCTACGTGAACGTGATGACGGCGGCGATCGTCCTGTTCCTCGTGTGGTTCGCCCGCTGTCGGCGCAACGCCGAACTTCTCTCGCCCGGCCGGGTTCCCGGTTCCGCCACCTGGGCCGTACTGGCCTGGCTGATCCCGGTGTTCAACCTCTGGGTGCCTCGCGGTCTCGTGCGGGACGTCCACCGCGCGAGCGCACCCGACGGCACGGACGCGGGCCGCGGCGACCTCCTCGTGAACGTGTGGTGGGCGGCCTGGGTCGGGCACGCGGCGCTGTCCCTGGCCGCCGTGAACCTGGGCCGCGGCACCTCGCTGCCCCTGCTGGTGGCGTCGGAGTTCCTGGACCTGATGGCCGCCGCCCTGGCGACCGTCGTGATCCAGCGCATCACAGTGCGGCAGGCCGCCGGGCTCGGCGCGGGGCCACACGTGCCCACGCCCGCCGGCCTGCCGCACGCCTCATGACGCCGGCGCGTCAGCCGATGTGGTAACTGTCGCCGTACACCTTCCAGTCCAGCGGGGTGTTCAAGTCGAGGTTGCCCTTGCGCAGGAAGACCCGCTGCTCGGTGTCGACACGGCTGGTGTCGCTGTGCGCCTCCTCCTGCTTCATGGCCCACACCCGGGCGTCGAGGAAGGCGTTGAGGTACGTCTTCTCGTCGCCGCCCTGCGCCGGCGGCTCGGCATTGCGCAGGGCGCGCTTGCGGATGTTGCGGAAGCTGGTGGGGTCGTCGCCGTCGCCGTGCATGACGATGGCGTCGTAGTAGCAGAACTGGCCGAGGGCGCGCAGTCCGTCGGCCTTGCCCTGGGCGACCGCGGGGTTGAAGTAGACCCGGTCGCGTTCGTCGTTCTGGCACTGCTGGAACACCGGGTCCTGGGCGGCCTTGCGCCAGTCCCTGGGGTAGTCGGGATCCAGGCCCGCGTGGGAGTCGGTGCCGTTCACCTTGCGCAGGGCGGGCAGGTACTTGGCGAGGACGTTGCCGGGCCTGCGGTCGGTGTAGAGCCGGACCACCTCGAGCATGTCGCCGGTGCCGGAACAGAACCCGATGATGCCGGCGGTGTATCCGCGGCCGTCGCCGATGTCCTCGATGTACTTGTACTGGGCCTTCCAGTCGAGCGAGGAGTTCTCCGCGCTCGACACCAGTTCCATGGCGATCTCCTTCTTCGCCGGGTCGTCGAGGCCCGGTGCCGCCGCTGGGGCGGCGGTCGCGCGCTCGGACACCAGCAGCGCGCCGGAGGCGACGCCGGCGGCGAGCAGGGCGACGACGGTCCGGCGGGAGATGTGGGCGGGGGCTGCTGTCTCGCGGTCGGCGTTCACCACAGGACTCCAAGGGGAAGTGGGGGGTGGACAGGTGGAGTTGGTCCGTTCTCATACTGGTAGGAAAGTTTCCTATCAAACGGGGCCGACCGCGGTAACCCGGCTTGCGAGAAGTTCGTAGGATCGAACGACGACGGGGCGGCGGCGCCGCGTCAGGACTTGCGCGCGCTCTGCCCCTGTTCCGCGAGGGCCGACAACTCCCTTGATATGGCGATGAGTTCGCTCCGTCCCTGGCGCGAGCCGACCATCGGCTGCGAGCCCTTGAGCGGCACCTGGGCGCTCTCCGGGAGGAACCTCACCGTCAACAGGCCGACGGCACCGGCCGCCATCAGGTAGTACGCGGGCATCAGGTCGGCGGTGACCAGCGCCGCCGTGACCAGCGGGGTGGTGCCGCCGAACGCCGAGACGGCGACGTTGAAGCCGATGCCCATGGCCGCGTACCGCACGGCGGTGGGGAACAGGGCGGGCAGTGTGGCCGCGCTCGGCGCGGCGAAGCAGCCCAGCAGGGTGGCCAGCACCAGCACGCTGGAACGGCGGCCAGGCGTCGTGCGCCCTGATGAGCAGGAAGGCGGGCACGGCCAGCACGATCATCGCAGCGGCGGAGACGCCGTGGACCGGCCGCCTGCCGACGCGGTCGCTGAGCCGGCCGACGAAGGTGATCAGCACGACGATCCACAGCATGCCGACGAGCACCAGGAGGTCGGCGGACCCGCTCGAGCGGTGCAGGATCTCGGTCTGATAGGTCGGCAGATAGCCGGTGACCATGTAGTTGGTGACGTTGTAGAGCAGCACCAGGCCCATGCAGACGAGCAGCTCCCGCCAGTGGCCGCGGATGATGTCCGTGAACTCGCTGCGCGCGGACTCCTGCGCCAGTGCCTTCTCGTGTTCGTCCAGCTGCTGCCGGAAGGCCGGGGACTCCTCCAGCTTGAGCCGCATGTAGAGGCCGATCACGCCGAGCGGCCCGGCGATCAGGAACGGGATCCGCCAGCCCCAGGACAGCATCTGAGCGTCCGTCAGGGCGAGGGTGAGCACGGTGACCACGGCCGATCCCAGGGTGTAGCCCACGAAGGTGCCGAAGTCGAGCCAGCTGGAGAGGAAGCCCCGCCTGCGGTCCGGCGAGTACTCGGCGACGAAGGTGGTCGCACCGCCGTACTCACCACCGGTGGAGAAGCCCTGGACCATACGGGCCAGCAGGAGCAGCACCGGTGCGGCGATGCCGATGGTGGCGTAGCCGGGGACGACGCCGATGGCGAAGGTGCCCACCGCCATCATGATCGTCTGCCCCGTCGGTCGATTCAGAAACGGAACCGCTCAGTCCCATCGTGTGCGGCGGTTGGACTTGCGCGGCGCTCGGGCGCAGGGTGGACGGGCCCGTCCGCACACGGAGGGGCGACCACAACGGCATCACCCGGAGAAGACCCGATGACCCACGTCGCGGACCCCGCACGCTACGACGGCACCATGCGCTACCGCCGCACCGGCCGCTCGGGGCTGGACCTGCCCGTCCTGTCCCTGGGCTACTGGCACAACTTCGGCGACGACCGTTCCTTCGAGGCGCAGCGCGAGATCGCGCTGCGCGCCTTCGACCTCGGGATCACCCACCACGACCTGGCCAACAACTACGGCCCGCCGTACGGCGCGGCGGAGCTGAACTTCGGCCGGCTGCTGAAGCGGGACCTCGCGCCGTACCGGGACGAGCTGGTGATCTCCACGAAGGCCGGCTGGGACATGTGGCCCGGCCCCTACGGGCAGGGCGGCGGTTCCCGGAAGTACCTGCTGGCCTCGCTGGACCAGTCGCTGCGCCGGATGGGCGTGGACTACGTGGACATCTTCTACTCCCACCGGCTGGACGCGAGCACGCCGTTGGAGGAGACGATGGGGGCGCTCGACAGCGTCGTGCGCCAGGGCAAGGCGCTGTACGTGGGCATCTCCTCCTACGACGCCGAGCGCACCCGGCAGGCCGCGGCGATCCTGCGGGAGCTGGGCACGCCGCTGCTGATCCACCAGCCGTCGTACAGCATGCTCAACCGCTGGATCGAGACGGACGGCCTGCTGGAGGCGGCGGAGGAGGAGGGCTTCGGGGTCATCGGCTTCACGGCGCTGGCCCAGGGTCTGCTGACCGGACGCTATCTGCAGGGGGTGCCCGAGGACTCGCGGGCGGCGCGCGGCACGTCGTTCGACGCCTCCTGGCTGACGGACGACATGCTGCGGCGGCTGCGTGCCCTGAACGGCATCGCGGCCCGGCGCGGTCAGACGCTGGCGCAGCTGGCGCTGGCCTGGGCGCTGCGCGACGAGCGGGTGACGTCGGTCGTCATCGGCGCCTCCCGGACCGAGCAGCTGGAGCAGAACGTCGCCGCGCTGGAGAACCTGGCGTTCGACCCGGAGGAGCTGGCCGAGATCGACAAGTACGCGACCGACGGCGGCGTGGACCTGTGGCGGGAGGCCCGACTGGGCCGGCTCGGGTGAGGCGCTCCCCGGCGGGCGGGACCGAAATCTGTGACATTCGTCACTGACAGCGGAAATAAATCCGACATAATGGACGTCATACGGACAGCGTTGTCAGCGCGGACGACAGCGCACCCACCGTTCCCCCGCGACTTCCGAGGAGCCGCTCACCCCATGGCGCACGGAGCCCACCGCAGCCCCTTCCTGTCTCCCCGTCCCGACCTGATCCTCGCCCGCGACTGCGAGGTGTGCCTCGGCTGGGGCACCGTCGTCACCCGGGACGGGGCCCACGAACTGTGCCACATGTGCCAGGGCGTCCCCGCCGACGGCGAGGCCATCGTCCGCTCCGAGTATTAGCCGCTAACCCGCCCCGGTGGCCGCGCGCCGCAGGGGCGGGCGGCCGAGACTACCGTGGAGGCATGGCCGCCCCTCCGCTTCCGGGTCCGCTCGCGCATCTCGCGCCGCTGCTCGGCCACTACGGTTACTGGGCCGTGGGGGCCGTGGTCCTGGTGGAGGACTTCGGGGTCCCCGCGCCCGGCGAGACGATCCTGCTGGCCGCGGGCGTCTACGCGGGCGCGGGGCGGTTGAACATCGTGGTCGTGGCGGTCACTGCCTTCGCGGCGGCCGTGGTCGGGGACAACATCGGCTATCTGATCGGCCATGTCGGCGGGCGGGCCTTCGTGCACCGATGGGGGCGGTACGTCTTCCTGACGCCGAAGCGGTTCCAGGCCGCCGAGGAGTTCTTCGGCCGGCACGGCGGCAAGATCGTGACCGTGGCCCGGTTCGTCGAGGGCCTGCGCCAGGCCAACGGCATCGTCGCCGGCACCACGGGCATGCACTGGCGCCGCTTCCTTGCCTTCAACGCGCTCGGCGCGGCCCTCTGGGTGGGCCTGTGGACGACCCTGGCCTATCTGGTGGGCAGCAACATCACGACCGTGTACGACGACGTCTCGCGTTACCAGATCTACGTCCTCGCCGCCGTCGCCGTGCTGATCGCGGCCCTCGTCGTAGGGCACGTCGTACGCCGGCGCCGCGAGCCGTGACCGCCCGCCCGGGCCCGGCCGCCGACCCCGGCAGGGTGGTGGATCACCGTGGCCGGCGCCCGTCACGGCGGCGCACACTGGAAGAAGACGGCGACCTGGGGGTCGCCGGTGCGGGGTTCCTACGGTTCGGAGAAGTGCTGGGGGCGCGTCGGCCCTTCGGCCAAGCGGGTGCGCCCGGTGTAGTCGGACAGGGCCTAGCCCGGCCGGGACGAGGTCCCGGTGGGCCGGGTCCTCGCCGTGCGGTCCGGCTCGGCCTTCCGGGTGTCGTCGTCGGCGCGCTCATGGCCGCCGCGCAGGGCGGAGGCGAGCGCGGACACCAGGGCCATGCCCGCCGCCACGCCGAAGACGATCGTCAGGCCGTGGTGGAAGGGCCCGGAGACCAGTTCGGGGAAGAAGGTGTGGCCGGTCAGGGTGGCCCGCTGGGCGGCGGTCGGACGGTCCAGGGCGCCGCCGCCTCCGAGCAGATGGCCGATCGGGTTGTTGCCGAGGAACGTGGCGAACAGGGTGCTGACCGGCGGCAGCGAGGCCACCTCGTGCGCGGTTCCGGCGGGCACGCCGTGCGCCTGCAGCCCGCTGCTGAGCGTCTTCGGCAGGGAACCGGCGAGGCCGGAGACCATCAGCGAGAAGAACACGCCGATGGACAGGGCCGTACCCGAGTTCTGGAAGGTGGAGCGCATACCGGAGGCGACACCCCGGTAGCGGGCCGGCACGCTGCCCATGATGGAGGAGGTGTTCGGCGAGGAGAACATGCCCTGGCCCAGGCCGTTGAGCAACAGCAGCGTGGCGAAGCCGCCGTAGTCGAAGTTCACCGGCAGGGCCAGCAGGCCGAGGAAGGACCCTGCGACGACGAGCAGTCCGGCCGTGGAGAAGAGCCGGGCGCCGAACCGGTCGGACAGATAGCCCGAGACCGGCCCGGCGACCAGGAAACCCAGGGTGAGCGGCAGCATGAAGATCCCGGCCCACAGCGGGGTGTCCTCGAAGTCGTAGCCGCGCAGCGGCAGCCAGATGCCCTGCAGCCAGATGATCAGCATGAACTGCAGTCCGCCGCGGGCGATCGCGGTCAGCAGGGCGGCCAGGTTGCCGGCGGCGAACGCCCGCACCCGGAACAGCGACAGCCGGAACATGGGCTCGGCGACGCGCGTCTCGACGCGGACGAACACCAGCAGCAGGAGCGCGCCGCCGACCAGGCCCGAGAGCACCCAGGGGTTGGTCCAGCCGGTGGGACGGCCGCCGTAGGGCTGGATGCCGTAGGTGATGCCGGCGAGCAGGATGCCGGCGCCGACGGCGAAGGTGAGGTTGCCGAGCCAGTCGATACGGCCCCGGCCGCCCGCCGAGGTCTCGCGCAGGCTGAGGTACGACCAGACCGTGCCGGTGACGCTGACCGGGACGCTCACCCAGAACACCGCCCGCCAGTCGACCGCGGCCAGCAGGCCACCGGCGAGCAGGCCGAGGAACTGCCCGGCGAGCGCGGTGATCTGGTTGATGCCGAGGGCCATGCCGCGCTGCCGGGCCGGGAAGGCGTCGGTGAGGATGGCGGCCGAGTTGGCGGTGAGCATGGAGCCGCCGAAGGCCTGCACGATGCGCCACAGGATCAGCCACAGCGCGCCCGCCCCGGCCCTGAGGGGATCCAGGGACAGCGCGACGGAGGCGCAGGCGAAGACGAGGAAGCCCAGGTTGTAGATGCGGACCCTGCCGAACATGTCGCCGAGCCGGCCGAGGACGACCACCAGGACGGCCGAGACCAGCAGATAGCCGAGGATCATCCAGAGCAGGTAGCCGATGTTGCCGGCGGCGAGCGGGTCGAGGCCGATGCCGCGGAAGATGGCCGGCAGCGAGATGATCACGATGGAGGCGTCCATCGTGGCGATCAGGACGCCGAGCGTGGTGTTGGACAGGGCGACCCACTTGTAGCCCGGCCCCGGGGGCGTGTCCCTGAGCCGCGCCGAACGGGCGAGGAGGCGGCCGCGTATGCCCGCGGCGGGCGCGCCGCCGGTCACAGCCGCTCCGCGAGCCGGTCGAGCAGGGGCAGGGCGTCCTGCAGCGCCTGCCGCTCCTGCGGGGTGAACTCGTCCAGGGCGTGGGCGAGGCGGCCCACGGACTCCGAGCGGCGCTGCTCCAGCATGGTCCGTCCCTCGTCGGTGATCGAGACGATGGCCCGGCGGCCGTCGGCCGTGTCGGGGGTGCGGCTCACCAGTCCGCGCTGTTCGAGTCCGGCGAGGGTGCCGGCCATCGCCTGCGGCCGCACCCGTTCCCGTTCGGCGAGCGCACCGGGCGAGGCGGGGCCGGTGCGGGCCAGCCGGGCCAGCACCGAGACACCGGACAACGTCACGTCGCCGACCGCGTGCGCCTGGCGCAGTCGGCGCACGATCCGGCCCATGGCCAGCCGCAGGGCGGCGGCAAGTGCAACCGTGTCCACGATTACTAACGATAGGTTTATCAGTCTGAACTGTTCAACCAAGTGTAAGTAATCGAGGCGAACCATCGCCGTATGTCGGATTTTCCGGTTTGGGGCGCGCCCCGGCGGCAAACCGACTGGGGACCGGATATCGCACACCCTGGGAGATGACACCCGATGGCTGGCAACCAGAAGGCGAAGGGCAAGGCGGAGCAGGCCAAGGGGAAGGCCAAGGAGGCCGTGGGCCGCGCCGTCGGCAACGAGCGGATGGAGGCCGAGGGCCGGATGAAGGGCGCGCAGGGAGACGCCCGGCAGGCCAAGGAGAAGACGAAGGACACCTTCAAGCACTGATCGCGCCCCTCGAGGCGCTCTGCCGATCACGGGCCGGTTCGGTGGCGACCAGCGCACGCTGACCACCCCGGACCGGCTCCGGTCTGTGCCCCGCCCGGCCGGGGCCGCGTGCGACCAGGGAATCCCGTGCAACCGGAGGATTCGCGGCGGAGCTCCCCTTGCGCGGCGGCTCAGCGGGTAGGCGGGCAACGAGGGACGATTCCGGAGGCAGAGACAAGGCCCGGCTGACGGAGGGAACAGGGCGACGCCGCATGGACATGACGCTGGGGACACACACGACAAGGCGGGAACGCCCCGCGTCCCTGCGCTACAGCCGTACCTGGGACTCCGCCGAGGCGGGCATCGCCGATGCCAGGGACGCCGTCGCCGCCCTGCTCTCCCGGATACGACCGGCCCCGGGGAAACGCTCGGTGCACGACGCCCAGCTCGTCGTCAGCGAACTCGTCACCAACGTGGCCAAGCACGCCCCCGGCCCGTGCGCCGTCCGCCTGGAAATGCCGCCCGACGCCGCCGAGCTGCGCATCACCGTGACGGACGCCTCTCCCGACCCGCCCCTGCGGCGCCCTCCCGACCCCCGCCGGGTCGGCGGCCACGGCCTCCATCTCGTCTCGATGCTCTCCCGCTCCCTCGAGGTGAAGCGGCTGTCCCACGGCAAACGGGTCACCGCCACCGTGCCGCTCACCACCGAGGGCGGGTGAGCGGGGAGTCCCGTCCCTGCCGACCGTCGCCGAGATCCCGGCCGCCCGACAGACCCTGCCGCGGCGACTAGTGCCGCAACAGGCAACGTTCGCCCCGTCGCGACGCCCGGCACGCTCCCCCACTGCCTCAAGGGCGTGGGAGGTGCCCCCACTCGCCGCACCGGGCACAAACCCGAGTACATCCGGTACGAGGGCTTGCACCCGGCACGCCGAGAGCACGCACCGGACGCCGCTCCTTGACGGGCAAACGTTGCCTGCCGCGGCACCAGGGCGTGTTTCGAAAGTCCCGTCTGGTCCGCGACGCCTGGCACGGCACCTCGCCGCCTTGTCGGGATCGTCCACGTACGCCCGGTACGAGGACGGCCCTCCGCCTTGCGATGCACCGCACCAGACGCCGCGGACCCCGCCCTCCGGGCGGACGACGCCACTTTCGAAACACGCCCTAGAGGGATCCGGGCGCCTTCCTGCCCGTCGTCAGCGCCGCCCGGCCGGATCCTCCGCCGCCGGCCCAGTCCGGCGGGATCTCGCCGTCCACCACGAACTCCGCCACCGTCGGCCCGGGGCGGCGCAGCACGTCGGCCCAGACGGCGGCGACGTGCCGGGGCCGGTCGCAGCGCACGGCTGGCAGGCCCGCGAGCCGCGCCCACTCGGCGTACGGCATGGCGGGGACCTCGGCGGACTGAGGGACGAGCGGATCGCCGGCCGCGGCACGGCGCTGCCAGGTCAGCCGGTTCAGGTCGCCGTTGTTCAGGACGCAGAAGACCAGCGGGGGAAGGTCCGCCAGCCGGTCCAGATGACGGCGGACGGTGATCAGTTCATTGAGCCCGCCGGACTGGAACGCGCCGTCGCCGACCAGGGCGACGACCGGCCGGTCGGGGCCGGCGAAGCGGGCGGCCACGGCATAGGGGACGGCGGCACCCGGCATGGCGAGGTGGCCGGACAGCAGGGAGCGCATGCCGTTGCGCAGCCGCAGATGGCGGGTCCACCAGTCCAGGGAGGTCCCCGAGTCGGTGACGACGACGGCCCGCTCGGGCAGCCGTTCGGACAGCTCGGCAACGACCGAGCGCGGGTTGACGGACGTACCGAAGTAGCGTCTCGCCCTCGTGTTCCCCTCGGCCCGCCAGGCCCGTACCGCGTCCTCGACCCGGCTGCGCCACGTCCGGTCGGCGGCCCGGTGCAGCAGGGGGATGAGCGCTTCCAGGGTCGCGGCGGGGTCGCCGGTCAGCCGCACGGCAGGGCAGTCCCGGTCCAGGGGGCAGTCGGCCGGTTCGGGGTCGACGGTGACGATCCGGCACCGGGCCGCCGGGGGCAGCAGTGCGGGGTCCAGGTCCTCCGCGCCCACGAGCAGCAGTGTGTCGCACTCCCGCAGCAGCACGGCCGCCGCCTCGCTGCCGAGGGGATTCGCCACGCCCGTGAGGTACGGCAGGTCGTCGGGCAGGACGTCGCGGGCCAGGCCGTCGTGGCGACGCCCGCGCCGAGGACCGAGGCCACGCCCGCGGCCGCACCGGAGGCGGCGCGCCCGGCGTTGCCCACGACCACGGCCGGCCTCCCGGCGCCGTCGAGCGTCTCGGCCGCGCGCCGGACGTCCCCCTCGGCCGGCGGACGCACGGGCGGGGTGACGTCGAGAGGGACGGCCCGGCCCGGCCCGGCGGGCGACGTCGCCTCGAGGATGTGGCGTGTAACGACGAGGCTCGCGACGCCCCGGTCGGTGAGCGCGGCTCGCACGGCCCGGTCCAGGGCGTCGCCCATGAGGTCCGGCCCGGAGACCTCCTCGCAGAACACCGAGAGCTCCGCCAGATGGCGCACGATCCGTCCCCCCGCCGGCCGGGCGGACGGCGCGTCGCCCACGACCGCGAGCACCGGGGTCCGGTCAGCCGCCGCGTCCCAGAGCCCGCCCAGCAGCCGCAGCGCCCCCGCGCCGGACGGCGCGAGACAGCAGCCGAGGCGGCCGCTGAGCTTCGCGTCGGCGCACGCCATGAGGGCGGCGGACTCCGCGCCGCGCGCCTGGACGAACCACGGCGCCCGCGATCCGCCGCACAGCGCCACGACCAGCGGATCGATCCCGGCTCCCGGCACGCCGTACACCCGCCCGGCACCCCAGGCCCGAAGCCGGGCCGCGACGCCCTCCGACACGTCCACCACGCCGGCCTCCTCCCGACCCGAACACCGTCCGCGGCCACGGGTAGCCCTGCGCCGGTCCGGGCAAACGAGCCCCGGCAGTTTCGGGCGGGCGGAGCCGGGGGACCCGTGCCAGGCTCGAGGGAGAGCACCCAGAGTGCGGACGCCGGCACGGACGGAAGGCGAGGGCGCTGTGGCGGTCCGGGGAGCGGCGGTCGGCCCGCGGCGAGGCGGGCTGAGCGCCTGGTGTCCGCGCTGGACCGGGTGCCCGGCCTGCTGCTGGCGACCCGTCCGCGACACGCTCCGCCCTCGCGCCGACGGCACGGAGGCCTGGCGCTGGTTCCACCGGCACCGGCTGCGCAACGCCCTGAGCCGCTGGTACGTCGGCAAGAGCGTGGAGATGCCGGCCACCGCCTGGCAGAAACGCCGGGCGGAGTTCGTGCGGGCGGCGCCGGGCGAGGTACTCGAGGGGGCGAGGAGTCATGAGCATGGAGGTACGGCGATGAGGGACGGCGACGAGGAGCGCGGACACCTGCTGTACGGCCCGCAGCCGGACGTGGCCGGGGCCTCCGGCTACCAGGACGCCCCACCGAGGATGGGGTTCTTCACGGACACCTCGGTGTGCATCGGCTGCAAGGCGTGCGAGGTGGCCTGCAAGGAGTGGAACGCCATCCCGGAGGACGGTCTCGTCTGGACCGGCATGTCGTACGACAACACCCAGGGTCTGGGCGCCGACACCTGGCGGCATGTCGCCTTCGTCGAGCAGCGCAAACCGTTCGGCGGCCAGGAGCCGGGAGTCGGGCACGAGGACGTCGACGTGTTCGCCGCCGCCGGACGGCTCGGCACCGGCGCCTCCTCCCCCGGCCCGGGCGCCACCGCTCCCCCGCACGGGCCGGCCCCCGCGGGCGCACCTGCCGGGGAGATCTCCCCCGTCTCCCCGGACGGCCGCACCGAGCTGCGCTGGCTGATGGCCTCCGACGTGTGCAAGCACTGCACGCACGCCGCCTGCCTGGACGTGTGCCCGACGGGTGCGCTGTTCCGCACCGAGTTCGGGACGGTCGTCGTCCAGGAGGACGTCTGCAACGGCTGCGGCTACTGCGTGCCCGCCTGTCCCTACGGCGTCATCGACCAGCGCGAGGACGACGGCCGGGTGTGGAAGTGCACCCTGTGCTACGACCGGCTCGGCGTCGGCATGGAACCCGCCTGCGCCAAGGCCTGCCCCACCGACTCCATCCAGTTCGGCCCGCTGGAGGAGCTGCGCGAGCGGGCGGCGAACCGGGTGGCACAACTGCACGCGGCCGGAGTGACCGATGCCCGGCTGTACGGCGAGAGCCCCGACGACGGGGTCGGCGGCGACGGCGCCTTCTTCCTGCTGTTGGACGAACCGGAGGTCTACGGCCTGCCCCCGGATCCGGTGGTGACCACCCGCGACCTGCCCGACATGTGGCGGCACGCGGCGCTGGCCGCCGTCTCGCTGGCGGCCCTCGCCGTCGGCAGCTTCGTGAGGAGGCCACGATGAGCGAGTCCGACGTCACCCGGGACGGCGTCCGGGGCACGCGCCCCGGCAGGCAGGCGCCGACGGGCGCGCACGCGGGCCGCCGTCGCAGGCGCGGCCGGGGCGAGCAGCCGATGGTGCCGGAGGCGGAGTTCTCGTCGTACTACGGCAAACCCGTGCTGAACAAGCCGACCTGGGAGCCGTGGGACATCGCCGGCTACCTCTATCTCGGCGGCCTGGCCGGGGCGTCCTCGTTGCTCGCGGCGGGGGCCCGGGCGAGCGGCCGTCCGGGGCTCGCCGCTCCGGCGAAGCTCGGGGCGGCCGGGGCCATCTCCGTGTCGCTGGCCGCGCTCGTCCATGACCTGGGCAGGCCGGCCCGGTTCCTGAACATGCTGCGCGTGCTGAAGCCCACCTCGCCCATGAGCGTGGGCTCGTGGCTACTGACGGGGTACGCGCCGCTGACGCTGACCGCCGCGGCCACCGAGGTGACGGGGCGGTACCGGCGGCTGGGCTCGGCCGCCACTGCGGCCTGCGCCGTGCTCGGCCCGGCCGTGGCGACGTACACGGCGGTGCTGCTCTCGGACACCGCCGTTCCGTCCTGGCACGAGGGCTACCGCGAGCTGCCCTTCGTCTTCGCGGGCTCCGCCGCGACCGCGGCCTCAGGCCTGGCGCTGGCCGCCGCTCCGCCCGCCCAGACCGGCCCGGCCCGCCGACTGGCCGTACTCGGCGCGGCCCTGGAACTGGGCGCCTTCCGGGCGATGAAGCGGCGCATGGGCCTGACCGCCGAGCCGTTCGAGCAGGGCAGGTCGCGCCTGCTGCTGCGCGCGGCGGAGGCGCTGACGGCGGGCGGCGCGGCCCTCGCCCTGTCCGGCGGGCGGGACCGGCGTCTGGCGCTGGCCGCCGGAGCCGCGCTGCTCACCGGCTCGGCGGCCCTGCGCTTCGGTGTGTTCCACGCCGGGGTGGACTCGGCGCAGGACCCGAAGTACACGGTCCTCCCCCAGCGGGAGCGGCTGGAGCGGCGCGGGCGCTGACGGCCGCGCTCCCCCGCGCCCGGCCCGCCGCGTGCCCGGGGTCCGGGGCGCCGCCGAACCCGGGCCGCCCCGGTGCTCAGCGCCTGGGGCGCGAGGAGCGGACCGCGACCGGTTCGGCCGCGGGGGCGCGCTTGACCACGGCCCCGTCGGTCACGGTGGTGTCGCCGCGGCGCGGCTCGGGGCGGCGTCGTTTCTCGAGCGCGCGGAAGCGGGCCGACCGCACGGCGCCGGTGTGTGTGCCCGTGTCCCGGGCGGGGAACCTCGTCCCACCGGGTGCGCACCCGCCGAGAGGAGCCCATGTGACAGAGTCGGTTGCGGACGGGCGGCGCCCGGACGCCGGGGAGGCCGGCAACGTGCCGGATCCGAACCGCTGGCGGGCGCTGTGGGTCACCCTGGTGGCGGGCTTCATGAGCCTGCTGGACGTGACGATCGTGGCGGTCGCCCTGCCCACGGTCCAGCGCGATCTGCACGCCTCCCCCGCCCAGGTGCAGTGGGTCGTGTCCGGGTACGCCCTCAGCTTCGGCCTGGCCCTCGTCACCGCCGGCCGCCTCGGGGACGCCCTGGACCGACGCCGGATCTTCCTGCTGGCCCTCAGCGGTTTCGTGCTCTTCAGCGCGGCCTGCGGAGCGGCCCCCGACATCACGCTGCTGGTGGTGGCCCGGCTCGCCCAGGGACTGGCGGCCGGCTTCATGGCCCCGCAGAACTCCGCGCTCATCCAGCAGATGTTCCGCGGCGCCGAGCGTGGGCGCGCCTTCGGGTTCTTCGGCGCCACCGTCGGCCTTTCGGCGGCCACCGGGCCCATCACCGGCGGCGTCATCCTCGCCCTGGCCTCGGGCCCTCAGGGCTGGCGCTGGGTCTTCTACGTCAACGTGCCCATCGGCGTCCTGGCCGTTCTCCTCGGCCGCCGCCTGCTGCCCCGCACCCGGCGCTCCGGCCGCGGACACCTGGACGTGCCCGGCGTCCTGCTGCTCGGTCTCGGTGTCCTCGCGCTGATGTACCCGCTGGTCCAGGCGGACTCCGGCGGAATCGGCCGCGTGTGGTGGCTGTTCCCCGCCGGCGCGGTGATCTTCGCCGTCTTCGCCCAGTGGCAGCGCCGGCTCGCCGCCCGGGGTGCCCAGCCCCTGCTGGACCCGCGCCTGTTCACCACCGTGCGCGGGTACGCCGTCGGCGCCGGCGTCGGCACGCTGTACTTCATCGGGTTCAGCGGTGTGTGGCTGGTGTTCGCGCTGTTCTACCAGCACGGGCTGGGCTACTCGCCGTTGCGCTCCGGTCTCGCCGTGACCCCCTTCGCGCTGGGCTCGGCGGGCTCCTCCGTGGTCGCCGGCCGGATGGTGGAGCGGTTCGGCCGCCTGCTCACCGTGTGCGGTCTCACCGCCGTGATCACGGGCCTGGGCGGTACCGCGCTGCTGCTCCGTCTCGGGCCCCCCGGCGTCGCGTCCTGGGCCGCCGCGCCGGTTCTGTTCCTGGCCGGCGTGGGCAGCGGCTTCGTCGTCTCCCCCAACGTCACCATGACGCTGCGGGACGTACCGGTGTGCATGGCGGGGGCGGCGGGCGGCGCGCTGCAGACCGGGCAGCGGCTGGGCGCCGCGGTGGGCACGGCCGCCCTGCCCGGCTTCTTCTACCTGGTCCTCGGCAGGAGCGGGGACTACCGCGGCGCCCTCGCCACCGCGCTGGGCGCCGCCCTCGTCGGCATGGCGGCGTCGCTGGTGCTCGCGACGTTCGACTGGCGCCGTGACCGGCGCGGGCACCGGCCACACCGGAAGTGCCCGGACGAGGTCGCCAACGACCCCATGCACTCCCGGCAGACGTGACGTGATCACGGCCGTGGTCCGCGCGGTCAGCGGGCCAGGGGGCCGCCTCCCTGCACGGGCACGCCCGGGCGCTGCGCCTCCCGTTCCTCGCGGTTCACCCAGGCCCGGGTGACGGCCGCCGCGGCGACACCGACGGGCAGCATGCCGACGATCATGGTCAGGCCCTCCGTGGAGCGGCCCGCGGCGACGACGCCCACGGCGGGCAGGTCCAGCAGGGGTGTGGCGAGGAACAGGTACACGCAGCGCCCGGGATCGTCGAGGGCGGTGCCGGGTGCGGGCCAGGACCGGGAGCCAGAGCAGGACGGCGGCGGCGAGAAGGGCCGGTTCGTCGATCAGGGCACCGCGGGAGCCCGCAGACCGGTGTCCGCGCCGAGCACGGCCCGGGCGTGGACCGGCACCAGCAGGGGCAGCGCCACGGGCGCGGGAACGCTGATCCGCTCCCACAGCGGGGAGCGCCGCAGCATGTGTACGGCGCCGGGGATCACGGCGGCGACCAGGAGGGCGGAGAGGGCCATCGGGGCGACGGACATGTGCCCGGAACGGTCCATGGCGTCCTCACCTCTCCCGGGCCGCCGTGCCGCGCACCGCCAGGGCTGCGGAGACGGCCAGCAGGGGTACGGCGACGACGGGCAGCCAGCGGCGGGTTTCCCGGCTCGGCGGCCGCACACCTGTCGGTGTCCGTTTGGTCACCGGCGGTGCGGGTACTCCACGGCCCACCAGGGCGAGAGATGCCGCGGCGGCCCCCATGCGGGAAAATCGAGGTGTCGGGCGGAAGGAGTGACCGTGGGCGTACGCACCTGGATCGGCTCCTGGCCGGTCTACCGCCAGTTGACGGGCACGGATCCGCTGGGCCGGGGCGCCGCGGCCAAGAGCGGGCGCAGCGAGCGCCTCACGCCCCGCGTCGCCGCCGCCGACCGGGTGGTGAAGTCGGTCTGCCCTTACTGCGCGGTGGGCTGCGGCCAGAACGTGTACGTCCAGGAGGACAAGGTCACCCAGATCGAGGGCGATCCGGACTCCCCGATCTCGCGCGGCCGACTGTGCCCCAAGGGCGCGGCGAGCCTGCAGCTGACCACCGGGGACGCCCGTGAGCACCAGGTGCTCTACCGGCGCCCGCACGGCACCGAATGGGAGCGCCTCGACCTGGACACGGCGATGGACATGATCGCCGACCGGGTGATCGAGGCACGCCGGAAGGGCTGGCAGTGGGAGGTCGACGAGACCCGTACCCGGCGCACGCTCGGCATCGCGAGCCTGGGCGGGGCGACGCTCGACAACGAAGAGAACTACCTGATCAAGAAGCTGTTCACCGCGCTCGGAGCGATCCAGATCGAGAACCAGGCGCGCGTTTGACACTCCTCCACCGTTCCCGGTCTGGGAACCTCGTTCGGACGCGGCGGCGCGACCACCTTCCAGCAGGACCTGCAGAACGCGGACTGCATCGTCATCGAGGGCTCGAACATGGCCGAGTGCCATCCGGTCGGGTTCCAGTGGGTGATGGAGGCCAAGGCGCGGGGCGCGAAGGTGATCCACGTCGACCCGCGCTTCACCCGCACCAGCGCACTGGCCGACGTCCATGTGCCGCTGCGCGCGGGCACGGACATCGCCTTCCTCGGCGGGATCATCCACTACGTGCTGGAGCACGAGAAGTACTTCCGTGACTACATCGTGGCGTACAGCAACGCACCGGTCGTCCTGCGCGAGGACTTCCACGACACCGAGGACCTGGCCGGGGTCTTCTCGGGCCTCGACGCCCGCAACCGGTCCTACGACAACGGCAGTTGGCAGTACGAGGGCACGGAGGTCCAGGCGGCCTCCGGGGAGCGCGACCAGGAGTACGAGGAGCGCACCCGGGGCGGCAGCTCGGTCACCGAGGCGGCACGCGGCGAGGCGCACGGCTCCGGCGGCGCGGTCATCGGCGAGGGCGAGCCGGAGCGGGACGAGACACTGACCCATCCGCGCTGTGTGTTCCAGCTGCTCAGGCGGCACTACGCCCGCTACACGCCGGAGACGGTCGAGCAGGTCTGCGGCGTGCCGCAGGACCTCTTCCGGCAGGTGTGCGAGCTGGTCACGGAGAACTCCGGCCGCGAGCGGACCACGGCGTTCGCCTACGCCGTCGGCTGGACGCAGCACACGGTGGGCGTGCAGTACATCCGCGCGGCGTCCGTGCTGCAGACCCTGCTCGGCAACATCGGCCGGCCGGGCGGCGGCATCCTCGCGCTGCGCGGGCACGCCTCCATCCAGGGCTCCACGGACATCCCGACCCTGTTCAACCTGCTGCCGGGCTACATCCCGATGCCGCACGCCCACCAGAACCAGGACCTGGACGCCTTCGTGCGGGCCGAGGCGGCCCACAAGGGCTACTGGGGCAACATGCGCTCGTATCTGGTGAGCCTGCTCAAGGCGTACTGGGGCGACGCGGCGACCGCGGACAACGACTTCTGCTTCGACTACCTGCCCCGGCTGACCGGCAGCCACTCGACGTACGAGACGGCCATGGCCCAGCGGGAGGGCACCTGCACGGGCTACTTCCTGTACGGCGAGAATCCGGCGGTCGGGCACGCCAACTCCAAGCTGATGCGACTCGGCATGGCGAACCTGGACTGGCTGGTCGTGCGCGACTTCTCCCTGATCGAGTCGGCGACCTGGTGGAAGGACGGACCCGAGATCGAGACCGGTGAGCTGCGCACCGAGGACCTCCGCACCGAGGTGTTCTTCCTGCCCGCCGCCGCACACACCGAGAAGGACGGCAGCTTCACCAACACCCAGCGGTTGCTGCAATGGCACCACCAGGCGGTCGAGCCGCCCGGCGAGGCGCGCAGCGATCTGTGGTTCACCTACCACCTGGGGCGGATCGTCCGGGAGAAGCTCGGCGGGTCCACCGACGAGATGGACCGGCCGCTGCTCGACCTGGCCTGGGACTACCCGACGAAGGGCCGGCACGCGGAACCGGACGCGGAGGCCGTGCTGGCCGAGATCAACGGCCGTGACGCCGAGGGCCGTCCGCTGTCGTCGTACGAGGAGCTGAAGGACGACGGGTCGACCGCCTGCGGCTGCTGGATCTACTGCGGGGTGTACGCCGACGGAGTCAACCAGGCCGCCCGCCGCAGGCCCGGCCGGGAGCAGGACTGGGTGGCGGCCGAGTGGGCGTGGGCCTGGCCGGCCAACCGCCGGATCCTCTACAACCGCGCCTCCGCCGACCCGCAGGGCAGGCCCTGGAGCGAGCGCAAGGCGCTGGTGTGGTGGGACGCGGGGAAGGGCCAGTGGACGGGGCACGACGTACCCGACTTCAAGAAGGACAAGTCGCCCGACCACGAGCCGCCCGAGGACGCGACCGGCCCGGACGCGCTGACAGGGACGGACCCGTTCATCATGCAGGCCGACGGCAAGGCCTGGCTGTACGTGCCGTCCGGACTCACCGACGGCCCGCTGCCCGCCCACTACGAGCCGCAGGACTCGCCGTTCCCGAACCTGCTCTACGACCAGCAGCGCAATCCGGTACGGCAGTTGATGCCCTCCGTCCCCGACAACCGCTACCAGCCGAGCGGTGACGAACCCGGCTCCCAGGTGTTCCCGTACGTCGCCACCACCTACCGGCTCACGGAGCACCACACGGCGGGCGGCATGTCCCGCTGGCAGCCGTATCTCGCCGAGCTGCAACCGGAGTTCTTCTGCGAGGTCTCCCCCGAGCTGGCGGCCGAGCGGGGCCTGGAACACACCGGGTGGGCGACGATCGTCAGCGCGCGCGGGGTGATCGAGGCGCGGGTGCTGGTGACGGACCGGATGGCGCCGCTGACGGTGCAGGGGCGCAGGCTGCACCAGGTGGGGCTGCCCTACCACTGGGGGACCAACGGCTACAGCACCGGGGACGCTGCCAACGAGCTGCTGCACCTGTCCCTGGACCCGAACACCCATATCCAGGAGACGAAGGCGTTCGCCGTGGACATCCGCCCGGGGCGCAGGCCGCGCGGCCCGGCGTCCGTGGAGCTGGTACGCGCCTACCGGACGCGGGCGGGCATCGACGAGCACACCGGAACCGAGCCCTGAGGCGCCTGGGCGGCAGGGGCCGGCGCGGGATCAGCCGAGCACGAGGGGGCGGCTTCCGGTCATTTCAGCACGAGGGAACGGGTCCCGCGCGCCACCAGCTCCCCCACGACCGGCGCCCCGGGCACCTCCCCGGCGACCAGGAGCCCGCCGGAGGTCTGGGCGTCGGCCAGCAGCAGCCGGGTGCCCTCGTCGGTGTCCCCGAAGTCGGTGTGCGGCGCGACCCATTCCAGGTTGCGCCGGGTACCGCCGCTGACGTACCCGTCCCGGACGGCCTCCCGGGCCCCTTCCAGGTACGGGACGGCGGCGGTGTCGACCACGGCGGTCACCCCGGAGGCCCGGGCCAGCTTGTGGAGATGGCCGAGGAATCCGAACCCGGTGACGTCGGTGGCGCAGGTGGCTCCGGCCGCAAGGGCGGCCTCGGCGGCGTCCCGGTTGAGCGCGGTCATCGTGGCGACGGCCTGCTCGAACCGTTCACCGGTGGCCTTGTGCCGGTTGTTCAGCACGCCCACGCCCAGAGGCTTGGTCAGGGAGAGCGGCAGCCCCGGCCGGCCGGCGTCGTTGCGCAGCAGCCGGTCGGGGTCGGCGAGACCGGTGACGGCCATGCCGTACTTCGGCTCCGGGTCGTCGACGCTGTGCCCGCCGCCGACGTGGCAGCCGGCCTCGGTGGCGATGTCCAGGCCGCCACGCAGCACCTCGCGGGCCAGGTCGAAGGGGAGCCGGTCGCGGGGCCAGGCCAGCAGGTTCACGGCGAGCACCGGCCGGCCTCCCATGGCGTACACGTCGGACAGGGCGTTGGCGGCGGCGATGCGCCCCCAGTCGTAGGCGTCGTCCACGACCGGGGTGAAGAAGTCGGCCGTGCAGACGACCGCCGTTCCCCCATGCCTGACCACGGCGGCGTCGTCGCCGGTGGCGAGCCCGACCAGCAGCGGGGTGTCGCCCTCGGTCGGCCGGGGCACGGTCAGCCCGGCGACCACGTCCTCGAGCTCTCCGGGCGGGATCTTGCAGGCGCAGCCGCCGCCGTGGGCGTACTGGGTGAGCCGGACGGGCGCCTCGCGGACGGGTGCGGATGTCGATGTCATACCGGCGGTCTCCTGGGGCAGTAGCCTGACGAGCGGTGGAGGCGTGTGGGTGCCTGGTGGCCCTCCCGGTCTTCAAAACCGAGGGGCCCGAGGATCTCGGGCCGGCGGGTTCGATTCCCGTCCGCCTCCGTCCACCGCCTCCGTACGGCAGCGGCGGCGCTGGTCGTCGACGCGCTCGGTGTGTCCACGGGCGTCCAGGAACTCCAGCAGCGGTACGGCCACCCGGCGGGTGGTGTCGAGCGCCTTGCGGGCCTCGCTGAGCGTGAACGGCTGGGGCAGGGTGCGCAGCACGGCGGTGGCCTCGGTGTCTGCGCCGGGCAGCAGCACGATGCCGTCGGCGATCCGCAGCAGCGTCCCGGCCGTGACGGCGGCGGCCAGCGTCCGGCGGTCCAGGCCAAGTTCGGCGAGCCGCCCGGCCTCGGGGGCGCGGAACGGGGCATCGGCGAGATCGCGACGCACGGCGTCCACGGCGGCGCGGACGGGCGGGGGCAGGGCAGGGCCGATGCTCTTCGCGGCGTGCAGGCGGCCGTTTCGGGTACGGAGCCGGGGGGTTGCTTCGGCCAGGGCGTCGACCAGCGCCCGGTCGGGAAGGCCGAGCACCCTGCGGGCCGCCTCGGTGGGCAGGCCGGGTTCCAGCGGGTGGTCCTTCGCGTACCGCTCGACCTCGTCGGCCAGCCGTTCCTTCAGAACGGCCCCGTACGCGTCGTCCACCAGCCAGTCCCCGGCGACGGTCTCACAGGGAGCCGCGATGCCCATCGCCAGCAGGTCGGCGCGCCGGATCAGCTTGCGCCGGCGCAGTTCGGCGGCACCGTCGGGGCGGCCGGTCATCCCGGCGAGTTCGGCGGCGCGGGCGCGCCCGGCACCGCGCCGGGTCAGCCGGGGCGGTCGTACGTCGAGGACGGTCACGCCGCACGGCATGCGGCTGCCGCCCGGTTCGCGCAGCACGGCCCGGTCGCCGACCCGCAGGGGCAGGGCGCGGGCGAGGGTGAGCCGGGCGGTGTCCGCGCCGAGCGGGCGGACGGTCACGGGCACGGCTGCGGTGCCGATGTGGAGGGTGACCGAGCGGGGCAGGCCGTCCGCGGGCTCCCCGGTGATCCGTACGTCGAGCACCGCGCCGGAGAGCCAGCGGTCGGGGGTGAGCAGCACCTGTCCCCGGCGCAGTCGGTCGTCGCCCCGGCCGTGCACGTTGACCGCCACGCGGGCCACCCCGCTGACGGCCCTGCGGTCCTCGTGCAGGCTCTGCAGCCCGCGCACCCTGAGCACGGCCGAACCGTCGCCGGTGACCAGCCGGTCGCCGACCCGCAGGGTGCCCGCGCCGAGGGTGCCGGTCACCACGGTGCCGTGCCCGCGCACGGTGAAGGCCCGGTCGAGCCACAGCCGCACGTCGGCGTCGGGGTCAGGGTCGGTCAACTCCCTTGCCAGACGCGCCAGTTCTTCGCGCAGCTCGTCGAGTCCCGCACCGGTGACCGCGCTCACGGCGACCGCGGGCGCCTTGCCGAGACTGGTGCGGGCCAGCCGCTCGACGGCGTCGACGCGGACGGGGTCGGGGTCGGCGAGGTCGCTGCGGGTCACCGCGAGGACGGCGTGCCGGACGCCGAGCGCGTCGAGGACGGCCAGGTGCTCCTCGGACTGGGGCTGCCAGCCCTGGTCGGCGGCGACCACGAACAGCACTGCGGGCACGGGTCCGACGCCGGCCAGCATGGTGGGCACGAAGCGTTCGTGTCCCGGCACGTCGACGAAGGCGAGGTGGTCCCCGTCCGGGCCGAGCCGTGTCCACACGAAGCCCAGGTCGAGAGTGAGCCCACGGCGGCGTTCCTCCTCGTACCGGTCGGGTTCCATGCCGGTGAGGGCCCGGACCAGAGCGGACTTGCCGTGGTCGACGTGGCCGGCGGTGGCGAGCACCCGCATCATGGCCCTCCTTCCCCGGCCGGCCGGGCGGAGCGCACGGCATCGGCCAGCCGTTCGTCGTCGCGCTCGGGCACCGTGCGCAGGTCCAGCAGGCAACGGCCCGCCTCCAGCCGTCCCACCACGGGGACCGGGCCGGTGCGCAGCGCGGCCGCGTAGGCCTCGGGCAGCGAGAGCGCCGCACTGGGCAGCACGACGCCGGGGGCACCTCCGCCGCCCACCGTGGCGCAGGAGTCGACGGCCCGTACGTCGATGCCGTCGGCGGCGAGCGTGCCGGCGACCCGGTCGGCGCGGGCGTGCAGGCGGGCCGGGTCGGCGGCGAGAGCGCGGGCGGTCGGGGTGGGCGGCCCGGTGAGGGTGGCCTCCAGGGCGGCCAGCGTCAGCTTGTCGACGCGCAGGGCCCGGGCCAGCGGGTGCCGGGCGAGGGAACGCACCAGTTCCCGGTCGCCGAGCAGCAGACCGCACTGGGGGCCGCCGAGGAGCTTGTCTCCGCTCGCGGTGACGAGCGAGGCACCGGCCAGCAGCTGGGTCTCGGCGTCGGGTTCCTCGGGCAGCGCCGGGTGCGGGGCGAGCAGCCCGGAGCCGATGTCGACGACGACGGGCGCGCCGAGACCGCTGAGTTCGGCGGTCTCGGCGGAGCGGGTGAAGCCGGTGATACGGAAGTTGGACGGATGCACCTTGAGCACGAACCCGGTGTCCGGGCCGATCACGGCGGCGTAGTCGGCGGCGGTGGTGCGGTTGGTCGTACCGACCTCGCGCAGCCGGGCGCCGGTCGAGACGAGCAGGTCGGGCAGGCGGAAACCGTCGCCGATCTCCACCATCTCGCCCCGGCTGACGACGATCTCGCGGCCGGCCGCGAGCGCGGTGGCGGCGAGCACGAGGGCGGCGGCGCCGTTGTTGACGACGTGCGCGGCCCCTGCCGACGGGACACGCTCGGTCAGGGCGGCGAGGGCGGAGCGGCCACGGCGGGCGCGCACCCCGGTCTCCAGGTCCAGTTCGACATCCGTGGGCCCGGCGGCCTCCTGGACGGCCTTCCGGGCGGCGGCCGACAGCGGGGCCCGGCCGAGGTTGGTGTGCAGCAGCACCCCGGTGGCGTTGATCACCGGCCGCAGTCCGCTCGCGGTACCGGGCAGCAGCGCGACGGCCGTCTCCGGCACCTGCTCGGGCCGGATGCCGCCCTCCCGGGCCCGCTCCTGCGCCTCGCGCACGGCGGCCTTCACCACACCGGCGCCGAGCCGCTCCACCGCCGCGGACAGCCGGGGGTCGCAAAGCAGGCGGTCGGTGCGCGGAATACGGCGGCGGGCGTCGGTGCCGGCGGGCGCGGACGCGCCGGGGCGCGGCGGTCGTACGCCGTGGTGCGAGGCTTCCACGGACGTGTCGTCGGGCGTGGGTATGCCAGGGTCCGAGGGCCGTCCCTCCTCCGCGGGTGGCCGTACGACGTGCTCCGGCGCTCCTGCGGCCGTGCCGCCGGGCCGTTCTTCGCGGGGGGCGCGGGGCCGGTCCGCCCCGGTCCGCCGGTCCGCCGCGCCCGCCGTCCGCTGTTCCATGCCGCGTCTGCTCCTCCGGTCCCGCCCGTACCCGTCCGGTCTTCCCCTCATCGTCTCCCGGTGCCCCGGAACGGCCGACCGACACGCCGGGAGCGGGGTGACGGCGGGCAGGGCTCGGGTACCCGGCGCCGCATGAAGGACAGGGACCGTATGCACGACAGCGGCCGAACGCAGGGCCGGGAGCACGAACGGCAGGGCAAGGGCACGCCGGCCGCCGAGGAGGCCGCACGCCGGAAGCGCGAGAGCGACCGCGAGCGTGCCTTCGCCGAGCCGTTCGACCACCCGTACCCGGAGCGCCGGGCGGGGGTCCGGGCGCGGCGCCGTGTGAGCGAGGCGCAGGCCGCCGCGGACATGCCGCCGGGCATCCCGGGCGGTTACGGCGCCACCAGGGGTGGTCAGCCGTGTGCCACCGGCGCCGCGCACCCGCCGACGCCCACGCCACAGGACATCGGGTCCCGCACGGGAGCCGTGGAGCCGGGCGGCGACGAGGGGCCGGTGAACCGGTCCGGCCGATGACACGGACCGGTTACGGGGGCCTGCTGGGTGAGGGCGCGCCCGCCCCGCCGTCGGTGCCCTCGGGGTGCCCGGTGTCCGGCCGGGCGCGGGGCGGCGGTGGGGCCTCGCCCGCGGTGAGGTGTTCCAGGACCTCGACCAGTTCCTGGCACGCCTTCTCCACCGAGCGCCGGGTGTTGCGCTGCTCGGTGATCAGGGCGGACAGCAGGAGCGCGGTCAGGGCCATCGCGCCGTTGAACGCCTGGAGCTTCGCCATCACCTCGATCCGGCTCAGGCCGACGAAGGCCCCGACACCGTCCGTGGCCGCGATCGTCGCCAGCACGGACGTCACCAGCGCGCACAGCGCACTGCCGACGAGCTGGAAACGCAGGGCGGCCCAGATGATCAGTGGGTAGACGAGGAAGAGCACGCTGATCGAGCTGTAGACGGCCACCGGGACGATCGCGCAGGTGACGACGGTCAGTGCGGTCGCCTCCTTCCAGCGGGCCAGGGAGGGCGGCCAGCGCGCATTGTGCAGCAACAACAGCAGGGGGGTGACGATCAGGACGCCCATGGCGTCGCCCACCCACCAGGCCAGCCAGACGGGCCAGAATCTGTCCGCGTCCAGCTTGTCCATGAGGACGAGGAGGCCGACGCCGGTGGTGGCGCTGATCAGCATGGCGGCCAGGGCGCCCAGGAACACCAGGGCGACGCCGTCCCGCAGCCGTGCGAGATCGGTGCGGAAGCGGACCCTGCGCAGCAGGAGCACCGCGCACACGGGTGCCAGGGTCTGACCGGCCAGGGTGCCGAACACGTCGATGCCGGGGGTGCTGATGGTCAGCACGGTGAAGAAGCCGCCGATGGTGATGCCCGGCCAGCAGCGCAGACCGAGGATCAGCAGGGCGGCGACGGCGACGCCCGTCGGCGGCCAGATGGGACTGACGACCGCGCCCTCGACGGAGAGTTCGCGCAGGAGTCCCAGCCGGGCCGAGCCGTAGTAGCAGGCCGCGACAGCGAGTACCTCGACGGCGGAGCCGCCCGGCCGGCGCACATCGTCCCT
This sequence comes from Streptomyces sp. NTD91, assembly GCF_059510455.1. Lineage (NCBI taxonomy): Bacteria > Bacillati > Actinomycetota > Actinomycetes > Kitasatosporales > Streptomycetaceae > Streptomyces > Streptomyces sp. NTD91. The sequence continues at coordinate 30,475 of NZ_JCAJZW010000054.1, forward strand.
ACCCACCACAGCAGCCATCTCACACCGAAGTCCCGGGCTCGGCGAGGCGAGAGCCGGCACGGACCGGCCCTGTGGCTCGTCGACGCACCTTCCCCGCCTACGGCCCGGGCAGACCCGGCCGCCCGCGCGGGGCCCGGACGGACGGGCCCGTCACACGGCGTCTGCGGGGGCGTCAAGACCCACGACCAGGACGGCCGCGTCGTCGTCGTGGCCGACGCTCTCGGCTCCCTTGATCACGGCGGCGGCGAGCGCCGCGGCCTCCAGGCCTGCGACGACGGCGATGCCGGCGAGGTTCGCCACGTGCTCCAGGCCGTCCTCCATGTTCAGTGAGGGGCCCTCCACCACGCCGTCGGTGAGCAGGACGAAGACGCCGCCCGTGGTGAGCCGGTGCCTGCTCACCGGGAACTGCATGTGCTTGTCGATGCCGAGCGGCGGGCCGCCCTCGTCGGCGGCGACGCCGGCCTTGCCGTCCGCCGTGGCCCAGACGAACGGGATGTGGCCGGCCCGGGCGCTCTCCAGCACTCCGGTGGCCGGGTCGAGGCGCATGAAGATGCAGGTGGCGAACAGGTCGGTGCCCAAGGACAGCAGCAGGTCGTTGGTGCGCGACAGCACTTCGCCGGGCTCGCCGGTCACGGAGGCGAGCGCGCGCAGGCCGGCCCGCACCTGGCCCATGAACGCGGCGGCCTCGATGTTGTGCCCCTGGACGTCGCCGATGGCCAGCCCGATCCGCCCGTCGGGCAGGGTGAACGCGTCGTACCAGTCGCCCCCCACGTTGAGACCGAGGTTGGCCGGTGTGTAGCGGACGGCGAGATGCAGGTTGGGTGCCGTGGGCAGGTCACGGGGCAGCATGCCGCGCTGGAGGGCGATGGCCAGCTCCACCTTGCTGCGCTGCAGTTCCGCACGCTCCCGTGCCTGGGCGGTGAGCGAGCCGAGCCTGGCCAGCAGCTCATCGCCTTCGTCCGTGGAGCGCTTGCGGAGCATGGATCACTTCCGGCGAAGGGGTGGCCTTCGACGACGGCCGCCTGACATTTCGGCAAACGCCTAAATTTTACCTATTTCCCACCATTTCGCCGTACCTCGGCCGTGATACGACGCCCGGTCAGCGCACCTCGGAGTCGATCCCGGTGATCACGGCGGGGCCGAGCGCGGCGCTGCGCTCGTCCAGTCCCGCGTCCCGCAGGGCGGAGCCGGCGACCCTGCGGGCCTCCTCCTCCGCGTGCCGGCCGGTGTCCGCCTCGACGGTGAGGCGGAGCGTGAAGGTGTTGTCCTCGTTGACACTGAGCACGTCCAGGCCCTGGGCGTTGCCCATCCGGGTCCCGTGCGGGTCCGCCGGGCCGAGCGCGCCGGCCAGGCGGGCACGGGTTTCCGTCCCGATGTCCGCGATGAAGGTACCGGGGACGCTGATCACGTACGTCGTCATGGCGATCCTTTCCTCGGGCGTCCCCCGCCTACCCCGATTCGCGGCGTTCGCACAGCGACGCGGCCGCAGCCCGCGTGACGCACCGGTGCCGGCTCACAGCGGGGAGTAGGCCACCACCGTCACGTAAGCGCCGAAGAGCAGGGACACCAGGGTGAGGCCGCCGTAGACGACCACGGCGTGGGCCGGCCGGACCCGCCAGGTGCGGGCCAGCGCCCGGGCCATGGGGATGAGCAGCGGGAAGGCGGGCAGCAGGAAGCGCGGCTTGGAGGAGAACGAGCCGGAGCCGCCGACCACGAGCAGGACGAGGATCCCGGCGAAGATCACCAGGACGAGCGGTGCCCGTTCCAGGCACAGCAACACGAACAGCAGCACGCCCGCCGCGACGATCACCAGGGCCATCGGGTAGACGACGCCGCCCCCGTGCAGCAGCAGGGCCTTCACGAACCGCGCCGCGCCGACACCGAAGTCGAAGCGGGAGTCCCAGGCGCTCTGCACCTTGAAGTAGCCGCCGAACAGGTCTCCGATCTGGCTGCCCACCCACAGCACGTAGGCGAGCCAGCCCAGCGGGGCGATCACGGCACCGGCCCACAGGCCCGCCGGGGCCCGGCCACGCTGCCGCAGCACCTCGTAGGCGGCGGCGAGGGACACCGCCCCCGCGACCGCGAAGCCGCTCGGCCGGGACAGGCCGGCGAGCGCCGCGAGGACACCGGCCCACAGCCAGCGGCCCCTGAGCACGCAGTACAGGGACCAGACGGCGAGGGCGGCGAACAGGGACTCGGTGTAGGCGATGGTCAGTTCGACGGAGTGCGGAAGGGCGGCCCACAGGGCGACCAGCGCGGTGGCGACCCCGCGTCCGTAGAGAAAGTGGCCGACGACGTACACGCCGCACGCCGCCGCGCCCGCGGCGGCCCAGGAGATCAGCAGCGCGGCCTGCCCCGGGCTGAGCGGCAGCACGGTGGTCAGCGCCCTGATCAGGCCCGGGTACAGCGGGAAGAAGGCCCAGTCGCTCTGGACGGCGCCCTGCGGGGTGATCCAGATCTTGTGGCCGTAGCCCTGGGCGGCGATGTGCAGGTACCAGCGGGAGTCCCAGGAGTGGGCGAAGCTCTTGACGAGCGGGTGCCCCCTGACGGCGTTCGTGACGATCACCACGAGGACACCGGCGAGCCGGACGGCCGCGAACAGGACGATCGCCGGGAGCGCCCCCTCGGGGAGCCCGCGCCGGGCGATCCATGACAGGGTCGTGGGACGGAGGGGCCGGGACGGGGCAGCCGCTTCGGGCCGCGGTACTGAGGAGGTGCTCACTCTGTTGACCTTGGGCACGCCAGGTAAGACGTGCAATCCGGGACCGGGGTTTCTTACGGACTTCCACCCTGATTCAGGAATGAGTCAAGGAATGGGTGCATATCCCTTACTCCGCCGCCCCCGGACGGAGCAGTTGAGAGGTGCGGTTACCATATGAGCGCTCCCTAGCTCGAAAGATGGATCCGTGACTGTCAACGACGACTCGTTCACCAACTGGAAGATCCGCGAGGAGATCGCGGAGTCGATGATCCCGCTCATCGGGAAGCTGCACCGCGAGCGGGACGTGACCGTCCTGCTGCACAGCCGCTCCCTGGTGAACAAGTCGGTGGTCAGCATCCTCAAGACGCACCGCTTCGCCCGGCAGATCGACGGCGCGGAACTGTCGGTCACGGAGACCATGCCGTTCCTCGAGGCCCTGACGGCCCTCGACCTCGGGCCCTCCCAGATCGACCTCGGCATGCTGGCCACCACGTACAAGGCCGACGGCCGCGGCCTGAGCGTGGCCGAGTTCACCGCCGAGGCGGTCGCCGGTGCCACCGGCGCCAACAAGATCGAGCGCCGTGAGCCGCGCGACGTCGTGCTGTACGGCTTCGGCCGCATCGGCCGGCTGGTCGCCCGTCTGCTGATCGAGAAGGCCGGCTCCGGCAACGGTCTTCGGCTGCGCGCCATCGTGGTGCGCGGCGGCGGCGCCCAGGACATCGTCAAGCGTGCCTCGCTGCTGCGCCGCGACTCCATCCACGGCCAGTTCCAGGGCACCATCACGGTCGACGAGGACAGCAGCACGATCGTGGCCAACGGCAACGCCATCAAGGTGATCTACGCCGACGACCCGTCGCACGTGGACTACACCGAGTACGGCATCCGGGACGCCATCCTCATCGACAACACCGGCAAGTGGCGCGACCGCGAGGGCCTGTCCAAGCACCTGCGCCCCGGCGTCGAGAAGGTCGTGCTGACCGCGCCGGGCAAGGGCGACGTCCCCAACATCGTGCACGGCGTCAACCACGACACCATCAAGCCGGACGAGCAGATCCTGTCCTGCGCCTCCTGCACCACCAACGCGATCGTGCCGCCGCTGAAGGCGATGGACGACGAGTACGGGGTGCTGCGCGGCCATGTGGAGACCGTCCACTCGTTCACCAACGACCAGAACCTGCTGGACAATTACCACAAGTCCGAGCGCCGCGGCCGCTCCGCGCCGCTCAACATGGTGATCACCGAGACCGGTGCCGCCTCCGCCGTCGCCAAGGCGCTGCCGGACCTGAAGGCGAAGATCAGCGGCAGCTCGATCCGCGTCCCCGTGCCGGACGTCTCCATCGCGATTCTCAACCTGCAGCTGGCCCGCGAGACCACCCGTGAGGAGGTCCACGACCACCTGCGTGAGGTGTCGCTGACCTCGCCGCTCAAGCGCCAGATCGACTTCATCACGGCGCCCGACGCGGTCTCCAGCGACTTCATCGGCTCGCGCCACGCCTCGATCGTGGACGCCGGGGCGCTCAAGGTCGACGGCGACAACGCGATCCTCTACCTCTGGTACGACAACGAGTTCGGCTACTCCTGCCAGGTGGTCCGGGTCGTGCAGCACGTGTCGGGCGTGGAGTACCCGACCTTCCCGGCGACGGCGGTCTGATCCCGCTCGTCTCCAGGCGTACGGCCGCCGACCGGTTTTCCGGCCGGCGGCCGTCCTGCTGGTGCGTCGTCGGTGTCAGGCCCTGACGGGGGTGGCGCAGGCGCCCGCGGCGCACGCGGTGAGCCACCGGTCGAAGTCGGCGTCGTAGCGGGTGCCGATACCGTCGTGGTAGACGGCGTATCCGCCGGCGTAGTCGCCGACCCGGAAGTGTGCCAGCATCGCCTGGACGTCGTCGGGGTGCTTCTCCACCATGTAGCGCACGGCGAGGTAGCCCCACGGGTAGGTGCGCACCACGTCGCTGTTGTCGTAGGTGCTCTCGAAGAGAGTGCTCAGGCGATACGTGTGCTTGGCGGCCTCCTGGACCGCCTGGTCGTCGGCGAGGCCGCGGTAGCTGTAGGAGACGTACTCGGCGACTCCCTCGATCCACCACACGTCCGGCACGCTGATCTCCTGGGCGAAGTCGCCCTTCATGTCGTCCCGGCCGTCGAGGAAGTGCGTGTACTCGTGGTTGAGGTTCCATATCCGGGCCGGGAACCCGTCGTCGTACGGCTTCTGGTACATGATCGACGTGACGTGGTTGGCCGGGTCGGCGGGATCGCCGTCCAGGGTCATGCCGCCGTTGTCGGTGTCGATGCCGTAGATCGGGCCGGCGTAGGTCTGGTAGTCGGCACGGCTGCTGAACACCACCAGCTGGATGGTGGACACGTACTGGCCCGGTATCGCACCGTCGGCCCTGACCAGACCCCGGAAGTAGGCGCTCTGGCGCAGCACGCCGGCGCAGGCGGCGTCCAGGTCGGCGGCGCTCAGCGACTGGGCGAGGACGGTGACGTTCGCGTCGCAGTGCCGGGTGACCGGCAGGACGGCCTTGGCCAGCTTGACCGGCAGGTCACAGACGTCGTAGTAGGCGCAGTCGGCGGCGTCGTAGGCGTTCGCCTGCGTGGCCACGGCCACCCAGAGTCCGGCCGTCGGGCCGGTCATCGCGGTCGCGCCCAGCAGGCTCCTGACCAACGGCTGGACGATGTCTCGCAGTTCGGGGTGCTCGACGTAACGGGCGAGATTCATCCCGGCGTTGGAGTCCAGGACGGCACGGTCGGTGCCGAGGAGGCCGGTGTTGACGAGGGCGAAGTCGTAGAGGGTGCCGATGATGCGCGGGTCGGCCTCCACCGCCTTGACGTACTCGGGGTTCCAGTTGCCGCGCCACAGCGGTGTGTAGACGTCGTTGACGGCCCTGACCATGCTGTCGACGGAGTCGTAGGAGCTGTCGTAGTCGTCCAGCAGCCGCCGGTAGACCGGCAGATAGCGGCCCTGCCGGCCGGCGCTGTCGGTGAGGACGACGGTCTCGCCGAGAATGTCGCCGTTCGCCGCCGTCACGTCACGCGAGTGGGAGCGGGCGAAGAAGGCGTCCAGGCCGGCCGTGACGGCCCTGGTGAGGCGCGTGGTGTAGGCGCCGACGTCCCCGGGGTGGTTGAACTGCGCGTAGTAGCCGGCCCGCAGGAAGAGAACCAGTTGTTCGAGGCCGTCGGCGTCGTCGCCGCGGTACCGCCGGGCCGTCCGGGTGTACGCGGCCGCCACGGTGAGCATCTGGGCCTGGCGGAAGACGTCGTGCGCGTCCTTGCCGGTCACCGGGAAGAGGGTGTTGACGCAGTCCGTGGACGAGGCCTTCACGAAGGACACGAGCGCGGACCCGGTACGGCTGCCGAAGTCGGCGGGAGTGCAGGAGGCCGCCTTGGCCTGCCGTGCCGTCGGGTGGACCGACAGCGGTTGCAGCGGCGGGAGTTGGGCGGGGCTGAGCCGCCTGGTCCGACCCGCGGGACGCTCGGTCACGGGGGTGGTGGCGCCGGCCGGAGACGGTACGGGCCAGTGTCGCAGGGACGCGGCGCGTGCACCGGCGGGGTGCGGCGGTCGCCGGGACGCCGCCGGCGCCGGTGTGGACAACAGGCCGGCGACGGTGACGCCGACGACTGCGGCGACGGCCATGCGTGCGGCCGCACGCGGGCGGTCGCGGCCGGGCACGCGTCCGGGCGGCGCGAAGCGATAGCGCATCTGGACTCCTCCATGAAGGGATGCGCCTCGGTGGGGGGTTGAGGCGTGTGAGGCACTGTGTCAGCGGCAGCCCGCCCCAACAATGCCGTGTGACATAGCACATGACACCGACGGCTCATAACATCCCGGCTCCGGCTTCGACGTGCGGGTCCTACGCCCCGGTGACACTCCAGGTACGCGAGGCCCAGGCACGCAGGTGGGGCGCCTGCGCCACGAGGTCGCGGTAGGCGGCGGTCGCGGACTGGCACAGTGCGTCCACGACCTCGTCGGCGACGGTGTCGGGCCGCCAGGCCAGCACATAACGGCACCACAGCGGGGAGCCGACCAGCGGCTTGACCACGACGTGCGGGATCGGCCGCAGCGTCGGCTGCACCAGGGACACCCCGAGCCCGCCGGCGATCATGCTCTGCAGCTGGGTCTGGTCGCCCAGGAACTCGTGCACGGCGACCGGTGTGAACCCGGCCGCCGCACAGGCCTCGTAGAACACCCCGGGCCAGCCGGCACCGTCGTCCGGGGTCACGAACCAGGCGTCCTCGGCCAGATCGGCGAGCTGCACCTGCGCGCACTGCCGCAGCCGGTGCCGGGCGGGCAGGGCGACGAACGTCGGCTCGGTGACGATCCCGCGGTGCCTGACCGTGCCCGAGTGGCGCAGTTCCATGCCGGGGTAGTCGGCGGCGATGGCGACGTCCACCGCGCCCTCCTCCAGTCGCTCGACGATCCGCGAGGAGGCGTAGACGCTGGTGACCGAGAGGGACAGCTCCGGCAGGCGGGTACGGACCCGGGCGACGGTGCCGGACAGCATGGGCGAGTTGGTGGCCGCCACGCGCAGGGTACGGCGGCCGCGCGCACCGGCAGGGCGGTGGCCGATGGCGTCGGCGCGGGCCAGCACGTCGCGGGCCCGGGCTACGACCTCGGCGCCGTAGCGGGTCGGCCGCACACCGCTCGTGCCGCGTTCGAACAGCGGCTCACCGAGGTGGCGCTCGATGCGCCGCAGCTGGGTGCTGACTGCGGGCTGCGAGTAGCCGAGCTGGGCCGCGGCGCGCCCCACACTGCCGGCATCGGCGATCGCGCACACCACCCGCAGATGGCGCAGCTCCAGCTCCATCGCCCGACTCCCCGTTCCCGCCCCGGGGAGATCCGTCCGCATCTCCCGTGAAGCCACTGCTCACAGCCCCCGCCGGCCCTGATGGCGACCGGCGCAGCGAAGCGTCGCACCGCACGGCCCCGGACACAAGTCGCAGGACCGCCGAGGTGGTCCCCGCGGGCCGCGAACCCATTGACGGACACGGTCGCGAGGGGCGTCCTGCGCGGCCGGGGCGACGCGGAAGTCCGGATGCCGGAGCAGGCCGAGGTGACCGGTATCGGCCACGCGACGAGAGCGCGTTCCTCGTCCCACGGCGGATCCGGATCACGACCTGACGACCGAGCGGGCCGTCGTCCTGCTCGTCCGGCTGGGCAGCGCGGGGCCGCCGGCGGACCGGGAGGAGTTCGTCGGCCCGTTCTCCCTGGTGATCCGCGAGTCGACGGGGGGCCGACCCTTCCGTCAGCAGGCGGCAGCGCCTTCCTTCGCCGATCCCCTGTTTGCCTAAATACTTTAGGCAGGCTCATACTCGCCTATGGCAAAGGAGGACTACGTGATGGTGCGCGCGGGACTGACCACCGAGCGCCTCGTGCATGCGGGCGCGGAACTCGCCGACCAGGTCGGCTTCGACCAGGTGACCGTCTCGGCGCTGGCCCGGCGGTTCGACGTCAAGGTCGCGAGTCTGTACTCGCACCTGAAGAACTCCCAGGACCTCAAGACCCGGATCGCGCTGCTGGCGCTGGAGGAGATGGCTGGCCACGCCGCCGACGCGCTCGCCGGCCGGGCCGGCAAGGACGCCCTCGCCGCCTTCGCCGACGTGTACCGCGACTACGCCCGCCGACACCCCGGCCGGTACGCGGCGGCCCGGTTTCCGCTGGACCCCGAGACGGCCGCCGCGAGCGCCGGCCCCCGGCACGCCCAGCTGACCCGGGCGATCCTGCGCGGCTACGACCTGCCCGAACCCGACCAGACGCACGCCGTCCGGCTCCTCGGCAGCGTCTTCCACGGCTACGTCAGCCTGGAATCGGCCGGCGGATTCAGTCACAGCGCCCCCGACTCCCAGGAGTCCTGGACCCGGATCCTGGACGCCCTCGACTCCCTGCTGCGCAACTGGCCCAGCCCCTGATCCCGACAGAGCAGGCTCACACCATGCACACCATCCCGCTCACCCCCGAACTCCTGCGCGGCGCCCTCGATCTGGAACGCACCGCCCACGGACTGCTGCCGCACCGGCTGCCGGCCCGCGCCCGCGCCCAGTGCGCCGATCCGCAGCTGGCCATGGCGGAGTCCCAGCCCTCGGGCGTACGGCTGGTACTGCACACCCGCGCCACCACGATCGAGTTGGACACCCTGCCGACCAAGCGCGTCTACTCCGGGGCACCGCCCCGCCCGGACGGGGTGTACGACCTGCTCGTCGACGGAGAGCCGGCCGGCAGCGGCAGCGTCGCCGGCGGCAACACGCTCACCATCGACATGACGACCGGCACCACAGAACGCCGACCGGGCGAGGCCGGGACCGTGCGCTTCTCCGGGCTGCCCGGCACCCTCAAGGTCGTGGAGATCTGGCTGCCGCACGACGAGAGGACCGAGCTGGTCGCGCTGCGCGCCGACGCGCCCGTCGAAGCGGTGCCGGACCAGGGGCGCAAGGTCTGGCTGCACCACGGCAGTTCCATCAGCCACGGCTCGGACGCGGCGAGCCCCACCACCACCTGGCCGGCGCTCGCCGCGTCCCTCGGCGGGGTGGAACTCATCAATCTGGGGCTGGGGGGCAGCGCCATGCTCGACCCGTTCACCGCGCGCACCCTGCGCGACACCCCGGCCGACCTGATCAGCCTCAAGCTCGGCATCAACGTGGTCAACGCCGATCTGATGCGGCTGCGCGCGTTCGGCCCCGCCGTCCACGGCTTCCTCGACACCGTCCGCGACGGACACCCCGACACGCCGCTGCTCGTCGTGTCGCCGATCCTGTGCCCCGTCCATGAGGACACGCCGGGCCCCAGCCTCCCGGACTTCTCCGCCGTGGCCGAGGGGCGGCTGCGGTTCGTGGCCGCCGGGGATCCGGCGGAGCGGGCGAGCGGGAAACTCACCCTGGCGGTCATCCGCGAGGAGCTGGACCGGATCGTGCGCGAGCGCTCGCCCGAGGACCCGCACCTGCACTATCTCGACGGCCGTGAGCTGTACGGCGAGGCCGACTTCGACGAGCTGCCGCTGCCCGACGGCCTGCACCCCGACGCCGCCGCGCACCGCCGCATGGGCGAGCGGTTCGCGGCGCTGGCGTTCGGTCCGGGCGGCGCCCTCGCGGACGGCGCCGTCTGACCCGCACGGACCGGCTCACACCAGGTGGGCGAAGACCACGAGGTTCTCCGTGTAGTCCTTCGCCGTGTGGTCGTACGGTCCCGCGCAGGTGATCAGCCTGGCCTCGGGACGCCGGGCGTCGCCGTAGACGCGCTTGCTGGGGAAGTCCTTCTTGGCGAAGGTCTCGGCGTCGTCCACGACGAAGTCGGCGTCGCGTCCGTCGGCGCGCTCCACGGTGAAGCGGTCGCCGCGCCGCAACTCGTCCAGGTTGGCGAAGACGGCCGCGGAGGTCTTCGTGTCGACGTGCCCGGCGATGATCGCGGTGCCCTTCTCTCCGGGCGAGACGCCCTTGGAGTACCAGCCGACGAGGTTGGTGTTGCCGGCCGGCGGCGGCTGCAGTCGGCCCGCGGAGTCGAGGGTCAGGGTGGTGAAGGGGGCGTTCACGGAGATCTTCGGGATGACCAGCCGGGTCGGCGCGGACCGGGGCAGCTCCGTGCGGGCCTGCTCCGGGACGGTCGGCTCGGGGTCGGTCTGCCATGTGCCGCCCTGCTCCGGGTCGGTCTGCCGTGGATCGGCCTGTTCCCGGCCGGTCTGCTCCGGGGCGGCCAGCCCCGGGTCGGCCTGGGGGGCGCTGAGGCCCGCGGCGCGGGATCTGTGCGGGGGGCCGTCCGAGGTGTGGTGGCCGCCGAACACACTGGCGGTGAGAACGACGATCGCCACGCCCCACAGCGCCAGCCGCCCGCCATGGCCGGAACTCCCCCCGTCCGCCTGCGGCTGCGCGGGGGGCGGGGAGGAGGGATCTGCTGCCATCGGACATCACCTCATTCGGACACGGCAGCACGGGGATCAGGACACGGGGCGCCCGGAACACGGCCCGGCGCACGGGAAGAGCACGTTCAGTGGGACTTGCGCCGGAGGGACGTGGGGAGTGCGGCACGGGCCGCCGACCCGGTGGGACTGCCGGCGGTTGCCGCTGCCTCCGGACGGTTCGCGCCGGTCAGGACGCCGACTGGTCGGCCTTGCGCCGACGCAGCAGGTACATGCCGCCGGCGCCCAGGGCCAGCACGGCCAGGCCGCCCGCGGTGACACCCGGATCGGCGAGCGCGCCGCCACCGGTGTGCATACCGCCGTGCGGCTCCTGGCGGTCGCCGCGCTCGTCGTCGTCCCGGCCACCGTCCCGGCCTCCGTCGTGACCGCCGTCCTGGCCGCCGTCCTGGTAGTTGTCGTCGCCACCGTCGTCGCGGCCCGAGCCGGAGCCCCAGTCGCCACCGTGCAGCGCGGCGAGGGCCCCGCCACCGGTGTGCATACCACCGCGGGGCGTGTCGTGTCCCCGACCCTGGTCGCCGCCACGGCCGCCGTCCTCGTCCCCGCCGCCGTGGTCGCCGTCCCGGCCCTGGTCCTCGCCGCGGCCGTGGTCGTCCTCGTCGCCCCGGTCGTCACCCCGGCCGTCGCCACGCACCGCGGAGAGCGCTCCGCCACCCGTGTGGATTCCGCCGCGAGGCTCTTCGTGTCCGCGGCCCTTGCCGTGGTCGTTTCCCTGCTCGTCGTCCTGGTCGCGGCCCGAGTCGTGTCCGCGACCCCCGTCATCGGAACGGCCGTGGTCGTCGCCGGAACCCTGGTCGTGGTCCTGGCTGTAGGAGGAGTCGTCGCGGCCGCCGTCATCACCCGCGGAAACGGCGAAGGCGGCACTGGGCGCAGCGAAGGTCAGAGCGGCGGCGGCGGCCGCCGTGGCCAGAAGCATGCGGGCAGAACGCATAGCGATGTCCTTCCGCCGTGACCGGGCAGCGGATACCTCATCAGCTGAATGAACCCGGCCTCGACATGAACCACCGTCAGCGAGACCGCGGGCTCCCACCATCCGGGCCGCCCAGCCGTGTCGCCCCGCCACCCGTCTGACCCAGTGTTCGCGCTCCGTGGCCCTCGTACGGGGGAGTCGTCCGGCGCGACGCGCCGCTCCGCCGTCGCGTTCTTCGCGGTCCCGCAAGAGGGCCGCCGGCCTCCGGGCCCGGCACGACTGGTCCCTCCCTGTCGCACGGGCCGCTTCCTACGCGGAAGGCGGGCGAGGTGTCCGTGACAGCCGACCGTCGCCCGCTCGCCACGGTGGTGGTCCCGGCCGCCGGTGCGCGACGCATGGGCGGTACCCGGCCCCGCACCCCCCTGCCGGGGGGACATCCCGTCGAGTTCGGCAGCCCGGGCCCTTCCCCCTCTTGTTATGACCGCCGTCATAACGCAGGCTGGTGCCGACAGGACGTCAGGTCGACATGGCGGGAGGCAGCGGTGGCGGACGCGATGGCGCGGGCCCTGTGGGAGCGGTACGAGCCGGTGCACGATCTGCTCTATTTCGCCCCGGAGGTGCGCCGGGCGACGGACGCGCTCGGAATGCGCGGCTACTGGATGGGCTACTTCGCCCTGCGCGCCGCACCACTCGGCGCGGCGCATCCGTCCGTCGTGACGAGTTGTTTCTACGTCTTCCACCCCGCCCGGGTGACCCGCGCCCTGCCGGACGCCTGGGCCTACGCGACTCCGGCCGAGGTGCTGGCCGCCCGCGTGGACGCCCTGGACGCGGCGATGACCGCCCTCTTCGGGCCGGACACCGTCGGCTCGGCCGACTTCGTCGAGGCAGCCGACCTCGCCTGGGCGGCGGCCGCGGCGGCGGACACCACGGGCCGGGTGCTGGCCGCCGCGAACCAGGCACTGGAGCGCCCCGCCCGCCCCACGGCACGGCTGTGGCAGGGCCTCACCACCCTGCGCGAGCACCGGGGCGACTCGCATGTCGCGGTGCTGGTGGCCCAAGGGCTCGGCCCGGTCGAGGCCATGGTCCTCAAGGCGGCGGCCGGCGAGTCCGACGGGGCGTTCCTGCGGGAGACCCGCAAGTGGGAGCAGGCGGACTGGGACGCGGCCGGAACCCGGCTGCGCGAACGGGGCCTGCTCGCGGGCGACGGGTCGCTCACCCCGGCCGGCGCGGCCGTGCGGGCAGAGGTGGAGACACTGACGGACGCGGCGGCCGAAGGGCCGTGGACCGCGCTCGGCGCCGAACCGACCGCCCGCCTGGCCGAGCTGCTGGACCCGCTGGCCCGCGGGGTCGAAGCCTCGGGTCTGCTGCCGACGGGCAATCCGGTCGGGCTGACCCGCACCGCCCACCCGGTCGACCACTGACCGGCCTCGGCCCGGCGGCACCCCGGGCACCGCCGCGGCCACCGGCCGGTCAGGACCGCTCCGGGCAGACCCGGGCGTTCGCCCGCCCCTCAGCCCCCGCACGAGCCCGGGCAGTGGACCCTCCGGTTCCGGACAGCCTTCGTCAAGGGCCCCGCTCACTGGCCGCGCCCCGCCACCCGCCCGTCCGTCCGCGCCCAGGACGACCGCACAGCGGGAGGTGTACGGCTGGACCTCGAAGACGTCGGCCATCAGCACGGATACTGGGGTCGCAGAGGGAGATCCTCCGCCGCGCGCCAGCCTGCGGGGCCCTGTGCCCCGGCGCGGTGCTGCGGTGCCCGCACGCCGGCGGTACGGATTCGGCACGGACGGTCACCTTCTGGGTCTGACGCACATCAGTCGTGACAACGGTCGAAGTCGCACGCAGGGGGAGCGCGTTGCCGGACGTACGCTGGGCCCGTGGTCAACCGGGACGAGGAGCGCGAGGATCCGGCACGGGCGGCGGCCCGGCTCACCGGGCGCCCGGTCAGCGGTGCCCGGACGACCTCCGGATCGCCGGCCGAGGTGACGCTGGAGGACGGTACACCGGTGATGGTCAAACGGGGCGACGCTCCCGGCGCCGTACGCGCGGAGGTCGCGGGGCTGCGCTGGCTGGCCGCCGCGGACGCGGTGAAGGTGCCCGCGGTGCTCGGCCACGACGACCGCTGGATGGTGACGGAGCGCGTGCCGACCGGCCGTCCGGATCCCGAGGCGGCGATGCGTTTCGGCCAGGCCCTCGCCGCCCTGCATGCCGCGGGTGCCTCGGATTTCGGGGCGCCGCCCCCCGGCGGCCCGGCGGACGCCTTCATCGGCCTCGCCCCCATGCGCAACCGGCCGGGCTCCGACTGGCCCGGATGGTACGCCGAGCAGCGGGTGCTGCCGTATGTGCGCGGCGCCGTCGACCGCGGCACGCTACGCTCCGGCGAGGCGGCCGTGTTCGAGCGGGTCTGCGCGTTGCTGTCCGACCTGGCGGGCCCCGCCGAGCCACCCGCGCGGCTGCACGGCGACCTGTGGAACGGGAACGTGCTGTGGGGCGCCGACGGCGAGGTCCGGCTCATCGACCCGGCCGCGCACGGCGGCCACCGGGAGACCGACCTGGCGATGCTCCGGCTCTTCGGCTGCCCCCATCTCGACCGGGTCCTCGCCGGGTACGAGGAGCGGGCGCCGCTCGCGCCCGGCTGGCGCGAGCGCGTCGGCGTGCACCAGCTGTTCCCGTTGCTGGTCCACGCCGTGCTGTTCGGACGCGGGTACGCGGAACAGGCCCTGGCGGCCGGGCGGGACGCACTGTCACGCGCGGCCTGACGCGCCGCCGGTTCCACGGCCACGCAACGCCGGAGACGTCGTTCGGCGTCCTGTGCCATGCGGGCACCGGCACGCCCGCACAGCAACGGTACGGCGTTCAGCCGTCTCGTTGCTCCAGGGGACCCGTGGGTCACCCCCGACCTGCGGTTACTCAGCGTGAGGAAACCAATCACCCGTTCGATTCGTATAAGGACGTGAAAGCCTAATCAGGGAGAGACCATGCAACCGTTCACGCTCAACTACGCGCGCCCCGCTGTGCAGTTGGACGTCACCGCTCCGTATGCGTACGACTCCGGACTGCAGTTGAACGTCCTCCCGGACGGGCGGATCGCCGCCACCGACCACGCGACCCTCAGAGCACTGGGGACCACGACCTCGACCGCCGGTTCCAAGACGCACTTCGACGACTGAACCGCGGGCCTCACAGAGATGACCGTGCTCATCCTGACCAGTGAAGAAGACGTGACCGCGGACATGGTGATCCTCCGGCTCGGGGAGGCCGGGGTCCCCGTCGTCCGGCTCGATCCCGCCGATCTGACCAACGGGGTGGCGCTGTCGGTCGAGTACGTGCAGGGTGCCTGCCGTGGACATCTGTCCGTCGGCGGGCGCCTGCTGAGCATGAACGGCCTGCGCTCCGTCTGGGTGCGCAGGCCCGGGGACGCGGCCGCGCGCGCCGCCCAGCCGTCCGCCTGGCTGACCGAGGAGTCCGCGCAGGCGCTGTACGGCATGCTCCGCACCACCGGCGCACGCTGGATGAACCATCCCGACGCGGCCCGCCGCGCCCGTCACAAGCCCTGGCAGCTGCATCTCGCCCAGGGCAGCGGCCTCGCGGTGCCGGCCACGCTCATCACCACGTTCCCGCAGGCGGCGCGGGAGTTCGCGGGGCGCTTCCCGGACCTCGTGGTCAAGCCGGTGTCCGGTGCGCATCCGCAGGAGCCGCCGCGCGCGGTGCCGACCAGCCGGGTCGCACCCGACACCGACTTCTCGGCGGTCGCCTTCGGCCCGACGCTGCTGCAGCGCCGCGTCGCCAAGCGGGCGGACATCCGGCTCACCGTCGTCGGCGACACCCTGCTGGCCGCGCGCAAGCCCGTCGATCCGGACGCCCACCCGGACGATGTGGACGTCCGGTTCGCCCCGTCGGGCTCCCCCTGGCTGCCGGCTCAGGTGCCGCCGCGCGTCGACGACGGCGTACGGCGGTACATGAGGGGCGCGGAACTGGCGTACGGCGCGTTCGACTTCGCGGAGGACGCCGACGGGATCTGGTGGTTCCTGGAGTGCAACCAGTCGGGCCAGTTCGGGTTCGTCGAGATGGACACAGGTCAGCCCATCGCCGCCACGATCGCCGAATGGCTCGCCGGGGACGGGGGTCCGGACGGCAGGTGTGCGGAGGGCGAGCGGGGCGCAGCCTGTTGATGGTGCGGGGATCGGCTCGGAGAAAGGAACGCCATATGCGTATCGGACTGCTGGGGACGGGCCCGTGGGCCCGGGCGGCGTATGCGCCGGCCCTCACCGGACACCCTGGAGTGGAGTTCGCGGGAGTGTGGGGCCGCCGACCGGCGGCGGCCGACGCGCTGGCCGAGCAGTACGAGGTCGCTGCGTACGACGACCCGGACGCGCTGCTGGCCGACGTGGACGCCGTCGCGGTGGCCCTGCCGCCGTCCGTGCAGGCCGAGTTGGCGGTGCGTGCGGCAGAGGCGGGCCGTCATCTGCTGCTGGACAAGCCGCTGGCGCTGTCGGTCGCCGACGGGCGGGCCGTCGTGGCCGCGGCCGAGCGGGCCGGGGTCGCGTCGGTGGTGTTCTTCACGGCGCGCTTCCAGAAGGAGCCGGACGCCTGGATCGACGAACAGGCCTCGACGGCGGGCTGGTTCACGGCCCGTGCGCAGTGGCTGGGGGCCGTGTTCACCTCCGACAGCCCGTTCGCCGCCTCGCCGTGGCGGCGGGAGAAGGGCGCGCTGTGGGACGTCGGCCCGCACGCCCTGTCGGTGCTGCTGCCGGTCCTCGGCGACGTACGGCAGGTCGTGGCGGCGGCACACGGTCCGGCGGACACCGTGCACCTGGTCCTCGACCATGCCACCGGCGCCTCGAGCACGCTCACGCTGAGCCTGACGGCGCCGCCCGCGGCGGCCGGGGCCGATGTGGAACTGCGCGGGGAGGCGGGCGTGGCGCTGATGCCGGGCAGCTCCGAAGGGGCGGTCCCCGCGCTCTCCCGCGCCGTGGACGCCCTCGTGACCGCCGCCCGCACGGGCCGCCCGCATGCCTGCGACGCCACGTTCGGCCTCCGCGTCACCGAGATCCTCGCCATGGCCCGGTCCCGCCTGCCCGACGGCCGG
>NZ_JCAJZW010000055.1:0-43232 GCF_059510455.1 Streptomyces sp. NTD91
CCGAAGCGCAACGCCTCGGGTACGAGGTCCCTGCGGGTGGGACATCCGTTGACCACCATGAGGAGGTCGGCCCCGGCCGGCAGCGAGCGCAGCACGTGCGCGACGCCGTCGACCCCACCGAGAGCCGGCCCGTAGCAGTACGGTCGGCCGATTCCCACAGCTTGGCACCCAGCGCCGACGCCTTGATGATGTCCGCGCCACTGCGCACCCCCGGGTCGAACAGCACCGGGAGAACGTCGGCGGCCTCGTGCACGCCAGGTCTCGCGCGGCACGGCAAAGTGCTGGGGTCCGCATGCCGCCCTCGCCGGGCTTGTGGCAAGCTCTGCCGGCAGCGGCTGCCGTGACCGTCGTCGGCATCACTCCAGTGGCCGTGGCGAGTGCCTGGAGGAGTCGTACGTCAGCCGCCCTCACCTCCGCCCGGACCCTGGGAGGAGGTCGCGGCGGTGAGCAGCGGAGCGATGGCCAGCACGAGCGCGAGGCCGACCAGCAGCCCGTACAGAGGGGGCCCGGGCCTCGTGATGCCCGAGGAGATCAGCAGCGCCGTGGCGCCGGCCGGGGCGTGGTGCGAGTCGAGCACATGGAGCAGGAAGAGCGTGAGGCCCACGGCAAGCGCCTGCGCGCCGATCTGGGGAGCCGTGTCGTGGTGCTGCTCGGCGACGGAGGGGTGGCTCCACAGGCCGAAGGCGGCCAGACACGCCAGACTGACGGCGATGGCCACGGCATGGCTGGTCACGGCGCTGCGGAGCCGAGCGGTCACCGTTTCCGGATGAGCCAGCAGCAGGTACGCCGTCGGACCCAGCGTGGTCGTCAGGGCAACCCACCCGATGAGGTTGCCGACCGCACCGACCCCCGCGAGCAGCAGGCCGGACAGCGCGAACAACCGCAGACCACCGAGCAGGCGGGTCGGAGCGCCGCTCAGGGGGCCGGACCCGTGTCCTGTTCGCTCCCGCCGCGCGCTCACGCAGACCTGCCCAAGGTGCCGACGAAGGTGGCTGGAAGATCTCCGGTGCTCATGCTGAGCCTCCTCTCGCTCGGAGTGTCCGGGTATCCGCACGTCGCAGGCGTCAACCGGAGCAGCGCTGCTGAGCAGCCGGATCCGCCCGTCCCGGCGGTGATCGTCCCGGCGGCGCGACCATCGGTCCATGGTCCGCGGGCGATGTCGGCACGCGATGCGGTCGCGGGCGGCCCGGGCGACGGGACGGCGGCAGCGGGACGGCGGATCGCCGCGCGGTCGCTTCTCACGGGCGGACACCGGCTCGGCGAGCTGTGCCGATGAGCTGCGCACGCTGTCCGGCACGGGCGTGCCGGTCAGTGCGGCCAGGTCAGCGGTGTGCCGGCGGTCGGCCTCTTCCGTGTGTCGTGCACGGCCGCCGGTGCCCCTCGTCGGCGCGTCCTTCGGCGGCTCGGTCGGCCGGTGAGTGAGGTCCGGACCGTGCTTCGGGCCCCAGCCGGGGCAGATACGGGTGGCGGAACACGGGCACCGGGGCGGGGTCCATCCGTGGGGCCGCGTCCCATTCACCGGCACGGCGCAAATCTTCTGATTCTTTCCGACAGCCGCCGGGGCTGCCTTGACCCTGCGTGGTCGGGCGAGGGGACTCGGCGAGGTAGAAAGGACGTATGGCGGAGATGGAAACCCCGGTCGGGGACCTCGATGACGTGGACGTGGTCACGCGAGCGGTGCTGACCGCTTCCCGGGTGCTGGTGGCGGTTTCCGCCCGCTCGCTCGCCGAGGTCGAAGAGCGGGTCACCCTGCCGCAGTTCAGGATGCTGGTCGTGCTGGCGAGCCGTGGGGCCACGAAGCTGGTCGACCTGGCGGAGCTGCTGCATGTGGCGCCGTCGACGGCCATGCGCATGGTGGACCGGTTGATCGCGGCCGGTCTCGCCGAGCGACAGCACAATCCCGCCAATCGTCGGGAGACCATGCTGAAGCTCACGGAGGAGGGGCGGCGAACGGTCGAGACGGCCACCGCCCGGCGCCGGGCCGAGATCGCGGCGATCGTCCAACGCCTCCGGCCCACGCAGAGGTTGGCGCTCGTCGCGGCGCTTGATGCTTTCAACGAGGCCGGCGGAGAGCCGCCCGCGTCAGCAGGAGGCGGAGAGCAGCACCCGCTCGGCTGGGCGCTGGACCTCCCGGGCAGACGAGAGACCTGAGCATGCGAGCGCCCCAGGGCGTGTGATGTGCCCTATCGTCGCGGGGCTGCTTCGCGCACGGTCACGGTGGGCTTCCGGACCATGTACACGTCCACCTGGTCCTCGGTCTCGAGTGTGAACCCATGGCGTTCGTACAGCCGCCGGGCCGGACTGCCCTGCAGCACGGCCGTGCCGGCCCTTCCGCGGCCCGGCCCGCGGACACGTTGGAGCGACGTACGAGGACGCCCAGGTCCCGCATGATGCCGGGCAGGCGGAGCCGAGATGTGCCGGAGCGTGACGGGGCGTTCATCCGAGGCGTCCTTCGTTCTGCGACTCCCGTGGAGGCGGGGACGCCGAAGGCTGGTGCGTGCGGGGTGTACGCACCGTCGTCGTGACGCGTACGAGGCAGGGTGCCCGGGGGGTGGAACCGAAACCGAACCGTACGGGCGGGTCCACCGCGGTGAGGGGGCCGAGGTCTCGTCCCTCGAGAGTGGCGGTCGCCTCGGTGACCGGATGCAGATCGCGGGCGCCGTACCCCTCGTACCGGCCGCCGTCGGCCGTCCCCCGGGTGCGCACACCCAGGAGGAGACGGGCGAGCGGGTCCGTCACCGCCGGCCAGGAGGGCCGAGCGGCCAGTACACCGGGGACCGCTCGCAGCAGGGACCCCACGGACCCGCGCCGACCTACCGTGAACCGGAGATCCAGCACCGCATCTGCCGTGACCCTCCAGGCTTGGCCGGTGACGCGGACGCGTACGGGTTCGATGCGGACCTCGTCGAAGGCGTAGGTGCCGGCGATGAAGTCCGCCGTCCGCCTGGTGGGAGCCAGCAACACGCGACGGCCGTCGGCCCCCTCCAGCATCACGTCACTGAACGGCCCGAAGGGGGAGCGGAACCAGTGGCCGAGAACCAGGCGGGTGCCGGACCTCGTGCCGATCCCCGCGATCCAACCGTCGAAGCGAAGCCTGGTGGTCCGCGCGGCCCGGCACATCACGGCGCCCGGGCGCCGGCCCGGTTCACCCGCCCCTGGCGAGTCGGCCGCACCGGAGCCACGCGGGCGGCCATCCGGCCTGCATGGCGTCCAGCGGGTGACTCGGACGGACCCGGACCGTCGACTCGTGCACCACGTCGACGTCCTGCAGGGTCACGGACGTCCCCATGCTCGTGCGGCGGGCCTGTGCGCCGCACAGCGACGGCCGAGGTGGACAGCGTGGTCCGGCCTGCCGTGGCCGGCAGCCCCGCCGTCCTGCGCTGGAGCCATGGCCCGTACACCGGTCCGAAGACCCACACGAAGTCGCGCAGGTGCGGCAGCGGCCGGTCGCCGCCGGGCAGGCCGAACGGGCCCTGGGGCCGCGCCCCGAGCACCGGGTTCATCCCCGTCTCCTTGCCGGCGGCCGCACCGGGCGCGCGGCGCCGAAGCGGACTTTGTGGACCCCGTCGCAGAAGTGCACGAGCGGCTCCTGCGCGGGCGGCGGCAGCCCGGCGGCCCTGGTGAGGGTCTCCTCCAGGTCTTCCAGGCGCGCACCCCGCAGCGCCCAGGGCTCGTGCTCGACGGGCGTGCGCCGGAGCATGCCGCAGGCCCGTGTGAAGGCCCGCCACCGCGAGGTGAGCCACACGTCCCGCGAGGCCGGTCGGACCGGCTCGCCCGGACGGACCACCATGCGGTACGACGGCCCGCCGCGCCCCCGCGCCCCCGTGTAGGTCACCGCATCTCCGCCGCGTGACAGCGTCAGGTGGCCGAGGTGGTACGGCGCACCGACCGCGCGGGCGGCCAGCATGACCGGGCAGCCCACTTCGAGGGACAGGAACCACAGCCCGTCCCCGCCGCCGCGCTCGCGCACATACGTGCGCAGGTTGGTCTCGCAGAAGGAGGGCAGGGCGGCAGGGATCCCCGGCGGACGCACGCCTGCCACCAACGGCGTGAGACTCACCCACGCCCACTGATCGAAGGTGTCCACCGTCAGCCCGTACGGAAGCAGGCGCTGTACCTGGTCGGGCGGGTAGGCCCAGTGCACGAACGTCTGGGTGAGCCAGCCGGCACGCAGTTCCGGGAGGTACACGCGCTGCTCGGGCGCATACGACACCACGCGCACCGACTCCCCCAGCAGGCCCGCCTCGAAACCCCGCGCGTCTCGTGCGGACGCGCGAGGGCCTCTCACCCGTCTCGAACCGATCCGAACGGCGTGGGCGCACCTGCTCGACACAGGCCTCACGGGGACCAGCAGCTGAGGCAACCGGTCCCCGCGTGCGCGGCAGGAGGTGCTCTGCGCGCAGACCGACGCGCCGCGGGCCGGCGCCGAAGGCCGGACTTGGCCGGCGTGCGGGGTCCTGGCGCCGACATCAGTGTCCTGAACGGTGTGGACGGCCTGGCCGAGAACGCGGCGCCAGTCGTCGGCCGCGAACCGGCGATGCCTTCGAGCACGCGTCGTCCGACGCAACCCGGCGCGGCTGCCCGGAGCCGGCCGCCGGACTGCTGGTGATCTCCACCGGCCCCGCCGCAGCGGTGTGCGTCACGCCCGCGACGCACTCTGGCGCGCGCGCACTCCCGCCAGCGCGGTCAGCACCGTGTCGTTGGCATCGCGGTGGCCGACGGTGAGCCGGAGTCCCTCGCCGGGGTAATGACGCGCTCGGACACCGGCTTCGGTGAGTGCTGCGGCGCCGACGTCGATCGGATCGGGCGCGGCGAGCCAGACGGAATTGGCATGGCCGGGGCGTACGCGCCAGCCGAGGGAGGCCAGTTCGCACCGGAGCCGTTCGCGTTCGGCGACGATGGTGTTCACGCGTAGGCGCAGCTCGCTCTCGGCCCGCAACGAGGCCTTCACCGCCGCCGTTGCCACCGCGTTGATCCCGAAGGGCAGTTGCTGCCGACGGATCCGCTCCACCAGGTGCGAGGTGCCGATGCCGTAGCCCACGCGCAGGGCGGCGAGGCCGTACGCCTTGGAGAAGGTGCGCAGGACCAGCAGGTTCGGGTGGGCCTCCAGGAGGGCGCGTGCGTCCGGCAGGTCGGGGGCGCGGGCGAACTCCACGTACGCCTCGTCGAGGATCACGGTGACGTGTCGGGGGACATGCCGCAGGAACGCCGACAGCGCGTCCGCGGTGACGAGGCTTCCGGTGGGGTTGTGGGGGTTGCACAGCACCACGACGCGGGTGCGGTGGGTGAGCGCCGCGAGCAGTGCGTCCAGATCCTGGTGCCCGTCCGGCGTCAGGGGTACGGGCACAGACCGAGCGCGGACCATGGCGGCCAGCAGAGGGTAGGCGTCGAACGTGCGCCAGGCGTGCACCACTGCGTCGCCGGGGCGGACCACTGCCTGGAGCACCTGAAGGGCCACGCCGACCGACCCGCTGCCCACCGCGACGCGGTCGGAGGCCACCTGGCACCATGCGGCGATCCGCTCGGTGAGGTCGTCGGGGTGGAACTGCGGGTAGCGGTGAGCCTCTACGACGGCCCGCTGCATCGCCTCGCGTACCGAGGGCAATGGGGGATACGGGCTCTCGTTCAGGGCAAGACGGTGCAGCACGGGAGTGTCCATGGCTCAGTCCCGTCCGCCGTGCCAGCGCACCGCGACGGCTCCGGCGAAGTCGCCCGCGTGGGCGAAACCCCCGAGCACCATCAGGTCGCCGTCCGTCACCTGTCCGGAGCTGATCGCGCGGTCCAGGGTGACCGGGATCGCCGCTCCGAAGAGATTCCCGTAGTCGTCGAAGGTGTGCAGGTGCCGTTCGGCAGGCAACTGCAGCGCCTCCCGCCAGTTCCGCAGGAAGGTGCGGTTGGGCTGGTTGGTGATGAGGACGTCTATGTCGGTGGTCGTCGTGCCGGTGCGTCGGCACAGGTCCGTGATCACCTCGGGGACGAGGCGGTTCCCGCGTGCCAGGACCTTGGCGACACTGGCGTCGGTGAACCCGATCCGCAGCTGGGACGTGCCCGGCTCCCAGTACTTGCGGCCGTCGTCGACCGCCACGGTCATGTCGCCGGCGAACTCGCCGATGTGCCGGGTCTCCACGTGGAGGACCGGTGACTGCGCCGACGTCGTCAGGTACCCCGCGCCGCACCCGTCGCCCGGGATCGCCGCCTGGGCGAGTTTGCGTACCTCGGACTGTGTGAACCACTGCCCCGCGGCGCTCTGTGCGTTGCATATCAGCGCCGTCCTCGCGTCGGTGGTGGTCAGGATCTGCCGGGCCAGCTTCACCATGTACACGAACGACGCGCAGCCCGCATTGGCCACGTCGACGAGCCACTCGGGATTCAGACCCAGTCGGCGCGCCACCTCGGTTCCGGCGCCCACGAACGGCAGGTCCGGCAGCTGACTGTGCACCAACAGGACGTCCACAGCGCGGATTTCGTCCCTGCCGTGCCGTTCGATCAGAGGCTGCACGGCGCGCTCGATCATGTCCGCGTTGGTCTCGTCCCTGGCCACGTGGTGCCGTAACGGCGGGACCTTGAACATGGCATGGTTGCGGAGCTTGTCCTCCGCTCCGGGGAAGTCCGTGTAGAACTCCGCGGGGACGGGCTCGCCGGGCAGGTAGCTCGCGACGTCGGTGAGGCTGACCGTGGTCACCGCGTCACCGCCCTCGCCGGAGCCGAACCGATGGGCAGGCCGTGCCGGTGGCGGTGTTCCAGGATGGCCTTGAGGTTGTGCATCTCCACCGTGTGCCCTGCGTAGAAGAGGTCCCAGTAGTCGCCCACCCACGGCCGGTCCGGGCGGGGAGCCAGGTCGGGGCGGGGGTTGTCGTCGTAGTAGGGGTGCCGGCAGTTGGTCCAAGTGATCACCGACCCCGGCTTGTCGAGAACCAACCGGGCCGGGACGACACGCATCAGGTAGATCATCCACAGCTTCTCGCCCTGATCCCAGGAGCAGTGGTAGTCCACGGTCATGGCCTCGGGGTTCGCGATCACCTTGCAGTAGATGCTGGTGTCGTCCTCCAGTCGGTCGTGACCGATCCACAGCCCCGGTGTGCCGGTGGGCGCGAAGCCCCGCAGGCTGCAGGTCCACTCCTCCAGATGGTGCCCCTGACGCAGGTAGTCGTAGGCCTGCTCCGGGGGGCAGTCGACGTACTCGTGGATGGTGCAGTACTGGCCGTAGACCTGATGGTGCGGGTAGACGGCGTGGGTGAGCTCGACGCAGTGGGCGGTCAGTTCCTCCTTGCCGGTGTTCTCGATCCGGATCAGACCGGGGATGTCAGCCAACGTGGACGACGGCTCGCTCATGTGAACCCTCCTTGTGCTTGGCGGCTTCGGTGAAGGACTGGAAGGGGAGGAAAGGGGGAATCTCCCGTGGGTCACAGGCCACTGCGACGAACACCGGTCCGGCGCCCGCATTGCTGCGCAGCAGTGCCGCGCGCAGGTGCTCCGCGTCGGTGACCTCCGTGGCCTGCAGGGACGGGAAGGCGGCGGCGACTCCGGCGGCGAGGTCCGTCCGGGCGAACAGGTCGTCGTTGCGGACGCCGCCCTGGAGGAACTCCTCCCGCAGTGCGCACATGGCATGGGCGTTGTTGTTGAAGATCACGAACGTCACGGGTGCGTCGTACTCCACGGCGGTGTGCACCTCCATCCCGTGCATGAAGAAGGCACCGTCGCCGGCGAGGACGTAGGTGCGCCGCCCGGTGGCGAGCGCGGCGCCGATGCCGGCACCGAACGTGTAGCCCATGCCACCCATGCCGACCGCCACGATGAAGCGGCCGTGGCGCGGTGCCGGGAGGAGGTGGATCGCGCCGGCCCCGGTGTTGCCGGCGTCCACGAAGACGTGCGCGTCCTGGGGGAGCGCGGCCTCCACCGCGGCGACCGCCCCGGGAAGGGAGACGGTTGCGTCCTGCACGGGCGGACCCGGCAGGGCCGTGGGACGTGGTCCGGTGTGCGGCGGGCAGGGGCGGGGGTGCGACGGCAGCCGGGCGGTCACCGCGCGCAGCGCGTCCCGCAGGTTCCCGCCCACCGCGGTGCCTGCCACGAACGGCGGTTCGGGGTCGAGGCAGACGACCTCGGTGGCGGCCAGAGCCCGGTCGAGGCCGCCGCGTGCCAGGAGCGGCAGCCGGGTGCCGACCAGCAGGCACAGGTCGGCTCGGCGCAGACAGCTCTCGACGTTGGCGTGACCCATCACCCCGGCCACGCCTGCGAACCGTGGATCACGGTTGTCGAAGACGTCCTTGGCGTCCGGGGTGACCGCCACCCATGCCCCCAGGCACCGGACGAGTTCGGCCAACTCCCCGCGCGCGTCGGCGGCGGCGACACCCTCACCGGCGACGACGAGGACACGACCGGCCTCGCGGAGGGCGTCCGACACGGCGCTGACGCCGGCTGTGTCGAGCCGCGCCGCGGATGCCGTCGCGGGGCTGCCGGGTGTCGGGGCCGCCTCGCGGGAGGGCACCCGGATCCGTGCCTGCTGCACGTCCTTGGGCAGCAACAGCACCGCCGGCCCACGCGGATCGGCCTGCGCCGCCGCGACCGCCTGGGACAGCAACTCCGACAGCGCGTCCGCGTCGTCGACCCGGGCACAGAACCGCGAGACGGGTGCGAACACCTCCCGTGCATCGAAGGAGCCCGCCTTGCCGCTGGAGTCCTGGAACGCCCCGTGCCCCTCCTGGCCGGTCGGCGGCTGGCCCACCAGGGCCAGCACCGGCACCCGGGAGGCGTACGCCTCCGCCAGGCCCGGTACGAGGTTCATCGCCCCGCCGCCCGAGGTGGCGGCGACAACCCCCAGACGCCTGGTGGTACGTGCATACCCGTCGGCCATGGTGACGGCGGAGAACTCGTGTTTGGCGACGACACCCCGGACCGTGCCGCCGCGGTGCACCGCGTCGTACAGATCCTCGATGTTGGCGCCGCCGACGCCGAACATGTGGGTGACGCCGGCCCTGGCGAGTTCCCCGGCCAGATGGTCGACCACGCGTACCGTTTCCGCCTCGGGTATTTCCTCGGGTAATGCCGAGGTCGTGGTGGTCATGCGGGGCTTCCCTCCCTCTCGTGGTGCGGGTCGATGAGGCCGGATGGTGAGACGACCTGAAAGCGGTGCCGGTATTCCTTCGGGGTGAGCCCCAGGATTCGGCCGAAGGAGCGGAAGAACGTCTCGGTCGCGGCGAATCCGCACCGGCCGGCTATCTGGCTGATCGACAGGGTCGTGGTCTCCAGCAGTTCGCGTGCGCGGGCGATACGCGTCCGCTCGACGTACTGGCCGGGTGTCGTGCCCACCTCGCGCCGGAAGACCCGGGCGAAATTACGCTGACTCATGTTGGCCTGCCGCGCGATCTCGGCCACGGGCAGGGGGTTGTGCAGGTTCTCCAGAATCCACTCCTGTGCTGCCCGGATCGGCGGGTGATCGGCCAGTTGGGCGTCGAGGACGGCGCTGTACTGGGACTGTCCTCCGTGCCGCTTGAGGAACAGCACCAGAAACCGTGCCGTCTCCAGCGCGAGCGCCGAACCGTGGTCGGCCTCCACCAGGGCCAGCGCCATGTCGATGCCCGTCGACACCCCTGCCGAGGTCACGAAGGGGCCGTCCCAGACGAAGATCGGCTCGGGGTCCACCGTCACCTCCGGATAGCGGCAGGCCATCGCCTCGCTGTAAGCCCAGTGGGTGGTGGCGCGCCTGCCGTCGAGGAGGCCGGCTTGGGCCAGCAGAAAGGATCCGCCGCACACGGAGGCGGCTCTGCGCGACCGGGCCGCTGCCCGACTGATCCAGGACACGAGTTCCTCGTCCCGGAGCGCGTCGT
Organism: Streptomyces sp. NTD91; assembly: GCF_059510455.1. NCBI lineage: Bacteria > Bacillati > Actinomycetota > Actinomycetes > Kitasatosporales > Streptomycetaceae > Streptomyces > Streptomyces sp. NTD91. The sequence continues at coordinate 9,825 of NZ_JCAJZW010000055.1, forward strand.
CGAGACTCCAGCCGCCCGGGACGAGGAGTGTGTCGATCGGGCCCTGCCCCGCCTCCAGTGGTGATGCCTCCACCACCACCCCCGAACTCGTCCGCACCAGCGGTGCGTCGGCGGAGACGAACTCGGTTCGGTAGGGGATGCCCGAGGGACCCAGGAGTCGGTTCGCGGTATCGAACACTTCAATCGGTCCGGTGATGTCCAGGGCCATGGCGCCCGCGTACACCACCACAACAACACGTCGCTCCAACACAGTCACAGCCTGTATCGGATCTCGCACCGGCTGCAATGACAGATTACTGACGTATCCGGCCAACGCCCGGTGGTGGAGGGGTGGAAAGGGCGCTGGCAAGGCAGTTCCGGCGGCGAAGGGGCAGCGCCGCGTGAGGCAGCTCACAGGGCTCCGGGACGGCTGCGCTCAGCGACGGGTGCGTCTGCCGGCTGGGGATGCGTCGCGTCGCCCTGGGCAGTCTCACGCCCCACCGGGCCCTTGTGCGCAGCGGGATCGGCCGACTGACCGGACCTGTCGGCGCAGCCCCCCTCGGGAACCGACCGCGCCGAGCTGACCGAGGGGACCGGGGACACCTGGCGTTCGCCACCCAGTCCAGGTCGGATGCCGTGACACCCCGAGGGGAAAGTGGGGTTCGGGCGGCGGCCGATGGTGTCCCGCCAAGTGGTGTAGGAATCCGGACCAACTCGCTCCGGCGACCGCTTCTTCGGCAAGCACCGTCGAGATGCCTCGGGTGGTGGCGATGCTGTTCCCGGCCTCCGCAGCGGCCTCTGCTCGAGCGTCGGCCCTGTCAGTGCTTGTGACCTGCGGAGTCGTGAACTCCGCATCGCTACACCACTTTGCGGGACGCGACCCGGCGGCCGGTGCCGGCCGCCGACTGCGACCGTCGGCAGGGCAGGCACGAACGACAGGCCGGAACACTCGACCTGGGCGCGATCGCCGGCAATCTCCCCTGCTGACGTTCACTGTGGTGCTGGGTCGCTTGCTCCTCCTGCCGCTGTGGCTTCGGCGGCAGCGCGGCGCGGCCCGCAGTGTTCCAGCAAAGCGGAGATCTCGCCGTCGACGAGCCGATAGCGCACGATCCGACCGTCCTTCTCGCCCTGGACGGTGCCTGCCGTTCGCAGCAGACGCAGCGCCTGCGACACCGCGGTGTCCCGCATCCCGGTGGCCACGGCAAGGTCGGAGACGGCGATGGGGCCTGCTTCATGGAGCGCCAGCAGCAGGGACAGTCGCCCGGGATCCGCGAGCAGAGAGAAGCGGCCGGCCCAGGTCCGTACGCGCTGGCGTTCACCGACGGCGGCGATGGCGTCGCAGACCCGATGGCCGTCGATGGTCCGCTGCCCGGCACGTTCGGCGGGGACGAGATGCATGAACCCATCATCGCAGCCGCCACCTCACGGCTCAACACCTGATCACTTGTGCAGGCTTGCAGCCCCGACCGGTGGCCTTCTACTGTGAGCGGGCCGTGGTGTTCGGGAAGACCGGTGACGGCCCGTCAGGGGCTCAGTCCGGAGCGGCCCTCGCCACTGTGATCGGGGAGTTCCCGCCCCAGGCGTTGCCACTGGCCTCACGGCCGGGAAGGCAGGGGCGGGCGCGATGACCCGTCAGCCAGGAGACCGGCCACGGCAGCACGAAGCTGATCCACGAGGTGCTGGAGCGTGATGGTATGACCCCGTCCCGAGGCGTGCCCGAAACCGCCGCCGCCCCCTCCTTCCGCTGGCGACGTGAGGACACCGTCCGAACCGCCGGCCTCCTGACCGTGATCGTCGCCCTGCACCTGGTCGCCTTCGGGATCCTCTTCCTGTTCGTGGTCCCGCGTCACTACGAGGTCGGCACCCAGGCGTTCGGGGTGGGCCTCGGCGTCACGGCCTACACCCTCGGCATGCGGCACGCCTTCGACGCCGACCACATCGCCGCGATCGACAACACCACCCGCAAGCTGATGGCCGACGGCAAGCGGCCGGTGTCGGTGGGCTTCTGGTTCGCGCTCGGGCACTCCAGTGTGGTGGTCGTCATGGCCGCGCTGGTCGCCGGCGGCGCCAGGCTCGCCGGCACGCTGATGAACGACGGCTCCCGCACTCACCAGGTCCTCGGCACCGTGGGTACGACGGTCTCCGGCGGGTTCCTGTATCTGATCGCCGCCCTCAACATGGTGGCGCTGTTCGGCATCGCCCGCGTGTTCAAGGCGATGCGGGCCGGGCGGTACGACGAGGGCGAGCTGGAGGCCCACCTCGACTCACGTGGCTTCATGAACCGCGTTCTCGGCCGCCTCACCAGGTCCGTCCGCCGCCCTGGCCAGATGTTCCCGCTCGGCTTCCTCTTCGGCGTAGGCTTCGACACCAGCACCGAGGTCCTGCTCCTCGCCCTGGCCGGCAACGGTGCCGCCGCAGGCCTTCCCTGGTACGCGGTTCTGTGCCTGCCCCTCCTCTTCGCCGCGGGGATGAGCCTTTTCGACACCCTGGACGGCACCTTCATGAACTTCGCCTACCAGTGGGCCTTCTCCAACCCGGTCCGCAAGGTCTTCTACAACCTCACCATCACCGGCCTGTCCATCGCGGTGGCCTTCTTCGTCGGCACGATCGAGTTGGTCGGCGTCCTGCACGACAAGCTGGGCCTGAGCGATGACGTCTCCGGCTGGATCGCGGGCCTGGATCTGGACAACGTCGGATACGTCATCGTCGGCCTGTTCGTGGTCGTCTGGGCCGCGGCCATCGTCTACTGGCGGCTGGCCAGGGTAGAGGAGCGGTGGAACGCCCGCACCGCCGACACCGGCTGACCCCTCGGCGGCTGCAGGTCATGCCGGAAGCCGGTCCGGCGAAGAGGGCGGAGACCCAACTGGGCGACGCGGGCTGCTGCCCCCTCCTGTGCGTCCTCGCCCTGGTGCGTTCGCCTCGCCCCCGGCGAGCGGATGGCCGCCCACGGCCACGTCCTGGGCCACTTCTGGACCGCCCACCTCGCGGGCCGCGGCCTTCAGCGAACCTGCGACGGCACCACCCGCATCGTGGACTGCACCCCGGGCGGAACCCGTCAACGCACGACTTCGGTCTCGCTCACCACCTCTTGCACGACTTGGGGAACATCGGCACCACGACCCTCGACTTCACCGGCGCCGAGTTCGGGAATCTCGCCAGCCCACCCCTGGACCTGCAGCCGGAGCCGCCCCCCCCAACCGGGCGAGCGGCTACGACGGACGGCGGATGCGGTTGCAGCATCAGCGGTCGTTTCCATGGGGCTGCTGTGACGTCCGGGGCGGGGAGGCGGAGTCACTGGCCGGTGGGACGGCCTTGGTGGCGGCGATCGGACTGGTGGAGGGCCCGGCCGACGGGTTGCTCGGAGACACGGACGGGGAGGTGCCGGTCGTGGGAGTGGCCGAGGGAGGTGTCTGGCCGAGCGCTGTCAGCACCGCGTCGGTGACCAGGCCGCGGGCGTTCGTGATGAGCGCGACGGGATCGGAGGCGCCGAGCAGACGATCACAACCCAGGTTGGTGAACGTCTGGTTGGCCCGTGCGGCGAGGAAACCGAAGAGGTTCGGCGACATGGCCGGGTCCGGCGAGGGCGCCCTCTCCAGGAGTGCCTTGTTCCTGAAGACGCGCCGGATGCCGGCCGGATCGCCGAAGAGGGTGGTGCAGAAGGCCACTTCGTCGCCGTTGCCGTTGCTGCCGGCGCGGACCGCGGGCATGTCGACCCCGTGGCGGTACGCATTGGTCTTCGCCACGCTGCCGCGGCCGTCGACGAGCGTCATCGGGTCGTTCCGTGGGACGAGCGCGATCGGCGCCTTCTGGTGTGCCGCGGCGGACAGTTCGTCCAGGGCGAGGGCGGACGTGGCCTTGCCGTCGCTGGACTGGTTGGGGGCGGTGAACGGCTTGCAGCCGAGGGCAGGGTCCACGAACTGGGTCAGCAACAGGTTGTCGCTGCCGTTGGCCAGATCCCTGGGGGCGCGGGTCTTCGCCCACCTGGGTCTGCCGTTGTGCCGGTGGTGTCGGTCGCCGCGGTTGACCAGCCGGGCGGCCTTCTTGAGTGCGGCCCTGCTCGCGGCATTGTTCTGTGCGATGCGGCCGTGCGCGTCGGCGAGGTAGTGGGTCACCACGTTGTCGCTTCCGTCCTGGTCCACGACGGAGAAGTCCCGCGTGGTCGGGCAGGGTAGGCCGTCCTTGGCGGTCCCGAGCGCCGGAACCTTCAGGTGCCCCTTGGCGATCTGGGTGTTGGCGGCCCGGAAGAAGGCCGGTGCGTTGCAGTACGCGAACTGGCCGAAGACCGAACCCGGCAGGCCGTTGACGCACTTGCCGCGGGCGAGAGCGTCCGTACGACCGCTCGCTCGCAAGGTCAGATCGGCGCTGTTGAAGCCGAACCAGATGCCCACGGTCGAGCCGCGCGGAACCGATGGCCGGGCCGTGCGAGCGGCCGGTCTCTTGCCCTTGTCGATCACCAAGGGGTTGTAGACGGTCAGTTTGCCGTTCGGGGTGATGATCGCGGCTTCCACGAACGCCGACTGATCCGGGTTGGCCTCGTGGCAGGGTCCCTGTGCCGGATCGGTCGCGACGAGTCTGTACGGGGTGGCCAGGCCACTCGCGGTGAGCGGGTTGTCCGGCACCAGGAGTGTGCAGTTCGGGTCGGGTCGGCGGGCCGCCGCGTCGGGCTGTGCGGCGGCCGCCCGGTTCCCTTGCGAGCGGTGCCGACCACCGGCTTCCGCCGCGAACACCGAACCCGCCACGACGGCGAGAATCAGGGGCCCGCCGAGCAGAGCGAGCGACACCTTCGAGCGCTTCCCACGGCGGGCGTGCTCCCGCCGGGAAGTATGCGATGAGTGTGCCAGGTTCTTGTGGGCCACTGAGGCGCTCCTCACTGTGCGTCCCCCCCGTGGGGAGCGTCCCACGGCCGCGCGGGCGCACGACGGTCATGACAGTGCGGACCCGTCACGGCCTGCCGGGCGACCCCCGGTCGCCCGGCGTGACGGATCCACTCGCTGTACGTGCCGGGTCCACCGGATGCTCAACGGCCGCGCCAGTCATTACCGAACCTTGAACCAGGGCGCGAAGCGGGGAGCCGGTCTCCATGCGGGTACCGGGCGGGAGCCGGGCTGCCCCTGCGGCGGCCGTGGGCATCATCGAAGTACGGAGCGGGCTCGGCCATTTGCCCGATCGGTCCACGAACGTCTCCACTGGCTCGATGAGGAGGTCGATCCCACCGCGCGGCTCCACGACGGTCGTCCCGCCCGACGGCATGCTCGGTGCGGCGGGGTGCGGACGCGATGAGGGCTTCGACCACGGTCAGAGCCGATCCGGGCCGATGGGCCTGCTGGAAGGGCCGTCCGGCACGCCGTCGCCGCCACGTTTCCACGGGCCGCTCACCGGTGAGGGCGGGACCCGTGGCCCTCACCCACGGCAGCCGGCGGGCTCAGCATGGAGTGTGATCCCCTCCATCCGGGCGAAAGACGGGCTGACTCATGTACCCGAACGAGGGTTTCCGTGAACTCGGTCGTCATGAGTGCCTGCGCCTGCCGGCGACGGCCACCATCGGCCGGATCGTCCACACCCGCCAGGCCCTGCCCGCGGTCGTTCCGGTCAACTTCGCACTGGACACCGACGGAGCGGTGCTGCTGCGCACCTCGGCGGCCTCCGAGCTGGCCCGCGGTCGACGCCGCCGTCGTCGCCTTCGAGGCGGACGCGGTCCACGTGGACACACACTCCGGCTGGAGTGTCGTCGTCACCGGACCGGCCGGGATCGTGACGGACCCGGCCGAGGCGGCACGCCTCGAGCGGATCGCCCCGCATTCCTGGGCTCCCTCACCCGAGGAGGCCTTGGTGCGCATCGAACCCGACCTGGTCACCGGGCGTCAACTCGTCGGGGGACGCACGCTGTACGGCGATCCCGGTCCGATACGCCGTCAACTTCCTCTGCCTTACGCGGGAGCAGCAGCTCGACGTGATCAGCCGCACCTTCCACGGTTCGCTGTGAACAGCGCGGCAGTCCCGGCCGCACGGCAGGCGGTCCCGGCGGACGGGCGGCTCACGGGCACGGTCGGGCTCGGCACGCTGCTGAGGATGGGGCCGGGCGGACCGCGCCCTGGACCGAACGGCCCATGTCCTGCGGGACAGGAGCACCGGGTGGCGGACGAGTTGGGCTGTCCAGACCTCTCGCAGCGGGACCATCGGGGTCGCGCACGGGACGTGTGGCCGCTGACTGCGCGCGGCTGAGGGGCAGAAGGATCAGTCGCGGATCGACTCACCCCACAGTTCTGTCAGGAGCCTCAGCCATGTCCAGAAGCACAGGAGGCGGAAAGGGGACGGCGCCGACGGCGACGCTCGGCCTTCCCGCCGCCTCCGCACTCGTCATCGGCAGCATCATCGGAACCGGAGTCTTCGCGCTGCCCTCCGCCCTCGCCCCGTACGGGCCCATTGCCCTCGTCGCTTTCATCGCCGTAACCCTCGGCGCGCTCGCGCTGGCGCTGACCTTCGGTGCACTGGCCAAGCGCCTTCCGGCGAGCGGTGGTCCGTACGTCTATGCCCGCGAGGCCTTCGGGGAGTTCGCCGGATTCCTCAACGCCTGGTCGTACTGGATCACGGCCTGGGCCGGCAACGCGGCCATCGCCGTGGCGTGGGTCGGGTACGTCGAGGTGTTCGTGAACACCGGGCACGACAAGTGGGCCTCAGTGCCTCTCGCGCTGGTCGGGCTGTGGATTCCCGCCGTGATCAATCTCACCGGCATCCGGAACATGGGCGCGTTCCAGGTGATCACGACCGTGCTCAAGTTCGTTCCGCTGATCTTCATGGCCACCATCGGGCTGTTGTTCGTCGACGCCCACAACTTCGGCCCGTTCAACGCCAGCGGCCAGTCGGCGCTGGGCGCGATCTCGGCCGCGGGCGCCATCGCCCTGTTCAGCTACCTGGGCCTGGAAGCGGCCTCTGTCGTCGCGGGCCGGGTCCGCGAGCCGGAGCGCAACGTCCCCCGCGCCACCGTCTACGGCACGCTCATCTGCGCCGTCATCTACATCCTGGGCACCCTCGCCGTCTTCGGCACGGTCGCGCACGGCAAGCTGAGTGGATCCACCGCGCCGTTCACCGACGCCGCGAACAGTATCTTCGGCGGCAGTTGGGCCGGCGACACGGTCGCCGTCGCTGCGATCATCTCGGGCATCGGCGCGCTGAACGGCTGGACCATGCTGTGCGCGGAGATGCCGTACGCGGCCGCCCGTGACGGTCTCTTCCCGCGGGCCTTCGCCCGGCTGCGCGGCGAGGGAGGTGTCCCGGCCTTCGGCATCGTCGCCTCGACGGTGCTGGCCTCGCTGATCACGGTGTTCAGCTACACCCGCTTCGACGACGTCTTCACCAAGATCGTGCTGCTCAGCGTGCTGACCGCCGTGATCCCCTACCTGTTCTCCGCCGCCGCCCAGCTGTACTGGCTCCTCGTCCGCGGCCGGGACGGCCTCAGCCCCCGCAGGCTCGCCCGGGACATCACCGTCGCCGGGCTCGCGCTCGCCTTTTCGTACTGGTCGATCCAGGGAAGCGGCTACCAGACCGTCTACTACGGCCTGTTCGTCCTCCTGCTCGGCGTCCCCGTCTACGTCTGGCTGAAGCAGGGACAGGACACCTTCGGCGAGGCCACGGCGCCGAGGAACGCGACGACCGTGGACCGGTCGGAACGGGCGCCCGAGACCCCTGCGCCGACCCAGCGGCTCTCCCGAGGGCTCCGTACCAACCGCATCGGCGGAGCCCGGAAGCGCAACGACCTCCGCCACCACGACTGACCGCCCCCTACCCAGGAACCTCAGCCATGAACACTTTCCACGTCGACTCCGAAGTCGGGCCGCTGCGCCAGGTGATCCTGCACCGCCCCGGCCTCGAACTCTCCCGTCTCACCCCGCGCAACGTGGACGCACTGCTCTTCGACGACATCCTGTGGGCCGAGCGGGCCCGCGAGGAGCACGACGCCCTCGCCCAGGTCCTGCGCGACCACGGCGCACGCGTCCACTACTTCGCCGACCTGCTCGCCCAGACCCTCGGCGCCCCGGAGGCGCGTGACTGGCTCCTGGACCGGGTCGTCACTCCCGGCACCGTGGGCCCGGCCCTCATCGACCCGGTGCGCGAGCTGTGCGCCGGGCTGGACGGCGAGACGCTCGCCGGCTACCTCATCGGCGGTCTCCTCAAGAGCGACCTGCCGCTCACCACCCCGCACAGCCTGGTGTGGGACGCCCTCGGCGCCGACGACTTCGCCCTCACCCCGCTGCCCAACCACCTCTTCCCGCGCGACAACTCCTGCTGGATGTACGACCAGGTGTCGGTCAACCCGATGGCCAAGACCGCCCGGCGGCGCGAGAGTCTGCACGCGCAGGCGATCTACCGGTTCCACCCGATGTTCGCGGGCATCGCTCCCGCCCCTCTGCTGGAGGGACCTGTCGGCACCCTCGAAGGCGGGGACGTCCACGTCCTCGGCAACGGCACCGTCATGGTCGGAATGGGGGAGCGCACCACTCCCCAGGCGGTGGAGAACCTGGCCGCCCGGCTCTTCACCGCCGGGTCGGCGAGCAGGCTGATAGCGGTCCGACTGCCCGCAGCCCGCGCGTACATGCACCTGGACACGGTGCTGACCATGGTCGACCGCGACGCTTTCGTCATCTACCCCGGTCTCGCGGATTCCCTGCGCTCGTGGACGCTGCGGCCCGATGACAGCCGCGAGACCGGGTTCGACATCGTCCCGAACTCCGATCTGGCGACCGCGCTCGCCGAGTCCCTCGACATGGAAAAGGTGCGGATGCTGTCCGCGCCCCAGGACATCCGCAACGCCGAGCGCGAGCAGTGGGACGACGGCAGCAACTTCCTCGCCCTTGCACCCGGCGTGGTCGTCGGCTACGAGCGCAATGTCACCACCAACACCTACCTGCGCAAGCAGGGCATCGAGGTCGTCACCATCGCAGGCGCCGAACTCGGCCGCGGCCGCGGTGGACCCCGATGCATGAGCTGCCCCGTCGAACGTGACCCGGCCGCCTGACCCCGTAAGGACACACCATGACCGTCGACCTGCGAGGCCGCTCCTACCTGAGCGAACTCGACTTCACCGCCCGCGAGATCCACCACCTCCTCGATCTCGCCCACGACCTCAAGGCGGCCAAGCGTGCCGGCACCGAACGGCCGCAGCTGACCGGCAGGCACATCGCCCTGGTCTTCGAGAAGCCCTCCACCCGCACCCGCTGCGCCTTCGAAGTGGCGGCCGCCGACCAGGGCGTCCGCACCACCTATCTCGGCCCCGGCGACACCCACCTCGGGCGCAAGGAGTCGGTCGCCGACACCGCCCGCGTCCTCGGCCGCATGTTCGACGGCATCGAGTACCGGGGCTCCGCCCAGTCGATCGTCACCGAACTCGCCGCCCACGCGGGCGTCCCCGTCCACAACGGACTGACCGACACCGCCCACCCCACCCAGAGCCTGTGCGACATGCTCACGATGCGGGAGCACAGCGCCAAGCCGCTCACGGACGTCAGCTACTGCTACCTGGGCGACGCCCGTAACAACATGGGCAACTCGCTGCTGTCGATGGGCGCGCTGCTCGGCATGGACGTGCGCATCGCCGCGCCCGAGGAGCTGTGGCCGCAGCCCTCGTTCGTGGGTGCATGCCGCGAAGTGGCCGACCGTAGCGGGGCGCGGATCACCCTCACCGAGGACGTCGAGGCCGGCGTGCGGGGGGCCGACTTCCTGCACACGGACGTATGGGTCTCCATGGGCGAACCGGCGGACACCTGGCGGGAACGGATCGAGTTGCTGCTCCCGTACCAGGTCGACGACAAGACCCTCGCCCTCACCGGCAATCCCGACGTGAGGTTCATGCACTGCCTGCCCTCTCTCCACGACCGGCGCACCCGGCTCGGCCAGGAGCTGTTCGAGGCCTACGGACTGAACGGTCTCGAAGTCACCGACGAGGTGTTCTCCTCGCCCGCCTCGATCGTCTTCGACCAGGCCGAGAACCGGTTGCACACCATCAAGGCCGTGCTCGTCGCCACCCTGGAGGCCTGAACCATGCGCATCGTCGTCGCCCTCGGAGGCAACGCCCTGCTGCAGCGCGGGGAACGCCCCGACGCCGCTGTCCAGCAGGCCAACGTCGACCGCGTCGCCGCGGCCCTGGCCCAACTCGCCCATGAGCACGAACTGGTCATCACCCACGGCAACGGCCCGCAGATCGGACTCCTCGCCATGGAGAGCGAGGCCGACCCCGCGCTCAGCGTCCCCTACCCGTTGGACCTGCTCGGGGCCCAGACCGAGGGCATGATCGGCTCCCTGCTCACCCGCGCCATGCACGACGCCCTGCCCGGGCACCGGATCGCCGCGCTCGTCACGCACACTCTCGTGCGGGCCGACGATCCCGCCTTCGCCCGGCCCACGAAGTTCGTCGGGCAGGTGTACTCCCGTGCCACGGCCGAGGAACTGGCCCGCAAGCGCGGCTGGCACATCGCCCAGGACACCACCGGCTGGCGGCGGGTCGTCGCCTCACCTGCCCCCGAACGCATCCTGGAGACCGACACCATCCACGAACTGCTGAACAGCGGCACCCTGGTGATCTGCGCCGGCGGGGGAGGGGTCCCCGTCACCGCCGACCGCGACACCGGCGCACTGACCGGGGTGGAGGCCGTCATCGACAAGGACCTCACGGCGGCGCTGCTCGCCGAAGACCTCAGGGCCGACTTCCTGCTCATCCTCACCGACGTCCCCTACGTCTACGAGCGCTATGGAGCCCCTGACCAACGCCCGTTGCCCGACGCCACCCCCCGGGAGCTGCGGCACGGTGGTTTCCCTGCCGGCTCCATGGGGCCCAAGACCGAGGCGGCTGCCGGCTTCGTCGAGCACACTGGCGGTCTGGCCGCGATCGGTGCCCTGGATGCGGCATACGAGATCGTCCACGGCAGGTCGGGCACGCTGATCCGGCCGGACCTCACGGTCGGGTGACACGGCGCGGCGGCACCGCTCCGCACCGCGCCTCCCGGGCCGGGCCCTACCGCTCGCCACTCCACTCGCGACAGGCGGCCACCGCGGTGGGCATCGCTCTTCCGAGATGGTGGGCGCCTGGGGCGGGGAGGTGGAACGCCGTGCGGATGGTCCCCACCTCGGCATGGGGCTGCGGGTCTTCGACGGCTTCGGGACACAGAGCTGTACCCCGACTCCGCCGAGGACAAGCAGTGGGTCGGTGTTCCGATTCTCGGACGTCGCCCGGTCGAGCGCCTGGCTCGGGTCGGCCAGGTGCCGGGAACCCCCCCCGGCGACAGCCGCGACTTGATCGAGGGAGCCCGCCTGGGCGACGTCGTGCATCGGGACCGGCTGGAAGGCGAGACGGTTGGTGCCGATCACCTGGATGCGGTACGTGCCGACGCCACGCGGCCGTGGAGCGGGACCACGCGGTGACCCGCCGCGTGGAGGACCACGCGGCGGCACTCGGCCACAGTCCGCGCACGCTGACCCGGGCAGCGTCCGCCGCAGCGGGCCGCAAGGCCAAGAAGTATGTCGACGATCGTGTGCTGTTGGAGGCCAAGCGGCTGCTGCGGCACAGCCGTCTGACGGCGAAAGAGGTCGCGGACCGCCTCGGCTTCGTCGACGCCAGCGACTTCACCAATTTCTTCCGGCTGCGGACCGGCGTGACGCCAGGGGCGTTCCGGACCGGTACGGACGGGAGGTGATGCACAGCACGAGGCGGAGGTTTTCGTGGACGCCGGGCTGCTCGGAGCAGCGGTCCCACGCCGGTGGCGGGCGTCACCGGCCGCCACACACCGGTCGGTTGTCGACCACTGGCGCCCCGCGCCGAGACAGCGGTGCCCAAGCTCATTCGCCCTGGTGCAACGAGGTCATCCGGGAACAGAAGTGCGACGGTGCCGTCGCTCGGTCCATGACGGCCCCGGCTGCGGAGTTCCGTTCCCACGGTCGACACGCGTTCAACCGGTTTCGGACGAGTGCCTCGGGCCTTCCGGAGGTGCGCGGTCAGCCGGTTGCGCGCCGGCCGCGGGGCCGCGCCCGTGCCGCCGTCAGCGCGACGATGACGCCCGCGACGCCTCGACCGATGGCACCACCCGGCACGGTCGGACCGTGCCCGCCCCGCCCGAAAACCGTCTTCCACGTCCCGAAGGATTCGCACGAAGCACGCCGGTGCCCCTCACCAACTCGACTTCAGAGGCGACGTACTTGGACGGCTGGACCCTGTCGGACGAGGACGGGCGGACGTACACCTTCCGCCGCGCGGCCGGACCGGTGTGCAAGGGCATTGTGTCTGCTACCCGCGCGGGACGGAACGAGGGGGGTGTTGAATGGGGGTCCATGAAGAAAAACGGGCGTGCGGCGAGCCGGACAGCGGTACTGATCTGTCAGGGGCGAGCGGCCGCGGACGGCAGGACTGTCACGGACCGGTTCACCGACCCTGTGGCGGCACGGCTGCTGCGCCCCGAAGAGCGTACGGCCGTGGACCAGGTAAGAGCGAACACTCCGCCCGTGGGCTGGCAGGAGCGCATGGCGTACGAGAGCGTACGGGCGTGCGCCGAGCTGATCGTGCCGCGGACGCTGGCGATCGACGAGGCACTGCGCGCCCGCGTGACCGGGCAGCTCGTGATCCTCGGAGCCGGTCTGGACACGCGTGCGTGGCGCCTGCCTGGTCTCGCGCGGACAGATGTGTGGGAGGTCGACCGTCCGGCCTCGCAGCAGGACAAGCGCGCCCGCCTCGCCGACGCCGCGCCGGTGCTCCCAGGAGGGGATGAGGAAAGTCGCCTGACCGCCGGGCTTCCGGTCGTCGCCCGGTCCGTGCGGTTCACGCCGGTCGATTTCGCCGTCGATGATCTCGGTGCGGCGCTGGATGCCGCCGGTCACGACCCGTCCGCCCCGACGACATGGTTGTGGGAGGGTGTCGTGCCGTACCTCACGCGCGCCCAGGTGCGCTCGATGGTGGCCGCTCTCGCCACCCGGACGGTTTCGGGCAGTGCACTCGTCGTCAACTACCAGGCGCCCTCGGCGAGGGCGGCTGCGGGGCGGCTGCTGGCACGCGTGCTCGGTGGTTCCGTGACATCCGGCGAGCCGTGGCGATCACTCTGGAGGCCGCAACGGATGGCTGCACTGCTCGCGGAGTACGGCCTGCGGGTGGTGTCGGACGACAGCCTCCTCGCCCTCGCACACGACGCCGGCAGCCCGGCCCGCGGACGGACGTCCTTGAAGTCGGGCCGCGTAGCGGTCGCCGAAAGCCACTGAGGTGGGGTTGGTGCAGCTGCCGGCTTCGGCCTCGGCGCGGGCGACGAGCTCGACGAACCCTCGCAAGGCCTGACGAACCGTGGCTTGCCACCGAAGGCGACCGGATCTTGCGGCCGGATGAGTAGAAGAACTCATGACGCCCACCGAGCTGCGGGGAAAGATCGACGCATGATGATGCTGAGGAAGACGAGAGCCCGGCTCGGGATGCTGCCGTTGGCGGCGATGGTGCTGCTGACGACGAGTTGCGGAACGCAGCGGGCAGGGGACACCGCCGACGCGTACCGGCGTTCGCATCCCACGCCGACCGGCATATCGACGCCGAGTACACCAGCAGACTTCCCTTGCCGAGGCGAGAGCTCCAAGCCGACGGCGGCCCCGGCCGTCACCGCGCCGAGCTCAACCGCGCCGCCGACCGACCACTACGCCGAAAACCACGGCTTCAGAGTTCCGATCCCGCTCCACGGCCAGAGCCGCTGCGACGGACTCACCGCCGTCGGACGCATCAAGAGTGCACTCGAACCGCTGCGCCGGCGCGGTGATTTCGCCCCCGACAGCGTCCGCGCCGCGCTCACCGGCCTCGGCTACTCCGACGGAAAGGTGCAGACGTATCAGGACGGGTCCGCCGGAGTCGGCTTCCTCATCGACATCGGTGCGTCTCCCTGGTGTGTGGAGGGCACGATGAGCAGTGACGTCACCAAGGCGGACGCCTTCGGCGGCTACCCCGACGGCACTGGCTGCGAGCCCCCGAGCGGCGGCCACTGACCGCAGGCCTCCGACGCCGGTGCAAAACCACCGACGTGCGCATCCCAGGTCAGCCGGGCGGCGGCATCCGCATTCCCGAAGCGGCCGACCACCCGGCCGGCCCAAGAGCTTGAAGATCAAGCCAGGGCATCTTGCGAAAGTGCGTGCGGCGGCGGGTGTGCCGTAGTAGTTGTGGAGGGTCTCGGAGGCATCCCTGTTCTCATCCGGAGTCGTCGATGTCCGTTCGCCGCGTCGTGCCCAACGTTCAGTCGGAGGCTGGGCAGGAGAGCCGGAAGTTCTACGGTCTGCTGGGCCTCGAGGAGGTCATGAACCACGGCTGGATCATGACGCTCGCCTCCCCGTCCAGCCCTGCGGCGCAAGTCAGTTTCATGACCCGCGACAAGACTGCCCCGGTCACCCCCGACATGAGTGTCGAAGTGGACGACGTGGACGCGGCCTATGCGGCCATGCGGGGCAGCGGTGCGGAGATCGTCCACCCGCTGCAGGACGAGGAGTGGGGCGTCCGGCGGTTCTTCGTCCGCGACCCCAACGGCCGCGTGATCAACGTGCTGGGTCACCGCTGACACCGCTCCCCACGACCGGGAACGTGCTGTTCACAGCCAATCTGCCAACCTGCCGGGTAGGTCACAAAACCGCACCCTAGCGCGGATGAAGACCTGAAAGATCCGTCACGACTGCCGCCTGAAAGGCGACGGCCCTCACACCGCCATGCTCGGCATCGCCCGGCTGCACAACCTCGCCTTCGTGGGACGACGCCGGCCAACTGCGCAACCGGAGAGGCCCGGTGGAGGCGCTGCCCGCCTCTTGGGCTCGGAGCAGGCTCAGTCGATGCAGAACTCGTTGTCCTCGATGTCAAGCATCGGGATGCACGCATCATTGCCGTCGTACAGCGTTCGCACGTGTACCGCGCCGAGCTGCACCAGTCGTGCGCATTCGGCCTCAAGGGCGGCGAGGCGCTCTCTACCCACGAGCCCGGTACCTACCCGCACATCAAGATGCAGCCGGTTCTTCGCGGCCTTCCCTTCAGGGACGCGCTGGAAGTACAGTCGCGGGCCCACACCTGAGGGATCAGTGCAGGCAAACCATGAATCCCGCTGCTCAGGTGGCTGCGAGCGCTTGAAATCGTCCCAGGTGGCAAAACCTTCCGGAGGCGGCGGAACGACGTATCCCAACACCTCGCACCAGAAACGAGCGAGGCGTTCAGGTTCTGCACAGTCAAAGGTGACTTGGAACTTCTTGATCTGTGACATCAGCGCACCCTACCAAGGGGTCACTGCCACACCTGGCGGCGGAGCCAGCGGGTGGTCCGTGTTCCAGTGCCTCCCACGCGGCCGGTCGAGCAGGTGGCACGTCCCGCCCGCGGCGAGCGCGGTCGCCAGCCACACGGGGGGACGGCTGCCGCCGACAGCGTACGGCGGGCGCAACAGGTCGGGGTTGTGGGGCAAGTCGTCCTGCCGTAACCGCAACGTCTTCTGTCTCTCGCGGCGCACACGCGGGTCGTCCGGCTCCGGTCGCAGTCAGGACGCTGCGTGCAGCCACACCGCACCAGCCCGTCACGCGCGACAAACGGCGACGTCGACCATCATCGCCGGGATACTTGTCGCCCATGGATGAGGTCAAAGTCGTGGTCGCCCATCCCGAGCGCGCGACTCTGCGCGTCGGCGGCCGTACGAAAGCGTGTACCGGGGCCAGTGGGACGCCATGGTCAGGAGGCTGCTCCTGTCAGGGCGAGGAATTCGCTGCGGGAGCGGGCGTCGGAGCGCAGTAGGCCGAGGAGCGTGGAGGTCATGGTGCTGGACCCGGTGGCCTGGACGCCACGCAGGGTCATGCAGGAGTGTTCCGCCTCGATGACCACCCCGACGCCCTTGGGCTCCAGGTGGGTCTGCAGCCAGTCGGCGACCTGCTTGGTCAGGCGTTCTTGGACCTGGGGGGGCAGGCGAAATGCTCGACGCCGCGGGCCAGTTTGGACAGGCCCAGGATGCGGGCGCCTGGCAGGTAGCCGACGTGGGCGGTGCCCACGAACGGCAGCAGGTGGTGCTCGCACGCACACCGACCGGACGGGGATACGGCGGGCCAGGACGAGTTCGTCGTAGCCCTCGTCGTTGGGGAAGGTGGTCAGGTCGAAGGGGCGCGGAGTGAAGAGTTCCGCGTAGGCGCGGGCCATCCGGCCCGGTGTGCCGCGAAGGCTCTCCGAGCGGGTGGAGATGCCCAGGGCGGTGAGGAGCTGGCCGGCCGCGGCTTCCGCGGCGGCCAGGTCGATCCCGTCGGGTTCGTGGACGACCCGCAGAGCGGGCCGCCCGGGTATCGCCTCTTCCGCGGCCAGGAGACTTGCTGGCGCACTGGTGTCGTTCCGGCGCTCGGACATGTCAGCTGCCCCCGATGCCCAGAGCGGCGAGCAGGACCAGGACGACAGGGACCAGGGCGAGCAGCCCATGGGCCAGCACCCCCGGCACCGGGAAGTGCTGTTCGGCAGGGACGGTGCCTTCGGCCCCCGGCCCCGCGGCGGCCGCTGCCGCACCGACCGCGGCGCGCTCGCGGTGGACGGGAACCCAACGGGCCAGCATCACGAATCCCAGCAGTGCGACGGGCAGCAGCAGGCAGAAGGCGGCACAGGCCAGGGCACTCCTCTCGGCAACGAACATCCCCGACCGGCGCCACGAACTCCTGGCCGACCTGCTCCTGGACGCCGTCCTCACCGAAGGCGCAGACGAGACCGCGAAACAGGCGGCCATGCGGACCGCCGAGCAGCGCGGTCGGCAGTTGGGTGAGGCCGCACGCAAGGAGGCCCGTCCTGGCCGCGTGGGCCCGGAGCGCGGGCTGACCGCCTGCGAGCGGCTGCTGAACGGGTACGGCTACGAACCCGTCCGGGACACCCCGACACGGCTCAGGCTGCGCGACTGCCCCTTCCACCCGCTGGCCGCGAAGGCCCCCGACCTGGTGTGCGGCATGAACCACGCCTTCCTCAGCGGCTGTCTGGGCGGCCTTGAGGTCAACGGCATCCAGGCCTTCCTCGCGCCTGAGCCCGGGGAATGCTGTGTGCGCCTGGGTCCGAGCGACGATGATCGCGACGACGAGGCGAGGCAGGACGCGAAGCCAGGCCGGCAGGGCTTTGCGGCGGGCCGACTCGCCGGCCGGTGAACTGGTGCGTGTACTCCGAGCCCGGGAGTTCCGCGGCGCGCGGCCGCGCGGTTCTGGACTGTCCTGTCTGCGTGCCTCTTGGCCTCCTCGAGGTCGACGGAGGTCGACTGTCCGGCGTCCGTGGAGAAGAGGTGCGGGCGCCGGACAGTCGAGTCGCGCAGAACCGAGCAGGCGCGCCGATCGCACGCCCGCTCAGTACGTCACATGTGGGTGAAGATCTTCTCGGCCTCGAAGCGCGAGACCGGCTGGCGAGAGACACGCGTCTCGTCCGGGTAGCCGAGCGCCATGATCAGCGTTGTGGTGAAGTCGGTGTCGGTGAGGCCGAACGCTTCGTCGATCGTCGCGCGGTCGAACCCTTCCAGCGGGGTGGCGTCGACTCCGAGAGAAGCGGCGGCCATCATGGTCGCGCCGACCACCAGGTAGGTGTTCTTCTCCAGCCAGTGGAGCACGTCGCCGCCGTAGTTCTCCGACTGGATCTCCACGAAGTGGGACGCTCCAGCCTCCCAGGCCTTCTGGATCTCCGGGTCCGCGAAGCGACCGTCCGCGCGCTCCTTCGCGAAGATCTCCCGCAAGTGCTCGTCGGGAATCGTCCTGCGGGTCGTGAACACGATCGCGTGCGACGCGTTCCGTATCTTCTCCTGGTTGTCCGCGAAGCGGCCGACGAGAGCGTCCGCCAGCTTGTCCTTGCCGGCCTGCGACTCCAGCACATGGAAGTGGTTCGGCTGGATGTTGATCGTCGTCGGCGAGGTGCGCAGGTAACGCAGCAGGAGCTGGAAGGTCTCCTCCGGGATCTTCTTGTTCGGGTCGAAGTAGCGGGTGAGGTGCTTGGTGATCAGATTGTTGAGATCCATGCTCGGTTTTCGTTCCGTTGTTCGGGATCGGGTCGGGAGGTGGTTGCTGGGCGTCGGAGTCACGTCAGTACGTGGTGTACGTCGTTTTCATCGGGGCGCGGCCTTGCCGGTCGACGCGGTTTCGACGTCGCTGGTTACGCGCCCGCACCGGGGATGTCGACGACGGTGTCGTTGACGTTGTTGAGGTAGTTCGTGAGCAGCGTGACGACCACGACGGTGACGATCGCCAGGATCTCGGGGTCCGTGTACCCGGCCTCGCGAACCGCGGCGATGTCCTCGTCGTCCACCTGACCGCGGGTCTCGACCACCTGCTGGGAGAAGCGGGCGACGGCGGCGCGCCCCGGATCGGTGGAGCCGCCGGTGCGGGCCAGCTCGATCTCCTCGGTGGCCATGCCTCCGAGGTTCGCGGAGATGTATCCGTGCAGCGCCGAGCAGTAGTCGCAGTTGTTGGAGTGGGACGTGGCCAGCGCGATCGTGTGGCGGGTCTTCGCGTCGAGGAGCCTCGCGATGCTGCCCTGCAGGCCCATCACGATCTCGAGGACGGTCGGGTTGGCGGCGAGCGTGGTGAACATGCCCGGCGCGAAGCCGAACTGCTTGGCGATGGCGTCGAGCGTGCCCTGCGTCTTGGCGTCGATGTCGGTGTGCTCGGGCGTGCTGAGACGAGACATGGGGGTGGTCCTCGGGTCGGTGTCAGTTCTGGGCTGTCTGGCCCACTTGCAGTGAACACGGCGCAGAATGGGCTGTCAAGCCCAGTCTGCAGCCATGCTGGGCCACTGGGCTCAATCTGCGGGACAGGGTGGTGGCATGCAGATGAACGATCGATCGCGTGATCTTCGCGGGCGCACGGGCGAAGAGCTGCGACGCGAGGTCGCATCCTCGAGCAGGCCGCGGACTTGATCCGCACGCGGCGGGTCCACGCGACGAACAACGAGCGGGTGCGAAGAGCGGCCGGGGGCACGGTTCGCAGCTGAGCCGCTACTCTGCGAACAAGGAGAGCCTGGCGCGCGGCGTCATCGACTGGCAGACCGAGAGCGTGCTCGACTTCCACCGAAGCGAACGGTTCGCCGGCCTCGACACGATCGATGCGTACCAGGAGCGGGCGGACTTCTTCGTCGTCGCCGGTCGCCCGTTCGAGAACGGCAGCGGCCTCGGATCCCTCGCGTGCGAGACGTCGAGGCCGATCTGGATGTCCGCGACGACCTCACCCGTGTCATCGCCGAACGGCGGGACATCTTCCGACCGGGACCGGGACCAGTCCAGCTTCCCGGCACGGTGCAACTCGGTGAGCAGCCCCTGGTGCATCCGGTCCCACACCCCGGCCTCGTGCCAGTCGCGCAGCAGACGCCAGCACGTCGTCCCGGACCGGAAGCCGAGCTCCTGCGGCGGCCACTCCCGCTGGATCCCGGTGGGCAGCACGAACAGGATGCCCTGCAGGCAACCACGGTCGTTCAGTGGCAGCCGGCCGGGATGGCGCGGACGCCGCCGCCTGACCGGCAGCAACGGCTCGGTCCGCTCCCTCAGGTCATCCGGCACCCTCCACGGAGGACCGTTCCCCTTCCCCATGACTCGTTCAACGAGCCGGCCAGGAAGGGGATATGGCTACGAGCAGGCTTTCCATCAGGTGCTCCGACTCCTGCAGCTGACGGCCCGGGAGATAGGGTGCGGTCGGCTGAGCTGGGTTGATAGGTAAGCGATGTGACAGAGAGTCTCGAGTTTTCCACGCTGCTGCAACTGATCGACGAGCGGTCGGCCGCGTTCCGCAGTGCGGTTGCCGCCGCGCGCAGCCTCGACGCGCCGGTGCCGTCCTGCCCCGAGTGGACGTTGTTCGATCTGGTGCAGCACCTGGGTACGGGCCAGCGCTGGTGGGCCGCGATCGTCGCCGCGGGCCCGGCCGAGGCTCCGCCGGCCAAGGATGCCGCGGATGTGCCGCGCGAGCTCGACGCACTGCTGGTCTGGTACGCCGAGTCGAACGAACTGCTGCTGCGTGCGCTGCGCGAGGCCGGCCCGGAGCGCGAGTGCTGGGCGTGGTGGGGCGCCGACGTGTCGCCGGCGAATGCCTGGGGCGTTGCCCGGCGCCGGGTGCACGAGGTGCTGGTGCACACCTACGACGCCCAGCTCCCCGCAGGCGCCGTGCAGCCGATGCCGGCGGACGTCGCGATCGACGGCGTGGCCGAGTTTCTCGACACCTGCAACTCCACCCCGGCCGCCTGGCCGCACGAGGCCGCCACCATCCACTACCACGCCACCGAGGGCCGCTCCTGGCTCCTCGCGTTGGACGGCACCGGCGCCTGGCCAGCACCCCTCACGGACGACGCCGCGCCCGCCTCCGCTTCGGCCACGGGCACGGCCGAGCAACTGCTCCTCTTCGTCTGGGGCCGCCTCACGCTGAGCGACCTGAAGATCGAGGGCGACCAGCAGGTGTTCGTGCAGCTGATCGCCTGGGAGCCCGAGGAGTAGCCGGTCAACACGCCAGCGGACGGCCGCGCGCATCTGGGATACGGGTTGGTCAGCCGTAGGCTCACCGAGCCGGCCCTCGACGTCGGGGACATGCCCCGCCCGGACGGCGTCGTCCTCTCGCATCTGCACGGTGATCACTGCGACCGTCGCGCCGGAAGCGGTCTGGACCACTGGCTCCCGATCGTCACGACACCGCACGCCGCGCGCCGGCTGCCTACCCTGCAGGGGTTTCGCCGGGCAGGAGGGCTGCGCACCTGGGAGAGCTGCATCCTGCAGCGCGGCGCGGCACAGGTCCGGGTGACCTCACTGCCTGGACGACATGCCCTGCATCCCGTGCTGCGCCGTCTGCTTCCGCCTGCCATGGGCAGCATGCTGGAGTTCGGGCCGGTCGGCGGACCGGTGCGGCTGCGGCTGCATGTCTCGGGCGACACCCTGCTGTTCTACGGCCTGGAAGAGATCGCCCGCCGCTTTCCGCCGCCGACCTGGCGATGCTCCCCCTGGGCGGCACGCAGTTGCCCGGCTGTTCCGCGGGCCGCCGTCACCTGTGGACGCGGCCATGACCGTCACCGCCCAGACGTCTCACGCCCCACCCGTCTGCGCAGTGGTCGGCGCGAGGTCGTCGGATCGCAGCTCGAACCAGATGGTTTTGCCGGTGGCGGTCCGGGTGCTGCCCCAGGCGTCTGCAAGCAGGTCCAGGAGTTCGGTCCCGCGCCCGCCCTCCGCGTCGCTGTCGGCGACGTTGCGGACGGGTACGGCGGACTCGGTGTCCTCCACCTCGCACGCCAGGCGACCGTTGCGCACCCGAAGATTGAGCCGGAGCGGCCCACGGGTGTGGCGCAGGGCGTTGGTGACCACCTCACTGACCAGGAGCTGGGCTGTGTCGGTCAGGTCCTCCAGCCCCCAGTCCGCCAGCTGTGTGGTCACCTGCCGCCGGGCCTGCCTCGCAGAGGTCGGCTCGCGTCGCAGGGGCCAGGAGGCGTCCCAGGCAGAGGCGCGACCCCGGGGTGAGTCGAGCGGTCGCACCGGCGCGAGGGCGCGTGACCACAGGGCCCACTGCCGGGTGGCCCAGGAGAGGGCACCGTCTCGAGAGGACCGATCTGCTCGGCGCGGGGTACCGCGGGTGCCGGCGGTGGCAGGGATCGCCATGGGGATCAGTCCCTTCGAAAGGGGGCTATACATGTAGCGGTCGCTACACCTCCAATATAGATGTAGCGGGTGCTACGGTAAAGACCTACTCAAAAGATTGCATAGTGGATATGTAGGACCCTTGATCTGCTGTCGTCCCTCGGAGCCCTCATGCCTCGCCCGCCCGATCCGGCCAAACGACGTGACCTGCTGCGCCGGGTCCGCGCATACGTCGTCAGCAACGGGCTGACGGACCTCTCCCTGCGCCCCCTGGCTCGTGCTCTGGGCACCAGCGACCGCATGCTGCTCTACTACTTCGGATCGAAGGAACGGCTGGTCGCCGAGGCGCTCGCCGTCTACGAACGCCGTCCTCTCCTGCGCAGCCGCGAACTGCTGGAGACCGTCGGCTCACCCGGAGATCCAGCGGGTCTGCGCCGCTTCATGGAGGAGGTGTGGCGTCAGTTCAGCGACCTCGACGTACGTGCCTCGCTGCCTCTCTATCTCGAGATCATGAGTTCCAGCGTGCTGCACCCGGACCGGTACGGGCCCGTCATGCAGGGCATCGTCACCGAATGGACGGACCTCCTCACCACGGTCTTCCGCGATCTCGGCATGGACGAGGAGCGGGCCCGGACACAGGCCGTTCTGCTGACCGACGCCTCCTTCGGACTGCTGATCGCCCCGCTGGCGGACGGCCACTGGGACCGGGCGGAAATGGCCTTCCATGCGCTTCTCGACGGTCTCGAACCCGGCTGGCACATCACCACATGACGATCGCGTGGCGGACCGTGTGGCGGGCGTGCGTCAGGCCACGCAGGGTGGGCAGCAGGGCAAGGCCACCCGCACTCCAGCTTGTCCGTGCAGTGGCAACGGTCGCATCGCCGATGGCGCCCGCCCGGCCGGCGAACCCGAGATCAAGCCCGCTTTGGGCAGGTCAGAGCCCATGCACGGAAGCGTCTGGTCATGGCGCGCGGGCGAGGTCGTGCATGTGGGCAACGGCCCGGACCGCGTGATGGAGACCGTCGCCGTGCCGGCGCCAGTCGCGGAGGGTTCGTGCGGTAGTACACCGCGACCATCAGTACCCACGACTCTGCTGCTTGGTTCAGGGTCGGGTGTGGCTCTCTCCTCGCGGGACGCGTTGAGCTGCTCGTCGGGTGACGGGGCCTGCCCGACTCTCTGCTGCGCTCCTCGCAGCAGCATCCGCCTACCGCGGCGCACGTCTCACCGGCGCGTGAGCACGCGGAACTCGTTGCCGTCGGGGTCGGCCAGCAGCACTGCGCCGTCCCCTCCGTGGTCGGAGTCGAGACACTGCGCCCCGAGGGAGAGCAGGCGCTCGACCTCCGCTTGATGATCGTCGTCCGGTGCGAGGTCGAAGTGCAGGTCCTTGCCGGGGTCCGGCATGAGCGGCGGACCACCCCACGTGATCTTCGTACCGCCGTTCGGTGACTGGATGGCGGTCTCCTCGTCCTGGTCCCAGACCAGCGGCCAGCCCAGCGCCTCGCTCCAGAAGTGGCCCACGGCCTGCGAACCATCGCAGGCGAGCGCTCCGATGAAGCCGCAGCCGGCGAGGAAACTGTTGCCCGGCTCGATAACACAGAACTCGTTGCCTTCGGGGTCGGCGAGCACCACATGGGACGCGTCCCGTCCCTGGCCGACCTCGGCGTGCGTCGCACCGAAGTCGAGCGCCCTGGCCACGGTCTTCTGCTGGTCCTCCAGGGAGGAGCTGGTCAGGTCGAAGTGCAGCCGGTTCTGGGCGGCCTTCTGCGTTTGGGAGGGACGGAAGCCGAGACGGTAGCCGGCGTCATTCCCGGACAGCAGGGCGACGCCGTCGTAAGAATCGTCGGCTCTCTTCAGGCCCAGGACGCCTGACCAGAAATGCGCTAGGCGCTCGGGCTGGTGCGCGTCGAAGGAGATTGCGAAGAGTCGGCTGCTCATTGCGCCTCGCATCCTCGGTCCGTTGAGTGCCAACGGTCGGCAGGGCGCTGTGTCGGCGCCTTGAACGAGGATCCTATGAGCGTGCCGGCCTCAGTTGCAGCCGAGTATTCCGGGGGCCGCGGAGCCGGAGCTGCACCCGCATCGCCAACGTCCCATGAAGGAGAGCCGCCTGTGTGACCGTCACGGTCTGTGCCGGGACCTCTGGCAGCCCCTTCGGCTGTAACGACATGGACTTCACTCCCTGTGGCCCACGACGCGACCAGGGCCACAGAGGCCATCATGCCGCACCCGCGACGTTCACTCAGCCAAATTGCGCGGCAGAGTCACCGACTCGGCCAAAGTCAAAGACCACAGCCGGCCCCTGCGATCGCAACGACCTTTAGCCTCGATCTTTCGCGAGGGACCGCCGACGGAGTCGACGGGCCCTTTCGGTTCCCAGAGTTGATAATGGGCAGGTTGAGGGCCCGGCTGTCGCGTCGGGTGGGCGCCGGGTTCCACTGCCCGGGGCGGGTGATGTTGTCGTCGGGACGGTGGAAAGTTGCTGGTCAGTCGGGGGTGGGCAGGAGCGCGAGCCGTTCGAGGGCGGCGGTGATCTCGCCGGTCCAGGGCCAGTGCTGGGTGAGGCGGAGAATCCTGCGTCGGCCGGTGGTGACGAGCTGAGCGGCCGCGGAGAACAGGCGGAATCGCAGGCGGCGGGGTTCCCAGAGTCGGGCCTTGCCCGTGAGGGCAAGCATGGGCATCCAGGCCAGCAGGTCGAGGGCGATCTGGACGATCTCCAGCCAGACCTTGTTCTGGGCTGCTGTGTGGAGTGGCAGGTTGCGCAGGCCGGTGGCCCGGGCGGCCCGGATGCGGTCCTCGGCCCGGGCCCGCAGCCGGTGACGGAGCTCGAGAGCGGCGATCGGCCGGTCAGGGGTGTTGGTCGCGAAGCATGTGATCCGCATGCCGTCCGCGTCCGTGATCCTCAACTGGGCGCCAGGATGGGGCCGTTCCTTTCGGACGATCAGTCGCATGCCCTTGGGCCAGCCGTCCAGGAGCTTGCCGGTGAGCTCGGTGACCCAGGCCCCGTCACGGGTCTCACCGTTGGTCTCGACGGCCGGGGTCCAGGCTGAGGCGGGGACCTTCAGCACGTGTTCGTGGATCGCTTCGGTGACCGTCATGCCGACCGAGTAGGAAAGCCATCGTCCTCGTCGCGCGAGCCAGGACACGAAGTCGTGGGTGCCGCCCGCGGAGTCGGTGCGGATCAGGGTCTGCCGCCCTCTCCGGTAGTGCTTCGGCATTTGGGCCAGGGCGAGTTGGGCGGTGGTGATGTGGTCGGCAGCCGTGTTGGAGCCCGCGTTTCCCGGCCGTAGGAGGGCGGCGACGGGCTCACCGGTTCCGCCCGGTCCGTGGTCGAGGAAAGCCATCAGGGGGTGATGACCGCAGGTCTTCTTCCAGGTTGCGGCCGCGTCCTCCTTATCGGAGTGGGCGATCACGAGGACACCGTCGAGATCGACGACGACCTGACCGTCGGCGTCCGGGGCGACGCCGCCGGCCAACGACCAGACACGGCTGCGGACTTCGGACCGTGCGGACCGGATGGCCTGCAGAGCCTTCTCGCCGGAGGCGGCGAGGGCGTCGATCAGGCGGGATATGGTCGGGTCGGAGGCGACCGGACCGAAGACGGCTGGCTCACACCGCAGCATCGCGACGTCCGCGAGGCAGTCCCCGCCCAGTGCGACCGCCAGGGCGACGTCCAGGAGGGCCTTGCCTGGATCGTGGACGGCCCGCGGCTTGCGCCACGGAGCCAGAGCCTGGGATATGGCCTGGTCAAGACCGGTCTTGCGGACCGTTTCGACGAGCAGGACCGACCCGGCCTGGGAGACGGCCTGGCGGCCGTCGTCCTGGACGCGGACACGGGGGTAGGACCCGATAGAGTGCTTCACGTGGGAAGTGCCTCCGGCTGGTGCGGGAACAGGGACCTCGACAATCCTCATTCTTGCTGGGCAGAGGCACTTTCTGCTTTCCTGACCGCCTGCCGGACAGCCCGCTTCGTGAAGCCGCGAGGCTAGTCGTAGGACGTGCCGGACCCGCCCAGCCGGATGCTGCGCCGAGGTGAACCTGCGCGGCATCTAGGAGGAGAAGTGAACGAGAACATCCGCAAGCTGATGACCCTGATGCCTCCGCACGACGGTGCGGGTGAGGTCATCGACTGGCGCCGGGTGCGCGAGGTATGGGGCTGCGATTTCCCCTCCGATTTCAGGGACTTCATGTCCATCTACGGATCAGGCGCGATTGAGGACGTCCTTGCCATCTCCCGCCAGAACGAGGGCGCCCCGGGTGACGGGCCCTATGACGCCTGGTTCGTCCCATTCGAGGACTGGCTGGTGGAGGTTTCGGCGTCGTATCCGGCCTGGCCGGCAACGGGGAGTCTGATCTGCTGGGGGGAGGATGCCAATCGGGATGCCTTCTTCTGGTCCACCCACCCTGCTTCCCGCCGGCGGCCAGCGTGCCGATCAGACGGAAGACGGTCGGGTCGGAGGCCACCGGCCCGAACACAGCTGACTCGGTCCACCAGGCCGCTCTTGCGAGCTCTCTCGACCAGCAGCACGGCCCTGGCCTGGGAGACCATCCCACGACCACCGTCCTCGACGCGGACACGGGGGTAGAACCCGATACGCCTCTTCACCTAGGAAGTGCCCCCGGCTGGTGCGGGAACAAGGACCTCGACAATCCTCATTCTCGCTGGTCAGAGGCACCTTCTGCTCACGCGATCACCAGTCGGACAACCCGGCTCGGACCTTGTCCGGCCGGGTGCGCGGGCGGCCCTGCCCGACCCGAGGCACCCGGATACGACCCAGGACCACCTGGAACTGCGGCGAGTCGCCGCGCTGTCCGGCCGTGATGACCAGCGACATCGGTTTCTGGGCCGGCTCGACCGCCAGATGAAGCTTGGTGGTCAGCCCACCCCGGGAACGGCCGAGCCCGTGATCGTCGGGCTCGATGAACACACCGCCTGGCGGCTCGATCTGCAGATCCCCTTTTTGCGGGCACCGGCCGCACGCTGGTGGCGCGGGCGATGGTCGAGTCCACCGAGACGTCCCAGGTGATCAGTCCCTCGGCGTCGGCCTGGGCTTGCAGTTGCTCGAAGACACGGTGCCAGGTGCCGTCCCGCTGCCAGCGCCGGAACAGGCCATAGACCGTCTGCCACGGGCCATACCGCTCGGGCACGTCCCGCCAGGGAGCACCGGCCCGAGTGCGCCAGCGTATGCCGTCTATCAACTGCCGCTTGGTGTGCACCGGTGGCCGTCCAGGCTTGTTGCCGACCGGGAGCAAGGGCTCCGGCTTCGCCCACTGCGCATTCGTCAGATCATGCCGCCCCACGAAGTGGATCTTGACACATCAAGATCCACTTCTGAAACACGCCCTAGGAGTCCGCCTGATCGGCAATTACGGCGTCCGGTCGGGTTCGCGGACGGCCACCGGGCCGGGGCCTCGGTGTTCGCGGCTGAAGACTCCGACGAGAGGACGACTTCCAGCGCTACGAGGCGGTACGTCAGTACCGCCGCCTCCTGAGTGACAGCGGTACTGACGCTGGTGCGTCGCTGTGCGCGGCACCGTGTAGAGCTCTTGGTGCCGGACCGGGATCAGTTCCAGATGCCGGTGATGTCCGAGGCGTTGGCCGCGGCCCCGGCATGGGTGGTCAGCCCGGCCAGGTCCTCGACGGTGCGCAGGGTGTCGTAGTGGTTGTAATGGGTCGAGGTGGAGCTGCCCGGAGCGACGTGTGCACCGTAGAAAACGGTGGCGATGTGGTTGCTGTGCGAGCTGTCGTCCTCGTCGAACGTGACGGCCAGGATGCTGTTGTGCGTCTTGGCCCAGGTGGCGTAGGCGCCGAGATTCTTCTGCAGCCAGGTGTCACCGGTGCTGATGGAGCAGTCGTGCATGTCGTTGCACAGGTTCGGGATGACGAACGAGACCTTGGGCAGGGTCGTGTAGTCCGTCGGGAACTGCGTGAAGGTGTACGCCGTGTTCAACGGGACGTTGCTGAAGGCGAACCACGGGTTGTGCTTCTGGGCGTACTTGGTGGCGGAGTTGG
Source organism: Streptomyces sp. NTD91 (assembly GCF_059510455.1). Lineage (NCBI taxonomy): Bacteria > Bacillati > Actinomycetota > Actinomycetes > Kitasatosporales > Streptomycetaceae > Streptomyces > Streptomyces sp. NTD91. The sequence continues at coordinate 37,377 of NZ_JCAJZW010000055.1, forward strand.
TGCACACCGTGGAGCCCTGGGAGGGCAGGCCCTCGTTGTAGCTGCCCCACGTCTTGCCGGCGGCGATGAGCTCCGATCCGAGGTTCGCGGCGCTGCTGAACTGTGGCTTGTAGCAGTTGTCGTTGGTGATGCCCTGGTTGTTGCCGGAGAACAGGTCCAGGTAGTTCGGCTGGCTGGGGTGCGTGATGGCGTACGACTTGGTGAGGTTGCCGCCACCGGCCACCAGGGTGTTGTTGAGGTACGGGGCGCTCGTGCTGCCGATGACCTGCTCGTAGGCGTGGTTCTCGAACACCACCACGATCACGTGGTCGGGGGCGGGGAGAGCGGCGGCCTGCGCGGCCGGGGCGGCGCCCCACACCCCGACCAGGGCGGCGGGGAAGGCGGCGAGGGAGAGCGCCCGGCACGAGCGCTTCATGCGGGACAGCAAGGACACGGTGGACCTCCTGCAGGAGCGGTTGGGACAGCGCGGGGGGTTGTGTTGTCTACTGCTCAGGCGGTCGTCTCTGCTTCGGGCAGTAGGAGAATAGGGATCGCTGCAGACGTCTTCCGGGCCTCAGAAGTGAAAGCCAGTCGAACAGTCGCCGCAGTTGGACGTCGACCCCGCACATCGCGTTCACCTGTCAGGGATTGCGCAAACCGCGGCGGCCGAGCTCTCGGCACAGCGAGTCCGTTACGGGTCCATCCGTTCGGTATTGGATCAAGAGGAGGACTTGTCGACAATCCTTGCCAGCTCGTCTGCCGACTCCGAAGTCAGACGATAGAACCCCTGGAGGCTGACCGAACGCTCAAGTCGGCCGTCCACCAGGTACTTCAGCCCACGCGTCTGCCCCCGGCGGTTGCGCCACGCAAGCCCCGCCAGGACCTCCCCGGGTATCGGCGTGTCGAAGCGTACGGGCGTAGCGTCCACGTGCACCGCCGCGGCACCGCAGCCACCGGCGCCGAGCATCGCCCAGTCGCTGTGCCCCGGAAACGCCGGATCCCTCCAGGTGGCGGGAGCAGTGCCGCAGCACTCGCGCCGGTCGATGTCGATCAGCCGCATCCGGCTTACGACGTACACGACGCATCGGTTGACGTGCAGCGCGTACACCTCGTCCCCGGCATGGGCACCGGACCAGGCGGGCAGAGAGGAATGGACGCCGCTGAAGGCCACTGGCGGCCGCTCGCCTGCCCGTCCGGCTTTGCGCAGGGCACGGCAGGTGTCATGGGTCCACAAGACGGTGAAGGCATCAGGCATGCCGTGATCTTATGAACGAGCACTGACAACCCATCCTTCCTCCAACCGGCCGGTCGCGCGGTCTCTTGCAGAAAAGGAAGAGCCGCTCTCCGCATCGGTTGGATCATCCCCGCGCCTGCGGGAGCAAGCCACCGTGTACGCCGCGGTCTCCACCCTGGGCTTGCCCTTCGGCTTCGATGCCAGGCCCAAAGGGGAGCGCCGCCATCGACGCCGGATCAGCGGGCAGGTTTCTCCCAGGTCAGGGAGTACCGGCGCAGCACATGCCGGCGGTAGCGCACGCCGGGCAGCAGCCGCCGGGCAGCAGCCCGCACCTGCCCGTAGCTCATCTGCGGGTCGGCGACCGGCATACCCTGCGGGCCACGCGCGCGACGCAGAACCTTGGTGATCCGCACGACCGGGGCAGCCGCGATCAACGCCGCCCACTCCGTCGCACTCGCCTCGCGGGCCAGACCGGCCACCACCAGCGTGCCGCCGGGCCGCAGCAGCTCACGCATGCGGACGAGAGCCGCCTCGAAATCCATGTGATGGATCGTGGTCACCGAGCAGACGAAGTCGTACTGCGCACGCGGAAGTTCTGCGGCGAGGAAGTCTCCCTCCATGAAGGTGAGTTGCGGGTGGCCGGCAGCAGACTCACGTGCGCAGGCGATCATGTCCGGCGACTTGTCGATCCCGGTGACGTGTTTCGCCCGCCTGGCAAGCTTCCGTGCCAGCAGTCCGTCTCCGCAGCCGACGTCAAGGGCGTCCCCGCACCCCTCGGGAACAGCCCTGAGGATGCCCGGGTGGCGGGCGACGTTGGTGTTCCAGTAGGGCTCTGCGGCGGGCTGGCGCATCGAATCATCGTAGAGGTCGCTCATGGTCCGCCAAACGACGAATGCCCCGTCCGCACGGGGAGTCGTGATCGTGGAGATGGGGACATGTGACACTGAACAAGCAGATCATGGGAAATTGTCAGAGCGGCCTGCACTGGAAGGCCTCCCCGTCGCAGCGTGCGCAGCGTGTGCTCGCTCACCTGCCCAAGGGCGCGACTGCTTCGGTCCTTCCGCCCGCTTCTGCAAGGACGATCTGCACGCCGCCCGGAACATCTCATGCGCGGCGAAGCCCGCGGATCTGCGCATCACCGGCGTGTGGCCCTCCATCCGCACCACCGGCATCGGCCCGGCCGTGGACGGCAGCGGCCTCGACATGAGGGCTGCCAACAGGACGACGATGAAGGAGCATTGGGGCTTGAGCGGTGGGTACCGGCCGCGTGCGAGGATGCTGCTGTGCTGGATGAGATCGACGCGGTGGAGTGGGATTCCATACCGGGCCATCCCGACTGGTATGAACCGGGACGTGCCGCCCGTGGTCTGAGTACCCTGGCCGAGGCGGTGAGCGTGGTACAGGCGGCGGAGGCCGGCTCGCGGCTTGTCGGCGGCGGAATTGTCCATGGTCACAGTGCCGCTGTCTTTCCAGCGGCTGTGATTGCGACCCCGCTGCTTCCGGACGTCGCGCAGCAGGGTCATCCGGCGGCAAGAGACACCGCGTTGGGGTTGCTCGACGAGGCTCTGTCGTGCCATCCGCATGCCGGGTACACGCGGGTGACGGCTCCTGACGGCGTCGCGGTTCCCATCTGCAGTGCCATCGCCCACCATCTGCGGGCCCGCACCGACTTCCTTGTCGGGCCGGGCAAGAGGGGCAAGTCATTGCTGGCCGTCGCGGCCGAGCACTGTCGTTTCGAGATCCGCGAGTGTGTCGCCGACGGTGGCGGCACAGCAGCCTTCGGTATCTTGGTCGGCTGTCTCCCGGACGGCGTGCGTGCAGCGGAAATGCATCGTGCGGGTGCCATCACCGTGCTGGGCGAACTCACCCTCGAACATCCGCCGGTGAAGGACTCTCTCGAAGCATGCCTGCGGGTGTTCGCCCCGCATCCGGGCGAACTGGAGCCAGGTGCCGTGCTGTTTCCGGCGGAGCGCGGGGAGCACGTGCACTGACCGGCTGCTGTGGTGACCGCGGCAAGACGCCGCCAGCAGATCTCGGGAGCATCCGAGGGTGAGGAAGGCTTCGTGAGCGTCGTCGCGGATCTCCAGCGGATCCGCAGGCAGCGCGACCAGTGCAGGTGGGCGAACGCGCGCTCGCCGACCCGGCGTCGGCTGCCCAGGCCCGGAGCCGTGCTCGGTGCCGCGGTGAGCGATCAGCGGCGTCACGCCGAGGTCCTGGACCAGGCAGCGCGACTTGTCGTGGTCGTAGCCCCGGTCGGCCGGCACCGCGTCTGGTCGGCCGCGCCTGCCCCGCACCGGCGGCACGGCCTGGAGCAGCGTGCGTCGCCGGACCGGGTCCGAAGGGTGCGACTGTGCGCCGCGCGGGCGGAGACCCTGGTCCGCGTCGGCAGGTGGCAGTCCGGACAGCCGCGCCACCACTCGCCTCCGCTCTCGTACGGGCCGGGCGCCTGCGCCTGGTGGGCGAGCAGGTCGGACTCGGAGACGACACCGCGGCACGTCGGCCGGGGCGAGCGGGTGGGGATGCGGCGGCCCGGGTCTCATGCCGGCCGGCTTTGCCGGACGTACCGGATGGCGCTGAAGACGTACGGACGTACATGAGGGTGCCCGCGTCGTCGATCCGGTCTCGCAGGCCGTCCGGGCGGGGCATGCGAGTTTGTGCCGTTCGGTCAGCCACTCGGTGCCGTCGCCGGCCGTACCGAGCCTGGCCTCGATCGCGGCCAGGCGGTCGGTGTTGGGCCGCGGCCAGGTCTGGGCGCGCCTTCAACTCAGCGAAGCTCTTGGAGCCGACGTGTTCCAGCGGTGTCGGCAGGTCCGGATATTCAGGTGTGTGGAGACAGGGCAGCCGCTTCAGCCCGACCTGGCCGCGATGCCACAAACGCACACAGGGGTCCGAGCGGTCTCTTCGGTGACCCCATCCCGGGGCACGAGAGCCTGGCCGCCGCTGCGCCGCCACCGTGCTTCGGCCGAGCACCATGGCACCGGCCTGGTCGTCGTCCCGCAGCGCCGTGAGCGTGACCAGGGGTCTCGACTCCCAGCTTGGCAGGAGCATCACAAACGATCATGCCGACCAGTCCGTGCTTGCGGCGAACGCGCTCGCGGAACGACACGGCGCACGGTCGTCACCGACACGAGGCTGCGGTGGCGCACAGCGCGGCCCAATGGGATGACTGGCCAGTCGATGGTATGGGAGTATGGTTCATTTACATGGCAGGTTCTCGGACCAATTCCGCGGCCGGCTCGCCCCCCGCGTTCGGCGCCGACCTGCATCTGGAACTGCGCGGACCGGGGCTGCGCGCAGGACTCACAGACGCCTTGAGGGAGGTCGTGCGCACGGGACGTCTGGCGCCCGGCAGTCGGCTGCCGGCCTCCCGCTCACTCGCCGCGGATCTCGGCGTCTCGCGTAACACCGTGGTCGAGGCCTACGCCGAGCTGGTCGCTGAGGGCTGGCTCACCGCGCAGCAGGGCTCCGGGACCCGGGTGGCCACCCGGGTCGAGCCGCGCAGGGCCGCGCCTGAAGCTCCTCGTGCGAGGCCGGCCGAGCCCCGTCCCCGATATGGCGTGTGGACCGGTGCACCGGACCTCGCGACGTTTCCGCGCACGCAGTGGCTCACCGTGGCCCGCCGGGCTTTGACCGCCGCGCCGCACGACGCGTTCGGCTACGGGGACGCTCGTGGCCGGATGGAGTTGCGCACCGCACTCGCGGACTACCTGGCGCGGGCCCGAGGGGTGTACGCCGAGCCGGATCGGATCGTCGTCTGTTCCGGTTTCCACCACGGTCTGGCGCTGACGGCCCAGGCGCTCAGGGCACGGCGGGTGCGAGGGGTGGCGATCGAGGCCTACGGACTCGACGTGTTTCGCGACCTGCTGGCGAACGCCGGTCTTCACACCCCGCCCCTCTACGTCGACGACCATGGCGCACGCATCGACGACCTCGCGCGACTGCGTGAAGTGGGGGCGGTGCTGCTGACCCCGGCGCACCAGTACCCGACGGGGGTCGCGCTCCGCCCGGACCGGCGCACGGCTGCCGTCGGGTGGGCACGCGCCACGGGCGGCCTCATCCTGGAGGACGACTACGACGGGGAGTTCCGATACGACCGTCAGCCGGTGGGGGCCCTGCAAGGCCTCGATCCTGAGCGGGTGGTGTACTTCGGTTCCGTGAGCAAGTCCCTGGCGCCGGGGGTGCGGCTCGGATGGATGGTGCTGCCGGAGGAACTCGTCCCGGAGATCGTGAAGGCCAAAGGGCATGGCGACTACATGACGAGCGCTCTGGAGCAGCTGACACTGGCGGAATTCATCGCCTCTGGTGTGTACGACCGTCATGTGCGCTCGATGCGGCTGCGTTACCGGAGTCGCCGCGATCAGCTGGTCGAGGTCCTGCGCAAGAGGGCTCCCAGCGTTCGCGTGACCGGGACGGCTGCAGGACTGCAGACGGTTCTCGAACTCCCTCGTGGAACTGAGAGCTCGGTGGTCCAGGCCGCGGCCCGGCAAGGTCTGGCGATCAGGGGGTTGACGCAGTTCCGGTACGAAGTGGAGGACTGCGGATGGCAGTTGCCCGAACGGGACGCCCTGGTGGTCAACTACGCGGCGCCCTCGGACAGCGCGTGGGCAGGCGCACTGGACGCGCTGTGCAGGGTACTGCCCTAG
>NZ_JCAJZW010000056.1:0-41996 GCF_059510455.1 Streptomyces sp. NTD91
CCGCCGCGGACCCCACCCTCCGGGCGGACGACGCCACTTTCGCAACACGCCCTAGCGCCCGCCGCACCGCGGCCGGTTCCGGGCCCCGCAACACCTGGCCGACCCGGTCGGGCCCGCTCGGGGGCCTCCCTCGCCCCGGGCGGGCCCTCAGCGTGTCACCCGGCACTGACCCCGGGTACGGACCAGAAGTTGATGCGCTCCCGTACGACGGGACAGCCCGCCTTGGTGAAGTGGGCGGCCATGGGGACGTTGGTCCGGTCGGTCGCGGCGGCGATGGAGTCGGCGCCCTGTGCGGCGAGGAAGTGCGTGCATTCGGCGAGCAGGTCGTAGGCGTAGCCGTGGCCGCGCTGTTCGGGCAGGACGCCGATGAAGCCGACGCAGGGACCGGACGGATTGCGCGCGGGGATGTGGATGCCGACGGTCTCCCCCTCGGCGGCGCGGGCGATCTGCCACCAGGCGCGCGGCGAGGGAAACCAGCGGAAGACGTCGAGTTCCTCCTGCGCGGCCAGGTCCGCTCCGCCCTGCTCGATCGCACGGCGGGCATGGGCGTCGAGGGTGACGGAGTGGATCCGGCGCAGCAGGTCGAAGAACACGGTGTCGTCCGGCTCGGCGGCGTAGAGCAGGCGACCGGGCCGCTCGGGCAGGGCCAGGTCAGGGGTCCAGCGGTACAGGAAGCGCTCCACCAGCGGGGCGTAGCCGGCGGCGCGTGCGGCGGCGGTCCGGATCTCCACGGCGGCCCGCTGCCCGGAGTCCGTGCGCCAGCCGGAGGGCGGGTCGAGTTCGAGTTCGTCGGTCTGCCAGGGCGCCGTGCGCAGGAGCTCGGCCCCGGCCTCCTCCTCGCCCTCGGCCACGTCGAACCAGTTGATCACGAGCGGCTCGGAATCCTCGGGTCCGCCCCACCAGGCGGCCCGGGCCACGGTGCGGCCGTCGCGCACGGCGATGCGGCGCCAGTCGGGACGGTAGCGGGTGCTGCGGTGCCGGTCGCGGAACCCCAGCGGGTCGGGCATGGTGTCGAACAGGTGCGCGCTGCTCTCGTCGAGCGTGCGGACGACCAGGGTGGTCATGGATGCCTCCGGGATGCGTGCCGCGCTACGGCGGCGGGGACGCGCTCCCGGTCAGGCGTGGCACACCCGGGTGACGGGGAGGGGGGAGCGCGGGATGACTGTGGCCATGACGCTCGCCTCCTTCCGTCCGTCTCGGGCGTGCCGCGTCACGCTATGCGGGTCGCGCACGGAAGGTCCACAGCTTTCCGTCGCCGGCCCGCCCCGCCCGTGCGCGGCGGCGCCCGGCGTCTCCCGCGCCCTCACCGGGCCCGCCGACCAGGCGAGAGGTACAGGTGCGCAGGGCGGCGTAGCTTGGGGGTGTGAGATCGGTGCGCGGCGGGTCGTCGCATCGGGACCGGGAGAATCGCGGTTGGCTGCGGGGCGCACCGCCGCCGTGGTGGGTGCGGGTGCTGCCCGTGCTGCTGCTCGTGGCCGTCACCGTGGCCACCCTGAGCACGCCGCACGCCCGGGACTCCGGCTTTCTGCTCGGGGCGATCCCGCCGCTGGCGGTCCTGTCGTACGGCCCGCTGGCGACCGGGGTCCTCGGTCTCGGGGTGGTCGCGGTGCTGAACGTCCCCGCCACCCACCTCAACCGGCCCGGCAACACCGATCTGCTCACCATCGTCTTCGTGGCGGCCCTGAGTGTGTTCGTGTCGTATGTGCGCAGCCGCCGGGACGCCCAGCTGGACACGGAGCGGGCGATCGGCGAGGCGGTGCAGCGGGCCGTGATGCCGCCGCTGCCGGAGCGGGTCGGCGGCGTGCGGTGCGCGGGTTTCTACCGGGCCGCGCAGGACGGGACGCTGGTGGGCGGGGACTTCTTCGACGTGCGGGACGGACCGTGCGGGGTGCGCGCGGTCATGGGCGATGTGCAGGGCCACGGGCTGGCGGCGGTCGCGACGGTGGTGTCGCTGCTGGGCGCGTTCCGCGAGGCGGTGCTGGACCAGCCGGACCTCGAGTCGGTGGCCGCGCGGATGGACCGCAGGCTGGCGCTGGACTCGGCGGGCGTACGGCACGCGGAACTGTTCGCCACCGGGGTGCTGCTGGAGTTCTCCCCCGACGGACGCGCGGTGCGGGTGGTGGCCTGCGGTCATCCGCCACCCGTGCTGCTGCACGGGCCGCACGCCCTGGAGGTGGCGGTCGCACCGGGACCCCCTCTGGGTCTCGGGCTGATCGGCGCCGACCCGCCGAAGGCCGTCACGGTCCCGCTCGGGCCGGACGACCGGCTCTTCCTGGCTTCCGACGGGGTGTGGGAGGCACGGGACGCCGACGACGTCTTCTACCCGCTGCCCGTGCGGCTGACCACCCTGGCCGGCACCGCGTCCGCCGAGCTGCCCCGATCGGTGTGGACGGATCTGGTACGGCTGCGCTACGAAGTCCGGGACGACGTCAGCATGCTGGTGCTGGCGCCCCGGCAGCAGGCCTGCTGACCGCCGCGCCGGTCAGCCCACGTCCCACAGGAAGCGGTGGGTGTGGATGGCGAAGTACGGGAAGGACCGGATCTCGCGGACGCCTTCGAGCGGCCGTACCTCGTCGTTGACGAAGTCCAGCAGAGCCTTCGGGCCGGCCGCGACCACCTCGGCGAACAGGTCGAACCCGCCGGAGGTCAGCACCGAGTAGACGACCTCGGGGCGTTCGGCGAGGGCGTCGGCGACGGTCCGGGGGTCGCCGACGACGCCGATGCCGAGCAGGGCCATGGCCTGTCCGCCCATGGCCATCGGGTCGGTGACACCGACCACCTGGACGGCCTTGGAGTCCAGCAGGCGCTGCAGCCGCTGTCTGGCCGCCGAGGCGGACAGGCCCACCTTCGGTCCGAGGTCGGCGTAGGCGATACGGCCGTCGGTCTGCAGCTCGCGCAGGATGGCCCGGTCGATCTCGTCCATGTCGTCGCTCCCCTGCTCAGCGGGCGAGTTCGGCGAGCGCGGCGGCGAAGACCTCGGTGTGGGTGTCGACGTCCTGCTCGGTGGTGTCGGGACACACGAGCGCCATGTTGTGGAAGGGGGTCAGCAGGATGCCGCGGTTGGCGAGGTAGAGGTGCAGGAAGTCCTCCAGCTCCGGGTCGGAGGCGGCCGCGGACTCGGTGCCGGTGCGCGGCGCCGGGCTGGTGAAACGGTACTCGGTGCGGGCGCCGAGCCGGCTCACGGACCAGGGCAGCCGGTGCCCCTCGATGCCCGCGCGGACGCCGGCCTCGAAGCGCTCGGAGAGCTTGGACATCCGGCCGAACACCTCGTCGGTGAGCACGAGTTCGAGGGTGGCCCGCACGGCGGCGACCGAGAGCGCGTTGCCGGCGAGGGTGCCGCCGACGCCGCCCATGTCGACGAGGTCCAGGTCGGGGCGGGCCAGCAGCCGGTCGGCGAGTTCGGCGGACAGCCCGTAGGCGCCGGCCGGGATGCCCCCGCCGATGGCCTTGCCGATGGTCAGCAGGTCGGGTTCCAGGTCCCAGGCTGCCGTGCAGCCGCCCGGTCCGGCGGAGAGGGTGTGGGTCTCGTCGTTGATGAGCAGGCAGCCGTACCGGCGGGTCAGCTCGCGGACCCCGGCGAGATAGCCGGGGCCCGGCAGGACGATGCCGATGTTGGTGAGGGCGGGCTCCATCAGGACGGCGGCGACGTCGCCGTGGGCCAGTTCGCGCTCCAGGCCGGCGAGATCGTTGAACTCCGCCACACGGCTGGTCAGCGTCACGTCGCAGGGGGCGCCGACGTTGCCGGGGCGGGCGGTGCCCGTGCCGTCCGGGCCGACGACGATCAGCGACTCGTCGACGCTGCCGTGGTAGCAGTAGCTGTTCACCAGGATCTTCGGGCGCCCGGTGACGGCGCGGGCGAGCCGGATCGCCCAGCGGTTGGCGTCGGTCGCGGTCAGCGAGAAGCTCCAGCGGGCCAGGCCGAACCGGCGGGTCAGCTCGGCACCGACCCACTCGGCGTCCTCGGTGGGGAGCATCGCCGTGGCGCCGCCCAGCTCGGCGAACCGCCTCTGCACGGCCTCCGTCACCGGGGCGGGCGAGTGACCGGCCATCGCGCCGGTGTCGCCCAGGCAGAAGTCGATGTACTCGTGCCCGTCCACGTCGGTGACCCGGGCGCCGCGCGCACCGGCCAGATAACGGGGGAAGGCACCGGCCGTCTTGTTCATCCATGTCATCGGCACCCGCCCGAAGAGGTGGCCGGCCCCCGCATAGGCCGCGCGCGAGCGCGGGTTACGGCGCTCGGCCTCGGCGTGCTCGCGGGCCAGGAGGGTGTGCAGACGCGTGCGGTCCATGGAGTACCTCACTGGAGATGGTGACGGATATCGTGACTTTACGATCGAAACAGCGGCTTCATCAAGAGATTGTGCATGATTCGATCGTTGCAACAATCGATTCGAGCGCATGGCGGTGGCACGACCGTCGGGAGGGTGCCTCATCACCGCTCCCCCAACTGGCGAACCCACGACCGGAGTTCGAACATCCCGACCGAAACGCCAGGGTCCGCCACCCCTTCCGCCATGTAGAAATATCTACGAGCATGCATATGCCGAGGGCAGGCGGACGAGGACACCCGGAGCGGCGCATGGCGAACACGATGTGGATGCGGGGCGTGGAGTGGCTGGCCGCCGCGGCGGCGAACCCGCGCTCCTGCAAGTGGGGATGGGACCACGGCGAGGGCATCGCCCTGCTGGAGGCGGGCCGCTTCTGGGACGTGCTGAGCGTCCCGGAGCGGCTGGGGCTGCTCACCCTCGACCTGCTGTGGCGGCCCGACATGCCCGTGCCGGGGCCGACGCTGGTCGACACGGCCGCGGGCCGGGTCGGGTTCTTCCTGCCGCCGGACCCCTACGGAGGCTGGGTGGGTGCAGGTCTGCGCTACGCGACCAAGGGCGCCTGGGTCGCCGTACCCCCGCCGTACCGACCGACGCGGTCCCTGGAGTGGCTCGTGCCGCCGGACGGCACCGGCGCGCTCCACTCCCCCGGCACACTGGAGGATGCGCTGCGGGAGGCCAACGGCACCCTCGCCGTCCTCGCCCCACTGTGCGGGCAGTGACGGCTCAGTCGTGGTCGGGCGCGTGACGCGCGTCCCGGGCGGGGCCGGTGAGGACGACGGCGAGGGCGTCGGGCTCCGCCGGGACGGTCCGTCCCTGCGCCCGCCATTCGGCCACCAGCCGGGCGTAGATCGGTTCCCGGGCCCGGTCCGCCTGCGCCGGCCGGCGCAGGCGGCGCATGCGGTCCAGGCGTTCGATCCGGTCCAGCCAGTCCAAGCGGTTCGCCGGGTCCAAGCGCTTCATGCCGGGGCAACGCCCGTGCGCCGCCACCGGTACGCCCCCGGCACATGGCTCACCGAGTCGGGTGAGGCCATCGCCCGAACGAGACGTTCCACTCGTCGGACAAGCATCCCGCGGGCCGTTCGGGCCGGGTGCCCGGGTGGCCGTCCCTCCGACGGGCGCGGCGGTGTGCGCGCTTCTATGCTGAGGAGGTCCGGTCTCCGGCGTCGGGCTCGTCGCATGGCTCGGCTCTCACGTGCTTGGGGTCAGCCGATGTCGTCCATCTCCGCACGCGTGGTGAGGCGGGCCGCGGTCGCCGTCACGGCGGGGGCGCTGCTGGCAGCGCCCGCCGGATCCGCCCGGTCCGCACCGGCCTCGGCGCCGGCGGCCCTCGCCGCCGGCTCGCCCGGCCCGGGTCCCTCCGAAGCGGGCGTCCGTGCCCTCACCCCCGGCGTGGCGCGCCGACTCGACGCCGCTGTGCAGAAGGTGATGCGCGAGGCGGACATCCCCGGCGTGAGTGTCGGCATCTGGACGCCCCGGCAGCCGGACTACGTCCGCTCCTTCGGGGTCGCCGACAAGAGCACCGGCCGGAGGATGACGCCGGACCTGTACATGCGCATAGGCAGCGAGACCAAGACGTTCACCGTGACCGCGCTGCTGCAACTGGCGGACCTCGGGAAGGTCGGTCTGGACGACCCGATCGACAGGTACGTCGACGGCGTGCCCGACGGCAGCCGGATCACACTGCGTCAGCTCGCCCAGATGCGCAGCGGCTTGTTCAACTACTCCGAGGACCCGGGCTTCCACAAGGCCCTGACCTCGAACCCCCTACGGCCCTTCACTCCACGGCAGTTGCTCGCGTACTCCTTCAGGCATCCGGTGCTGTTCCGGCCGGGACAGGAGTTCTCCTACTGCAACACCAACCTGATCCTGCTCGGCCTGGTGGTGGAGAAGGAGAGCGGGCAGCGCCTCGGGGACTACATCGAGCAGCACATCCTGGCTCCGGCCGGTATGACGCACACACTCTTCCCCACCGGCAGCGCGTTCCCCGCCCCGCACGCGCAGGGATACACCAGGCAGACGGCGAACGGCGCGGAGGCCGACGCGGCCGGCTGGAACCCCTCCTGGGGCTGGGCGGCCGGCGCGATGATCTCCGATCTGCGGGACATGCGCACATGGGCGCGCACGGTCGCCACGGGGCAGTTCCCGGACGGCAGGCGGATGGTCAGCGCCGCCGCCCAGAAGCAGCGGCTGATCACCCCGCGGACCGACTCGATCAGGGGCGCCGGATACGGCATGGGCATCTTCGACGTCCATGGATGGATCGGCCACAACGGCTCTCTGCCAGGCTATGAGTCGCTGACCGTCCACCTGCCCGAGACAGGGACGACACTCGTCGTGCTGCTCGACTCGGACACGGGCTACCGCTCCCGGGAGCCCAGTACCCTCCTGGGCGGGGCGATCACGAAGATCGTCTCCCCGGCCCACGTGTACGACCTGCCGCTCACGCGGGCCGGGTGAGGCGCGGGGCCCCGACCGGTCCCCCGCTCCGGTCGTGCCCCGCGGAATGCAGAAACTACGTCCGCCACCGGACTCGGGCCAGTGCACCGGTGCCCTGCACCGCCCGCCCGGCACTCACCGGTGCACAGACGCGTCCGGTTGGTCCGGGTTCGCCGCGCGGCGGCCGGATCAGAACGCCGTGCCGAGGTCGGGCAGGGGCAGCTCACCGGTGGCCAGGTGGGCGAGGACGACCTCGTACAGGTCGGTTCCGCCGGCCGTCAGCCGGCGTTCCAGGACGGCCTCGGCGGCCCGGACGTGCTCGCGCACGGTCTGGGCGTGTACGCCGAGCGCCTCGGCGGCACGTTCCGCGTGCGCGTCGGCGCCGGTCCATACACGCAGGGTGCGGCGCAGGTCCCGGCCGTCCTCGTCGAGCCGGCCGAGCAGACCCTCTGCCCAGGAGCGGAGCGCGCTCGTCCCGAGCAGCTCGATGAGCCGGGTCCGGGCCGGCCGCTCGGGTGCGCCGAACGAGGGGCCGTACGGCCCGTGGAGGGCTTCGGTGTTCAGGGCGGCGTGGGCGACGGCGCGGACGGCCAGCCGGGAGAGGTCGGCGCGGAGCAGCGCGGCGACGCGGTCCATCCGGGCGCGCACCGTGTTGCGGCTGACGCCGAGCACCTTGGCTGCGTTCACGGCGGTGAACTCCAGGCCCAGCCGGGTGGTGGCGAGCAGTTCGGCGCGCACGTGGTGCGGGAGGGTGTCGAGGGGACGTAGCACGGCGGCGGCCCACGCCCGCAGCCCCGCCGGGTCCATGAGCTGGGCGGGCCGGGTGCGGGAGGCGTAGACCGCGGACCGCTCGGGGTGGAACCGGGCCACGGCGAGGGCGGTGACGGCCTGCCCGTAGGCGGTGGCGGTCAGTGCGAGCCGCTGCCGGGGGCTGCCGCCCAGGTAGGTGCCGGGCCGGCCGGCGACGATGTCGCGCAGTCGCTCCCCGACCTCGGCCGACGGGCCGACGACGATGACGTGTTCGTCCACGGCGGGACAGCGCACGACCAGCGCCCGGCCGTCGGTGGCGCCGACGCACGCCTCGGCGAGCCTGTCGCGCTCGGTGGCGGCGCCCTCAAGGACGTAGACGCGGGCGGTGTCCTCCTCCAGCAGGCCCGGCCACAGCCCGGCGGCGACCCGGCGGGCGGAGACGGTGTCCTCGACCATGAGCAGTTGCAGGATCGCCAGCCGCAGATCGGCGGTGGCCTGCCGCAGCCGTCGCCCCGACTCCGCCAGCTCCCGTTCCCTCAGCAGGAGTTCCAGGACGACGACGGTGTGGTTGAGGATCTCGGCGGTGTGCCGGTCGAAGGGCTCGGGGCGGGCGACGGCGAGGACGGCCACCGCCTCCTGGCCGGGCCCCTGATGCCGTATCCCGACCAGGCGCACCTGTCGTACCCCGTCGTCGAGGGCCGCTGCCGAGACTCGGCCGGCGGCGACGTCGGCCAGCACGCCGGAGTCGAGCGGCAGCGGCTCTCCGGCGAGCAGGTCGCCCCGAATGTCCTGGAGGCACACCGATGCGTCGACGGTCCGGGCGAGCCAGTCGACGAGCCGGCCGAGATCGCGTCCGGCGGGCCGCAGTCGGTCCAGCAACTCCTGCGCCCAGGCGCTGTCGCCGGCGTACGGCTGCTGGAACGCCGGGCCCTCGTCCGGTCGGCCGGCCACGTGCCCCTCTCCCTGTCTCCCTGATGACCTGCGCTTACGCATGCGCACGTTACCCGACGCACCGCGCCTTGCGCGCCGGACGCGGCTCCGCCGGCGGCCCGGGGGGGGTGGGCGGCCGGCGGAGACTTCGCGTCCGGGGCGGGGGGATGCCCAGGACGGTTCTCCGCTCGCATGCCCCGGAATCGGGGAAGTACACCACGAAACCATCGGGCGGTGAATGGGCCCGGTGACGTGGTGCTGTGGCGGTGGTGCCGCCGCGGTCGTGGTGCCCATGGCGCGTGCGGGGCGCGTGGGGCGTGCTGTACGGCATAAGCTCGGTGAATGGCGAAGTACTTCGACGTGCACCCCGAGAACCCGCAGCCGCGCAGCATCGCCCAGATCGCCGACGCCGTGCGCTCGGAGGCACTCATCGCATACCCGACCGACTCCTGTTACGCGCTGGGCTGCCGGCTGGGCAGCCGGGACGGCATGGACCGGATCCGGTCCATCCGGCATCTGGACGACCGGCACCACTTCACCCTCATGTGCCGGGACTTCGCCCAGCTCGGCCAGTTCGTGCAGGTGGACAAGGACGTGTTCCGGGCCGTGAAGGCGTCCACGCCCGGCAGCTACACCTTCATCCTGCCGGCCACCCGCGAGGTGCCGCGCAAGCTGCTGCACCCGAAGAAGAAGACCGTGGGCGTGCGCATCCCGGACCACGTGGTCACCCAGGCGCTGCTGGCGGAGCTGGGCGAGCCGCTGCTGTCCAGCACCCTCCTGCTGCCGGACGAGGAGGAGCCGCTGACGCAGGGCTGGGAGATCAAGGACCGGCTCGACCACGTGGTGGACGCGGTGGTCGACTCCGGCGACTGCGGCACCGAGCCGACGACGGTCGTGGACTTCTCCAGCGGCGAGGCGGAGATCGTCCGGCGGGGCGCCGGGGACACCAGCCGGTTCGAGTGAACCCGCCTCCCTGATGCGGGCTTGCGGATCTTGCGTGACAGCATGGTCGTAGCCGTGGCGATGGTCCTGCTGCCGTGGCGTCGAGGGCCGTCGCCGCCCACCCCGTGTCCCTTCAGGGAGGCCTGCCCACCATGACCGATGTCCAGGGAACCGATCTCGACATCACCACCGAGGACGGTGTCGCCGACGCCTACCTCGTCCATCCGGCCGACGGCCGCCCCCGTCCGGGCGTGCTGTTCTACCAGGACGCCTACGGTCTGCGGCCGCACCTGAGGTCGATGGCCGACCGGCTGGCCGCCGCCGGCTACACCGTGCTGGTGCCCAATGTCTTCTACCGTCTCGACCGGACCCCGGTCGTCGACCTGCCCGAGTTCATCGACCCGGGCGCCGACCCGACCATCTGGAGGCGGCTCGGCCCGGTCGTGTCCTCGCTGACGCCGGACCTGGTGAAGCGGGACGCGGGCGCCTATCTGCGCCGGCTGGCCGACTGCCCGCTGGTCGCCGACGGACCCGTCGCGCTCACCGGTTACTGCATGGGAGCCCGCCTCGCCCTGTGGACGGCGGCGGCGCATCCGGACCGGGTCGCGGCGGCGGCCGGGTTCCACGGCGGGGGGCTCGCCACCGACGATCCGGGCAGCCCCCACCTCGGCGTCCCGCACATCACCGCCGAGCTGTACTTCGGGCACGCCGACAACGACCGGTCGCTGCCGCCGGAGCAGATCGAACGCTTCGAGAAGGCTCTGACGGCGGCCGGGGTCCGGCACACCTGCGAGGTGTACCCGGGCGCCCACCACGGCTACACCCAGGCCGACACGCCGGCGTACGACCGCGCGGCCGACGAGCGGCACTGGGCGGCACTGCTCGGCCTGCTCGAACGCACCTTCTGACAGAGGACCCCGAGCCGGCCGGCACCGGCGCACGGCGCCCGCCGCACGAGGGCGCCGTGCGGGGTCACCCGTTCCCGTTCATCTCATTGACATGTTCGCGTCTCAGTAAGAGCCTGAGAGCGCTCTCAGACAGGTGCGGACCATGTCCGTACGACCCCGACCCCACACGGAGGTAGGAGAGTGCCTCACGCACGCTCACGCCCGGTGCCGGCCATGGCGGCGGCCTCGGCCCTGGTCGGCGGAGTGCTCGTCCTGAGCGCCCCGCACCCCGTCGACGCCGCGGTACCGGACACCATCCCACTGAAGATCACCAACAACTCCGGCCGCACCGAACCGGTCTACGTGTACGACCTCGGCACCCAGCTGTCCTCGGGACAGCAGGGCTGGGCCGACGCGAACGGAACCTTCCACGCCTGGCCGGCGGGCAGCAACCCACCGACGCCCGCTCCGGACGCGGCGATCAGCGGACCGGCTCCGGGGCAGTCCACGACGATCCGGATCCCGAAGTTCTCCGGCCGCATCTACTTCTCCTACGGCCAGAAGCTCGACTTCCGGCTGACCACCGGGGGCCTGGTGCAGCCGGCCGTGCAGAACCCCTCCGACCCCAACCGGAACATCCTGTTCAACTGGTCCGAGTACACCCTCGACGGCTCGGGGCTGTGGCTCAACAGCACCCAGGTGGACATGTTCTCCGCGCCGTACGCGGTCGGTGTGCAGCGCTCCGACGGCAGCGTGAGCACCACGGGGCATCTGAGGTCCGGCGGCTACAGCGGCTTCTTCGACGCGCTGCGCGGTCAGTCGGGCGGGTGGTCCGGGTTGATACAGACCCGCCGGGACGGCACGGTGCTGCGCGCCCTCTCGCCGCTGTACGGCGTGGAGACCGGAGCCCTGCCCGCGAACGCGCTGGACGACTACATCAACCGGGTCTGGCAGAAGTACACGACGTCGACGCTGACGGTCACGCCGTTCACCGACCAGCCGAACACCAAGTACTACGGCCGGGTCTCGGGAGACGTCATGAACTTCACCGATGCCGCGGGCGCCGTCGTCACCAGTTTCCAGAAGCCCGACGCGGACAGCGTCTTCGGCTGCCACAAACTGCTCGACGCGCCCAACGACGACGTGCGGGGCCCGATCTCGCGCACCCTGTGCGCCGGGTTCGACCGTTCCACGCTGCTGACCGACGCCGACCAGCCGGACACGACGCCGGCCGACTTCTACCAGGACCCGGTGACCAACCAGTACGCGCGCGATGTCCATGCGCAGATGGCCGACGGCAAGGCCTACGCGTTCGCCTTCGACGATGTCGGCGACCAGGAGTCGCTGGTCCACGACGGCAGTCCGCAGCAGGCGTATCTGACTCTGGATCCGCTGAGCTGACATCCCGCGGCCCCGCACCTCCCGGGTGCGGGGCCGCGGAACGGGGGTCGCTCAGCCGGTCGTCAGGGCGGTGTCGTCCACGACGAAGCTGGTCTGCAGCGAGGAGTCCTCCACGCCGTTGAACTTCAGGGTGACCGTCTGGCCCGCCAGCGAGGACAGGTCGAAGGTCTTCTGCGCGTAACCCGAGTTGGCGCTCAGGTTCGAGTACGTCGCCAGCGTGGTCGAACCGGCGGTGACCGTCAGCTTGTCGTACGCGGTGCTGGACGTGGTCTCCGCGGTGTCGATGTGCAGGTAGAAGGTGAGCGTGGCCTTGCAGCCGGCCGGGATCGTCACCGACTGCGACAGCGTGTCGGTGTGGCTGGTGCCGTAGCCGTCGAGCCAGGCCTTGTACGAGCCGCTGTGGGCCGCCTCACCGGTGTCGTTGGTGATGACGCCGCTGGTCGCGCTCCAGCCGGTGCTGCCGGACTCGAAGCCGGGGTTGGCCAGCAGCTGGGTCGAGGTGCAACCACCGCCGCCGCCACTGGGGTTGACGGTCCACGTGAAGGTCGCGGTGCCGGTGGCTCCGGTGGAGTCGGTGACCTTCACCGTGGTGTTGGAGGTGCCCGCCGTGGTGGGCGTGCCGGTGATCAGGCCGGTCGAGCCGTTGATCGACAGGCCCGCCGGCAGCCCGGAGGCACTGTAGGACAGGGCCCCGCTGTTGGTGCTGCTCGCCTTGACCTGCAGGCTCACGGCGGTGCCGACGGTCGAGGTCTGGCTGCCCGGGTTGGTGACCGTCACCCCGCTGCTCGGCGGCGTGATGTGGCTGCCGACGTTGATACCGGCGAAGGCGTTGCCGACTCCGGCGTACTGCGTGGAGTTGGTGCCGTACAGGGCGGCCGCCGCGTTCAGGGCGGCGGTGCGGGCGCTCGCGTAGTCGGTGCTCGACGTCATGTACGTCGTCAGCGCCTTGTACCAGATCTGCAGCGCTGCGGCGCGGCCGATGCCGGTGACGGCGACGCCGTCGGAGGTCGGGCTGTTGTAGGTCACGCCGTTGATGACCTTGGTGCCGCTGCCCTCGGACAGCAGATAGAACATGTGGTTGGCCGGGCCCGAGGAGTAGTGCACGTCGAGGTTTCCGACCCCGGAGTACCAGCTGTCCGCCGAGGAGCCGTCCTTGCTGGGCTTGTCCATGTAGCGCAGCGGGGTGCCGTCGCCGTTGATGTCGATCTTCTCGCCGATGAGGTAGTCACCGGGGTCGGAGCTGTTGTCGGCGTAGAACTCCACGCCGGTGCCGAAGATGTCGCTGGTGGCCTCGTTCAGGCCGCCGGACTCCCCGCTGTAGTTCAGGCCCGCGGTGTTGGAGGTGACGCCGTGGCTCATCTCGTGTCCGGCGACGTCCAGCGAGGTCAGCGGGTCGTTGTTGCCGGAGCCGTCGCCGTAGGTCATGCAGAAGCAGCTGTCGTCCCAGAAGGCGTTCACGTACGAGTTGCCGTAGTGGACGCGGGAGTAGGCGCCGACGCCGTCGTTGCGGATGCCGCTGCGGCCGAAGGTGTTCTTGTAGAAGTCCCAGGTCTCCTGCGCGCCGTAGGCGGCGTCCGCGCCCGCGGTGGTGGCGTCGGAGTTGGTGCCGTCGCCCCAGGTGTCGCTGCTCTGGGAGAAGAGCGTTCCGGTGCCGCTCGTGCCGTGGTTGAGGTTGTACGTCTTGTGGCCGCCGCGCGTGCCGTCGGTCAGCGTGTACGTCGAGCCCGACTGGGTCGTCGTCAGCGACACCTGCCCGCTGTAGTGCGTGTTGCCCACACCGGTCTCGATCGCCTGGTACCGGTACAGCTCCTTGCCGGTGGTGGCGTCGGTGATGACGTGCAGTCTGCTGGGCGTGCCGTCGTCCTGGAACCCACCGATCACCGTCTCCCAGGCGAGCTTCGGGGTACCGGTGCCGGCCCAGATCACCTTGCGTGCGCTGTCGGCGGCGGGCTTCTTGGCGAGGGCCCTGGCGGCCTTCAGGGCCTTTGACTCGGCGGCCGACCTGGTGACGGTCGCGGCGGTCGAAGCGACCTGGATCTTGTGCTTGTTGTTGTAGGTGGTGCTCACGGTACCCGCGGCCAGCGAGGCGGGCGGGGTGTGCACGATGAGGTCGCCGCCGAGGACGGGCAGGCCCGCGTAGGTGCGCTCGTAACGGGTGTGCAGGGTCCCGTCGTTGTCCTTGACGACATCCTTGACGACCAGTTTCTCCTTGGCGCCGAGCCCGAGGGTGCGGGCGGTCGCGCCGGTGTTCTGCTGGGCGCTCTTCATCAGGGCCTGGTGCTGGGCCGGGCTGAGCTTCGCCTCCAGGCCGCCGGTGCGCAGCGGGCTGGGGTGGGGAGCGGCGGGCTTGGCGACGGCCGGGGCTGCCTGCATGCCGATGGCGAGAAACGCCGCGGTGGAGACCAGGGCGGCTCCGACCGTGGCACGCTTGTGGGGAAGGCGTCTGTGGGGTCTCACTCGTACTCCTCCTGCTACGGCCGCCGGGTCGCGGCCGGTGACAGACGGGCAGACGGGTCTGCTGCCCGGGCGAGCTGAGCTGTGCGGGGTCCGTGATCCGTGGCCACACCGGGGATGTGCGGTGCGTGGGAAGGATCGCAGGATTGTCCCGAACATGTCAGTGATGCGGAGGTCATTCGAGGGTTTTCCCTATGCCGGTGGTCTTCCCTGTGCCGCTGATCGCGCGCCTCGAGCGCACCCGTGGCTGTCTCCAGCCGGGGGACGTGAGCGCCGCGTCGCGTCATTGGCGCGACTACGTCCGCCTGCCCCAGAGCCGGGCTGTGGCAGGACTACGAGTGGGGCAATCCGTCCTGGTACTGCCGCGACGAAGACCCCTTCGAAACCCGCGCACTGCTCGACACCGTCATGCGGGCCCTGTCACCCCGCAGCGCCCGCGAACTGCGGTGGATCGTCGCCCGTCTCGACGCCGTCCGGAACGGGCCGTCGCCGCCGTACGACCCGGGCGGAGGCTGAGGGGGCGAGTCGTGCCCGTCGCCCGGTACGGGCCCCTTCGGGCGGCGCACCGCACGCGAAGCCGACTTCCTCCGAAGCGCCGGGACCCCGCCAACCGTCGTCCACCGGCGCGTTGTTACCGTGCACCGCGTGTCTGACTCCTCGCGCGATACCGCCCAGGGCGCCGGCTGGGGCTCGGCCGAGCCCGGTGCCTACAAGCAGCTGATGCCGGACCACGTCGAGAAGCTGTCGTGGCTGAACCCGCGGACCCTGTGGATCGCCCGCAACGGCGTGCTGGCGTCCTGGTTCGGCGATCCGACCGGCCGTACGCGCAGCCGCTGGGTGGCGCGCCGGGAAGCGGCCGGAGCGCCCGCCGACAAGGTGATCCGGCGCAAGGTCGACGACCGGTTCTCCTTCATGGTCCTCGGCGACACCGGGGAGGGGGACGCCTCGCAATACGCCGTCGTGCCGGGCTTCCTGAAGGTGAGTCGGGGAACCGACTTCGCCGTGATCTCGAGCGACGTGATCTATCCGGTGGGCAGTATCGGCGACTACGGCACCAAGTTCTTCCGCCCCTACCAGGACTATCCGGCCCCGATCTATGCGATACCGGGCAACCACGACTGGTACGAGGACCTCGGCGCCTTCATGCGGGTCTTCTGCGCCGACGCCGGGCCGCTCGCGCCCGAGCCCCGGCCGCGCCCGCTCACCCGCGCCTGGTGGCGGTCCCTGCTCTGGCATCGGCCCCGGTCGGCCGACGAGCAACGGTTCGCCGCAGCGCGTAAGCTGCGGTCGGCGCCCGGCCAACAGGCCGTACAGCCGGGGCCCTACTGGGCGATGGACGCGGGGCCGGTGCGGATCGTCGGCATCGACACCGGGCTGCTCGGCACGATCGATGCCGAACAGGGCGCCTGGCTGCGCGAGGTCTCCCGAGGCCCCAGGCCGAAGATCCTGATCACAGGCTCACCCCTGTACGTCGACGGCGAGCACCATCCCTGCGCGATCGAGGGCGGCGGGACCGTGGACGACATCGTCCGCGACCCGGCGCATCACTATGTGGCCGCGATCGGCGGCGACATCCACAACTACCAGCGCTACCCGGTCGACGTGAACGGCCGCACCGTCCAGTACGTGGTCGCGGGCGGCGGCGGGGCGTTCATGCACGCCACCCACACCATCCCGCGCGTGTCCGTCGGGGGCGTCAGCGAGAAGGACTTCCGCTGCTACCCGCTGCGCGGCGACTCACTGGCCTTCTACAGCCGCCTGTACGGCCGCCGGCTGCGGCTGCGCCGCTTCTTCACCCTCACCGAGGCCGAGGCGACCGCGGTCGTCGCCGAACGCCTCGGCGTCGAGCCGGGCCGCAGGCCCGCACCCGACGCCCGGATCACCCGGCGCACCCGGCTGGTCGCGAGCCTGCTCGGCTCCGGTGGCCGCCCGGACCGCACGTCCCGGGTCCGGCTGCCCGTGCGCAAGGTCTACACCCAGCTGTTCTCGCCCGGCTCCGCCACCTACAGCCCGCCGTTCTTCAAGTCCTTTCTGCGGCTGGACGTCACCCCCGAGGAGGTCCGGCTGCGCTGCTTCGCCGCGACCGGCAACCGGGCGCAGGAGATCGATCCGCCGGTCGAGGACGAGATCGTCATCCCGCTGAAGTGATCACCCGGTTGTCACACTCGCCTGCCGGAATCGGAGACGGAACCGACCCATGACCGCTGAAGGAGCCCGCGCCGTCCACGCCCCGACCGCTGCACAAGCTGGGCACGCCGCGAAGCGTCTGCCCCGCACGTCCGCCCCGCAGGGGCCGGGCCGGTTGCTGTTCGCCCCGGACCTGGTCGGCGGCTCCGAGGAGTCGGCCGAACGGCTGCGCGCGCACGCCGCGTTCCGGGAGATGGACGAGGTGGCGTTCGCGCTGCCGTTCACCTTCGAGCACGAGGACTACGTGCAGATCCTCACGGACATGGCGACCAGGCTGGGGCCTGCACTGGGCCGGCGGCCGACGGGCTGAGCGCCGGCCGGGGCCCGTCGGAGCCGTCCGGCGAGCCGGCATCCGGTCTGCCACCGGCGCGTACCCCGGCCGCGGGCCCGGCGGGTGCCACCGGCGCGCACCCCGGCCGCCGCTCCGGCCCGTTTCACCAGCGGCCCGGCTCCGTACCCACCAACGCCTGCGACGCGCTGCCGTCCACCCTCACCGGCACAACGGGGTGACGCCGGCGCGGGTGCTGCTGCGCCGGCACGTGCAGCTGGGTGCGCTGCCCGTCCCGAAGTCGGCCGACCCCGGCCGGCAGCGCGCCAACCTGGACGTCTTCGGCTTCGAGCTGGACTCCGGCGAGCTGGCGGCGATCTCCCGTCACGCTCCCCGCCGACCGGGCGGCGACCCGGAGACGCACGAGGAGTTCTGAGCAGCCCTTCAGGCCTGCCGTCAGCCTCCCGCCTGCCCTTCGGGCGGACGCCGGGAGTCAGACGACAGGACCTGGCGCTCCTCGATCCTCCCCTGAGCGCCGCCGATCCGGTCGCCGTCGTCGGCGGGCACGCTGAGGCTGCCGAGGATGTCCAGCAGCTCGACGCTGCGGCTGCCCGGCTCGGCGTGGAAGACGACCAGGGTGAGACCGTCGGTGCCGTCCACGGACAGCTTGTGCGACTGCAGGTCGATGTCGCCGACCTGCGGATGGGTCAGCCGGCTCACCCGGCCGCGGCGGGGCCGTACCTCGTGCCGGGCCCACAGGGCGCGAAAGCGCTCGCTGCGCAGCGACAGCTCGCCGACCAGGTCGCGCAGCCGCGGGTCGTCCGCGTACGCCCCGGCCTCGGAGCGCAGCACGGCCACGCCCTCCTCGGTGAGGTCCTCCCAGTCCCGGCGCAGTTCGCGCTCGGCGGGGTCGAGGAAGACGGCCCGCAGGACGTTGACGCCGGGCCGGTAGTTCGGGGTGAGCGCGGTGGCCAGGGCGTTGGCGGCCAGGCAGTCGGCGTACCGGTTCTGCACGTAGGCCGGGTTGCGCGGCCAGCCGTCGATGAGCTGGAGCAGGCTCGCCGGGACCTCACGCGTGCGGCGCCCGGACCGCACACCGGGGGCGGGTCGGCCCCGGGCGAGGCCGCTGAGGTGGGCCGTGGCGCCGGCGTCGAGGAGCAGGACGCGGGCGATGGCCTCCAGGACCTGCGCGGACGGGTTGCGGTCGCGGCCCTGTTCCAGCCGCAGGTAGTAGTCGGAGCTGATGCCGGCGAGCATCGCGACCTCCTCGCGGCGCAGCCCCGGCACACGGCGCAGTCCGCCGCCGGGCAGTCCCACGTCCTCGGGCCGCACCAGCGCCCGGCGGGCCCGCAGGAATTCGCCGAGCGCGTTCGATCGGTCCATGCGGCAACCGTACGTCCGCGCGACCGGCGGTGACTGGCCCTGTCAGTCCCAGGATCGCCGGGGCACTGCAACGGCGGGAGCGCGGGGCGCAAGGTGGAGTGCGGGGCCGCCGGAGGACCGGTGGCCCGGACGTCTTCGAGTGCGAACTTCTGAGAGGTACGACATGACCGCACAGCTCGGCGGCACCGTCACCCCGGCCGGCGGCCTGACCCTGACCCGCGTCGGATACGGCGCGATGCAGCTGGCCGGACCCCATGTCTTCGGTCCGCCGAAGGACCGCGAGCGGGCCGTGGCGGTGCTCCGCGCGGTGGTGGAGGCGGGCATCACGCACATCGACACCGCCGATTTCTACGGTCCCGTGGTCGTCAACGAGCTGATCAGGCAGGCCCTGCACCCCTACCCCGACGACCTGCGGATCGTCACCAAGGTCGGTGCCCGCCGGGGAGCGGACGGCAGCTGGATCCTGTCCCGGCACCCCGAGGACCTGAAGGCTCAGGTGTACGACAACCTGCGGAACCTCGGTGTGGAGTCGCTGGACGTCGTCAACCTGCGAGTGGGCGATGTCGAGGCCCCTAACGACGAGCCGCTGGCCGAGCAGTTCGGCGCGCTGGCCGAACTGCGGGAGCGGGGGCTGATCCGGCATCTGGGACTGAGCACGGTGACCGCCGCGCAGCTCGACGAGGCCCTGGCGATCGCGCCGGTGGTGTGCGTGCAGAACCTGTACAACCTGGCCGACCGGCGGGACGACGTCCTCGTGGAGCGCACGGCGGCCGAGAACATCGCCTTCGTGCCGTACTTCCCGCTCGGCGGGTTCAGTCCCCTGCAGTCGGAGACGCTGGCGAAGGCGGCCGCCCGGCTGGATGCCTCGCCGCAGCAGGTGGCGCTGGCCTGGCTGCTGCGCCGGTCGCCGAACATCGTGCTCATCCCCGGCACCTCCTCGCCGGAGCACCTGCGGGAGAACATCGCCGCCGCGTCCCTGGCGCTGCCGGACGAGACGGTCGCCGAGCTGGACGGCATCGCGGGCTGAACGCCCCGGCGCGGGGTACCCGGGCGCCGTGGGACGGACGTACGGAAGGAGCGGCAGGTGGCAGCGGAGGACCGGCTGCGGACATACCGCGGCAGGCGGGACTTCGAGCGGACCCGCGAGCCGTCGGGGCGGGAGCCCGGCGCCCGGCGCGTCGAACCCCGTTTCGTGGTGCAGATCCACGACGCGAGCCGGATGCACTTCGACTTCCGGCTCCAGGTGGACGAGGTCCTCAAGTCGTGGTCCGTGCCGAAGGGCCCGTCCGCGGACCCCGGTGACAAGCGGATGGCGGTGCCCACCGAGGACCATCCGCTGGAGTACGAGGAGTTCGAGGGAGTGATCCCGAAGGGCGAGTACGGCGGCGGCACCGTGATCGTCTGGGACGCCGGCACGTACGAGCCGCTCAGCCACGACCGCAGGGGCCGCCCGGTGGACTTCGCGGAGTCGCTGCAGCGCGGGCACGCCACCTTCCGGCTGCACGGCAGCAAGCTGCACGGGGAGTACGCCCTGACCCGGTTCCGCGGCGGCGAGGGCGAGCGGGAGGCCTGGCTGCTGGTGCGCAAGGGCCCGGCGCGGTCGTCCGGGCACGGTACTCCGGATCCCCGGCGGGCCCGCTCGGTGCGTACCGGCCGCACCCTCGCGCAGGTCGCGGCCGGCGGGGAGGAGTGAGCGCCGGTGCCCGGCCTGCTGGACTTGCTGCCGGCCGGCCCGCGGGAGTTGCCCGCGGCGGCCCCGCCGCCGGCGGCGCTCAGGGACCGGCGGGACCTCGGCGAGGGCCGGCTGTCCGAGCGGAAGCCGGACGGTGTCCGGGTGCCGGCGGTGCGCGAGGGGGACCGGACGCTGCTGCTCCCGCGCACGGGACAGCACCCGAACGACGCGTGTCCCCGGGTCGTCGAGCTGCCCCGCGCTCACGCACGCATACGGATCGCCGGGTTCCGCCCCCGGCCGCCCCTGCGGTGCCTCTATGTTCGCGGCGACAACAGCCCGCGTCCCGAAAGGCCCCGCATGCGTACCGCTCTTCGTGCCGCTGTCACCGGCGCGCTGACCGTCGCCACCGTTCTGACCTGCGGCACCGCCCAGCCGACTGCGCCGGGACCGGGTGTGACGGCCCGGCTCATCGGCCGGACCACCATCGGCCACACCGACTACACCCTGCGGGAGATCACCATACCGCCGGGCCAGAGCACCGGCTGGCACTACCACGACGGCCCCCTGTACGGCGTGGTGAAGCAGGGCACTCTCAGCCACTTCGACTCCACCTGTGCCTCGGACGGCGTGTACCGGACGGGGTCGACGATCCAGGAGCCGGCCGGTTCCGATCACGTCCACATCGGGCGGAACCTGGGCGACGCCCCGCTCGTGCTCGACGTGCTGTACGTACTGCCGCACGGCGCCGCGTTCTCGGAGGACGCACCGAACCCGGGCTGCTCGTTCCAGTGATCAGGTGCCGGGAGAGCGTCTGCCCGGCCCGGACGGTCCTGCCCCGGCCGGTCTGCCGACTGCCCCGGCGCTGGGTGAGCCCGCGACGAGCAGCGGTCCGCGGCCGCCCGGGGCTCGAGGGCCCCTCCGCGCGCGGGGCCGGTCAGCCCTGGTGAGCGCGCAGTGCGGTGAGGGCCCGGTCGGCGTGGGTGTTCATGCGCAGTTCGCTGCGGACGATCTCCAGCACGGTGCGGTCCCGGGCGATCACGAAGGTGACGCGCTTGGTCGGGGCGAGGGAGAAGCCGCGCTTCACGCCGAACCGCTCGCGGACCGTGCCGTCCGTGTCGGACAGGAGCGGCATGCCGAGGCCGTGCCGACCGGTGAACTCCTGCTGCTTACCGACGGTGTCGCCGCTGATTCCGACCGGCCGGGCACCGAGGGCGGCGAATTCGGCGGCGAGGTCGCGGAAGTGGCAGGCCTCGGCGGTGCAGCCGGGGGTGAGGGCGGCAGGATAGAAGAAGAGGACCACGGGTCCGTCGGCCAGCAGTTCGGTGAGCCGGCGGGTGGTGCCGGTCTCGTCGGGCAGGGCGAAGTCCTCGACCTTGCCTCCGACCTCGATGCGCTCCGTCACGACCGTCCCTCCTGGTTGCGGGCGACGCCGCAGGCCCACAGCACGAGCGGCAGTTGCAGCGGCAGCCGGGCGAGGGCGGCCGTGCGCAGCGGTGCGGGCCGGTGCCGCCAGTCCACGGCCATCTGCACGTTCGCCGGGAACACCCCGACGAAGAAGGCCGCGGCCGCCTTGGCGGCGACCGTGCGGGTCCGGGGCGCCGCGATCCCGGCCGCCAGGGCCAACTCCACGGCCCCGCTGGCGTACGTCCATGCCCTGCGCGAGCCCGGCAGGGCGCGCGGAACGACGGCGTCGAAGGGACGCGGGGCGGTGAAGTGGGCGAACCCGGCCGCGGCCAGCAGGCCGGCGAGCAGCAGGGACGAGCGTTCGGACCGTGGCACGGATCCTCCTGAGGTGGCCTGCCGCCGCATATTACTGGATGGTAGGCGGCGAGGTGACCGGTTGCCCCGAAGTGCCGGCGGGGCCGGCCGTCGGGCTGCGGCGGTGGTGGCCTTGCCGTGGGCGAGGCCACCTGCCTGTCTGGGGCCGGCCGGTCACTGGGCCGTTCGCGGGCACGGGCCGCGTGTCGCGCGGGCCGCACCTCGCCGGAAGCTGCTGGAATCGGCGGGTCGACCGCCGCTCGTGAACACCGGAGGGACTCCATGGCCTTCGCCGTCGTCGCCCAGTACCAGTGCGCTCCCGCCGACGCGGACACCGTTCGGGACGCGCTGCGCAAGATGCGCGAACTGGTCCCCTCGGAGCCCGCGAACCTCGCCTACGAGGCGCACGAGGTCGTCGACCGGCCCGGAGCGTTCGTCCTGTACGAGCGCTACACGGATCGCGCCGGCTTCGAGGCGCACAAGGAGACGGAGCACTTCGCGGAGCTGATCCGGGGAACCGTGTTCCCGCTGCTGAAGGAGCGGAACGTCACCTTCGCCGAGACGCTCTGAGCGGGCCCGGGCCACCGTGGGCGCTCTCCTGGGACGCGTCACCCGGACGGGCGAGGGACCGGCGGGACGGCTGCGCGCCACGGCCCGGACGACACGGGCCCGTACCGCGCGCCCCGTCCCGCGGGACGTCCCGGCCGTTCCGGGGGACACCGGGACAGCATTCTGACGGTCCGTCATGGAAAGTCTGGCTGGCGTGATCACTGCTCGTGGTCACGAGAACGACAGCCGGAGGTTGCCTTGATCCGACGGAGTCTCAAGAGCGGACTGCTCGCCACGGTCGCGGTGCTCGCGTTCCTGCCCACGGGGGCCGGCGCCACCGCGGCGAGCGCGGCCGCCGCGCGACCGGTGCCCAGTGTCACCGTCCAGCACCCCGCCCACCGAGTTCAGCACCGCATTCACCGCAGGTACGTGACCCACCACCGGCACCACCGGGTCGCCCTCCGCGCGCACCGCGTGCACCGGATCCACCACCTCACGCGCCGTAGTGCGGCGTACCGCTTCACGCCGGGGACGGCGCCCTGCCGCCTCGCCGTGCACGCGGCGGCGTACCGCCTGGCCGCGCACTGGACGCGGTACCGGCTCATCGCACAGCCGCTGCCCCACCGCCGGGCACCGCTCTTCGTCGGCCGCGTCGCCACCCGCCACGCCCGGCTCAACATCCGCTCCGGTCCGGGCACCGGCTACCGGGTGGTCGGCCACCGGAGCACGGGCCGGCATCTGACGCTCGTGTGCCGGACGCGCGGCTCGTCGGTGTACGGCGACCGCACCTGGTACCGGCTGTCGCACCACGCGGGCTACGTGTCGGCCCACTACGTACGGACGGGCCGTTCCCTGCCCTGGTGCTGACGGGCGGGACGCCGCGGCATCCTTCAACCGCCGAAGGCCCGTTCGACGACCCCCGAACGGGCCTTCGGTACACCGGCGCCCTCACCTTCCTCCTGACTCCCGGGTGTTGCAGTCGCCGCACTCGCGGGAAGCCATTCCGGCAACAGGGGCGAAAACTGCCCATAGCGCAACGGGAGTCGAGGACGCACGATGCGACATCCCCAAGCGTCGACCGCACCGGACGAGCCACTGGTGCTGGGACTGCGCGAACTGAAGGACCGTACGGGACTGAGCCTCGCGGCGCTGGCCGCGCGCACCCCGTACAGCAAGTCCGCATGGCACCGCTATCTGTCCGGTGGCACGCCGCCGCCGAGGCCGGCCGTGGAGGCGCTCTGCCGGCTCGCCGGCGCCGACCCCGAAGCCGTACTGGCGCAGTTGCACTCGTCGGACACGCCCCCGCCCGAGGAGCCGGGCCCCTCGCGTCGGCGCATCCGGATCGCGCCGTGGCTTCCCGGGCGGCTCCCGTCCTGGCTCGCGCTGTGCGCGCTGGCGCTGTGCGGCACCGCGACGGCGGTGGCCGCCGCCGTCACCCTGTCCGCGCGGCCGGGTACCGCGCCCGCCGCGCAGACCCTCCCGTCCGTGCCGCGCTGTCACGGCCGCTCCTGCCAGGGCGAGTTGCCCGACGCGTCGGTGTGCGCCCGGGACGCTCGGACCACCAGCACGGTCACCGATCCCGCCTACACCGTCCGGCTGCGCTACTCGCCGGCCTGCGGAACCGCCTGGGCGCAGGTCCGGCTGCGGTCGCCTGCGGCTCGCGAGGTGTCGGTGCGCGCCGGCCAGGACGTGATGTCGGCCGGCTATCCGGCGGACGACCTGGGCGGGGACAGCAGCCCGATGCTCCCGGTGTCCTCGCCCCGGGGCGTGGAGGCGTGTGCCGAGGTGGCCGGGAAGCTGGCGTGCACGGGCCTCGGCGTGGAGCCCGACGCGCAGGGATGAGAATCCCCGGACGCGGGCGGCGCCGCACCCTCAGGTCCAGCAGCTCGACCGCGGTCCGCTGCGCGGGGATCAGCCGCATCCGCTCGTGGAACCGGTGCTTGAGGTCAAAGTACGTGTCCGGTTCGCCGTCGGCGACGGCCTTCTCCATCGCCGTGCCGAGGCCGCCGGCTCGTCGGCTGCTCGTCCCCGGCGGCGACGGCGACGGCGACGGCGGCCGCGCACAGGCCCTCCAGGCCCATGCGGCACTGCGTGATCGCGACCGCGGATCCTCTCCACCCGTACCTGCGCCTTGCCGGACCCCTCGGCCCCACGGCTGCTCAGCCCGTGCGGTACAGCTCGCTGAGCAGTTCCAGGACCGCCTGGAGGGTGCGGTGCGGTCGTCGCGCCACCAGGCGAGCCGTACGGCGACGGGCTCGGCGTCGCGCACCGGCCGGTAGACGACGCCGGGCCGCGGGTACTGGTCGGCGGTCGACTCGGCGGTGACGCCGATGCCCCGTCCGGCGGCGATGACGGTGAGCCAGTCGTCGACGTCGTGCGTCTCCTGGACACCGGGGCGGGAGTCCGGCGGCCACAGCTCGGGGGTGGTACCGGTCCGCCGGTCGGCCGGGAGGCCTCGGGGTCCCGGAGTGGGCGGGGATCGGGGCGGTGGTCGTCGCGAACGCGCTGAGCATCACGACCGGACACCGCTGAGGGCGGCCGGCACGGTCCCGCCCGCCGCCGCGGGTGGTCCCGGCCTTGCCCGGGGCCGCAGGCGCGGCGCAGTCTGGACGTATGGGTGCTCAGGGCGGCCCCACACTGATCACTTCCGTGCAGCGGGCGTTCCGTCTGCTGGAGGCGGTGAGCGCGCACGAGAACGGCGCACCGGCGAAACAGCTGGCGCGCGAGACGGGGCTGCCCCTGGCCACCGCGTACCACTTGCTGCGCACCTTGGTGCACGACGGTTACGCGCGCAAACTGGACGACGGCGGCTTCGTCCTGGGCGACAGGGTGAACTCCCTGCACACGGCCGGCCGCGCCCAGGCACTGCTCAGCCGGGTGCGCCCGGCGCTGGCCGCTCTCCGGGACGATCTGGCCATGGCCGCCTACCTCACGTTCTACGAGGAGGGCGAGATCCGGGTCGCCGAGATCGTGGACGGTCCGCGCACGCCCCGGGTGGATCTGTGGGTGGGCTTCGAGGACGCCGGACACGCCACCGCCCTGGGCAAGTCGGTGCTGCGCGAGCTGGACGAGGAGGCCCGCCGGGACTATCTGTCCAGGCATCACCTCGCCGACCTCACCCCTCGGACGATCACCAGCCTCCCGGAGCTGCTCCGCCGGCTCGAGGCTCCCCCGCTTGCCCCGGCCGTCACGGACCTGGAGGAGTACGCGCTCGGCACCGTGTGCGTCGCCGTGCCGGTCTACCGCGGCGCCACGCCCGGGTCGCTCGGCGTCTCCCTGCCGGTGGAACGGCAGGACCGGCTCGAGGAGGTCCGCGAACGTCTGCTCCCGGTCGCGGGCCGGGTGACCCGGAGCCTCTCGCTCACTATCTGAAATTCCGCTCCTTGTGACCGTCCTCACCCCGCCCGTTTCATTGATGAAACCGATATTCCGGGCAACATCCCCAAACTGTGAGGACTGCGGACGCGACATGCTCCAGGCCCGACACCATGGCGACCACGACGCACCGGCGCGGCTGCTCAGGGACGGTACGACCGCCGCCTGGAGATCGGCTCACGGGCGCGCCGCCCGGCACCGGGCCTCGGGCGTGCACGTGCTGCCGGTCCTGGTCGTCGCCATCATCGCGATCGTGGACGTGGCCACCGGGGTGGGAATGCCCTGGCTGCCGCTGCTGGCAGCCGGGCCCTCACTGGCGGCCTCCACCAACGGGCCACGCGGCGTGCTCTGCGTGGGCCTTCTCGCCGGTGCGGTGGGTGTGGCACTGGCCGTGCTGCACGCGGCTCACGCGCGC
The DNA here is from genome assembly GCF_059510455.1 of Streptomyces sp. NTD91. Taxonomy (NCBI): domain Bacteria; kingdom Bacillati; phylum Actinomycetota; class Actinomycetes; order Kitasatosporales; family Streptomycetaceae; genus Streptomyces; species Streptomyces sp. NTD91. Next base: position 25,736 of record NZ_JCAJZW010000056.1, read on the forward strand.
GAACCGGCGGCCGTGGTGTCCGTCCTGCTGGCCGTCACCGCCGCGAGCGCCCTCGCCAGCGCGCTGCGCGCCCGCCGGGAACGGGTCCTCGCCGCCGTCCGCTCGGTCGCCGAGGCCGCCCAGCACGCCCTGCTCCAGCCCGTCCCGGAGACCGTGGGGCCGTTCCAGGTGGCCGTCCGCTACAGCGCCGCGGCGGCGGAGGCGCGGATCGGCGGAGACCTCTACGCCCTGGTGCCCACACCCCACGGCATCCGGCTGATCGTGGGCGATGTGCGCGGCAAGGGGCTGCCCGCCGTGGGAACCGCGGCGCTCGTGCTCGGGGTGTTCCGCGAGGCCGCCCATGACGAGCCCGACCTGCTCGCCGTCGTCGCGAGGATCGAGCGGAGCCTGACGCGCAACCTCGGCCCCGACGACTTCGTCACCGCCGTGGTCGCCGGACATCCCCGGTCGGGTCATCTGGAGATCGTCAACTGCGGACACGCCCCGCCTCTGGTGATATCCCCCTCCGGCCGGGTCAGGGCGGTGGAGCCCGACCGTCCTGCCGCGCCCCTCGGGCTGCGCGCCCTCTCGGGTGAGGCCCCCTGCCTGCAGCGTCTGCCCTTCACGGTGGGAGACCAACTGCTCTGCTACACCGACGGGGTCACGGAGGCCCGCGATCACACCCGTGCCTTCTATCCGCTGGCCGACGGTGTGGCCCGCCATGTGTGCGAGGAGCCTGCGCGCACGCTGACCGCGGTCCACGACGACCTGCTGGCGCACGTGGGCGGCCGGCTGCACGACGACGCCGCCCTGCTGCTGCTCCGGAAGACCACCGCGGACGAGCCGGCCCACGTGCCGTCATCGAGCGAGGCGGCGCTCTAGGGCGTGTTTCGAAAGTGGCGTCGTCCGCCCGGAGGGCGGGGTCCGCGGCGTCTGGTGCGGTGCATCGCAAGGCGGAGGGTCGTCCTCGTACCGGGCGTACGGAGACGATCCCGACAACGCGGCGAGGTGCCGTGCCAGCCGTCGCGGACCAGACGGGACTTTCGAAACACGCCCTAGGACACGTCGAGTTCGGCCCACCGGGCGACTCCGTCGAGGTGGGTGCGCATGCCATGGCGCGTCGCCAGGGCGTGGACGATCGTCTCGCCCCTGCCGTGCTCGTCGGGGTCGGCCCCGGCCAGGGACCGGGGCGCCGGAAGGGTCGGTCCCGCGTCGGTGACCTCGATCCGCAGCGTCCCGCCGTGTTCGCCCCGCGCCCACGACAGCCGCAGCACGGCCGGGGGCCGGGCGTGCAGGAGCGCGTTGGTGACGAGTTCCGACACCACCAGCAGCGCGTCGTCGGTGAGAAGGGGACAGACCCTCCAGCCGGCGAGGACCACCTCGGCACGACGGCGTACGGCCGAGACGGCGCCGGCGACGGGCGGCACCGGGCACACGTGTTCGTATGCCGCCTGGACCAGCGTCTTGAGCTGTGCCGCCATGTTCTCTCCCGATGGTCTGTACGGCCGGTCCGGGCACCGTCATTCGGCTCCATTTCGGCCTCGCAAGCACGGTAGGGAGACAAATCGGGCCGGTCAATGAACGGCGGTCGGCATTACCGAACAGCCGTTGTTCGTCGCCCACGGGCAAGGCGTCCGTGCGGGTAATAGGCTCGCTTCATGGCCGGCCCAGTCCAGTCGATCGAACGGGCGGCGGCGATTCTGCGTCTGCTCGCCGGTGGGCCCCGCCGACTCGGCCTCGGCGAGGTGGCGGCCTCGCTCGGGCTGGCGAAGGGCACCGCCCACGGCATTCTGCGCACACTCCAGCACGTGGACTTCGTGGAGCAGGACGCGGCGACCGGGAAGTACCAGCTCGGCGCCGCCCTGCTGCACCTCGGTACCAGTTATCTCGACGTCAACGAGCTGCGGTCACGCTCCCTGAACTGGGCCGACGCGCTGGCCGCCCGCAGCGGGGAGGCGGTGCGGCTGGGCACCCCGCTGGAGGGCAGCGTCCTCGTCGTCCATCACGTGTTCCGGCCGGACGACACCTTCCAGACCCTGGACGTGGGCTCGCTGCTGCCACTGCACGCCTCCTCGCTGGGCAAGGTGCTGCTGGCCTACGGCACCGCCGGCGTCGAGGAGGCCCGGGGGCGGGGGCTGGAGGCGTACACCCGGCACACCCTGGTCGATCCCGAGCGGCTCACCCGGGCGCTGGCGGAGGTCAGGGAACTCGGGTGGGCCGCCGAGATCCAGGAGATGATCATGGGCGAGGCGGGGATCGCCGCACCGATCCGCGGGCACGGCGGCCTCGTCGTCGGCGCCATCGGCCTGTCCGGGCCGGTCGAGCGGATCTGCGACAGCCAGAACCACCCCCGCGCGAGTCTGATCACGCTGCTCCGGGAAGCCTCGCGGGCGATCTCCCGGGATCTGGGAGCCGCCCGCTGGTAGGCCAGGACAGCCGCCCTTTTGATCCCTCGGAAGGCAGACCCGATCATGGCTGAACGGTACGTAATGTCCATCGATCAGGGCACCAACTCCACCCGATGCATCCTGTTCGACCACCGCGGGCGGCTGGTCTCGGTCGCGCAGCAGGAACACCGGCAGCACTTCCCCCGGCCCGGCTGGGTGGAACACGACGCCGTGGAGATCTGGCAGAACCTGCGCCACATCGTGCCCGAGGCCCTCTCCTCCGCCGATGTCGACGTGGGGCAGGTCACCGCGATCGGGCTGGCCAACCAACGCGAGACGACGGTGCTCTGGGACCGGCGGACCGGCGCCCCCCTGGGACGGGCGGTCGTCTGGCAGGACACCCGCACGGCGCCGCTGGTCGACGAGCTCACGGAGCGCCCCGGGGAGGAGTTCTTCCTGGACCGGTGCGCCCTGCCGCCCTCGACCTATTTCTCCGCACTGCGGCTTCGCTGGCTGTTCGACCACGTCAAGGGCGTCGAGCAGCGCGCCAAGGACGGCGAGGTGCTCTTCGGGACGATGGAGAGCTGGCTGATCTGGAATCTCACCGGGGGCGCCGACAGCGGCCTGCACATCACCGACGCCACCAATGCCAGCCGCACGATGCTGATGAACATCCGCACGCTGACCTGGGACGACGAGCTGCTGGCCTTCTTCGGGGTGCCCCGCGCCATGCTGCCCGAGATCCGGCCCTCCGCGCAGACGTACGGTGAGGCCCGCTCGCTGCTGCCCGGGGTGTCGATCACGGCCGCCCTCGGCGACCAGCAGGCCGCCCTGTTCGGCCAGACCTGCTTCTCCCCGGGCGAGGCCAAGTGCACCTACGGAACGGGCAGTTTCCTGCTGCTCAACACCGGCAGTGAACTGGTGCGGTCCCGGCACGGGCTGCTCACGACCGTCGCGTACAAGATCGGGGACCAGCGGCAGGCCTACGCGCTGGAAGGGTCGATCGCCGTCACCGGCGCACTGGTTCAGTGGTTCCGGGACCGGCTCGGGCTGATCAGCAGCGCCCCGGAGATCGAGACTCTGGCGCGCACGGTCGAGGACAACGGCGGCTGCTACATCGTCCCCGCGTTCTCGGGTCTGTTCGCACCCCGCTGGCGCAGCGACGCGCGTGGGGTCATCGTCGGCCTCACCTCGTACATCACCAAGGGACACCTGGCGCGGGCCGTTCTGGAAGCCACCGGATGGCAGACCCGGGAAGTCGTCGACGCCATGAACGCCGACTCCTCGGTCTCGCTCCAGCAGCTCAAGGTGGACGGGGGCATGACCGCGGACAACCTGCTCATGCAGTTCGTGGCCGATGTGCTGGACGTGCCGGTGGTGCGGCCCATGGTGGCCGAGACGGTGTCACTGGGCGCCGCCTACGCGGCCGGGCTCGCCGCCGGCTACTGGCCCGACCTGGAGGTACTGCGCCGCAACTGGCACCGGGCCGCCCAGTGGCTGCCCGACATGGACCCCGAGCTGCGGGAGTCGGAGTACGAGAACTGGCAGCGGGCCGTCGAACGGTCCCTGGGCTGGGTCCGGCCCCCGCGGTCGCCCTGACCCGCGCCTCGCCGGAGAGCGGACGACAAAAGGCGCGCCCGGCCGGTCCGGCGGTACGTCGACGACGATCACGAGCCGCACGCCCCCGCCTCCGGCCGTCCGCTGCCGAGCCCGATGGGCCGGCACCGGACACCACCACCTCCGTGCCGCCGTGCGCGCCCCGCAGTCGGTGATCCCGGTGGGGGCACCTGGACCGGCTCGCCGCCCAGAGCGGCGCGCAGATGCCGCAGGCACGGATCTCCACGAGAACGCCGTTCGGGCCGGGCGCGGGGCGCTCGACCTCCACCACCTCGATCCGCCCCGCGGCGGCGGTGCGGGAAGGCCTGGCCGTCGGCCCGGACGCGAGACCGACCCGGACCGGGAGGACGCGGGCGCCCGGCCGACCGACCCGCACGGACGGAGCACCGACGCGCTCGGGCCCGGACGGACGCCGCCGTCTGCCTCGGCGTCGCCGGTGCCGCGGCCGAACGCACCCTCGTCGCCTCCCGGGGCCACCCCACCGAGGTCTTCGAGGTCACGCCCCGACTGGTCGAGCACCACGCCCCGCCGCGACGAAGCGCCGCCGCCCGGGGAGCCTTCGGCACGGACGGTCGACCGAGCGCAGGGGTGCGACCGCGCGGGAGAGATCCTGCGGCCACACCCCCGGCCCCGGTTCTCCACCTCCGCCGGTCCCGCACCGCGCGGGCCTGGACCCGCCCCCCTCCCAGCCGTACTCCCCGTCCACGGCTCGCGCCCGCACTGCGGGACCGTTCAGGGGAACCGGGCGCCGACGGCGCGTGAGGCCGGTGGGAGCGGTCGAGATCTTCAGCCGTGACCGCCGTGACCCTGCCGCTGATCGCGCCGATGCTCGCCATCCCCGGCACGCTGCCGCCCGCCGTGCAGGACGCGCGGTGGGCGTACGAGACCAAGCAGGACGGCCAGCGGGTGATGGTCTACTTGCCCGGTGACGGCAGCGTGCTGCTGCGCGCCCGCTCGGGCGAGGACATCACCGCGGCCTATCCGGAGCTGCGGCCCCTCGGCACGGCGCTGGGCGCCACCCCCGCCGTACTGGACGGCGAGGTGCTGGCGCTGGACGCACACGGCCGGGCCGACTTCCAAATGCTGCAGAGCCGGATGGGCCTCGCCCACGCCCCTGCGCGTGCGGCACGCCGGGCCGCCCAGGTGCCGGTGCACCTGGTGCTGTTCGACGTGCCGTACCTGGATGAGCCCCTGCTGCGCCTGCCGTACGTACGGCGGCGGGCCCGGCTGACGGAGTTGGGCCTGTCGGGGCCGTACTGGTCGACGCCGGGCGCCGTGACCGGGCACGGCGCCGAGGCGCTCGCGGCGACCCGGGAACACGGCCTGGAGGGCCTCGTGTGCAAGCGGCTGGACTCGGTGTACGAGCCCGGGGTCCGCTCCCGCGCCTGGATCAAGATCCGGAACATGAGGGCCGAGGACGTGATCGTCGGTGGCTGGCTGCCGGGCAAGGGCCGGCTGCGCGGGCTGCCCGGGGCGGTGCTGGTCGGTCAGCGCGACGCGGCCGGCCTGCTGCGGTACGTCGGCGGGGTGGGCACCGGCTGGAGCGAGGCGGAGCGTAGGTCACTGGCCGGGCTGCTGGCGGAGGCGGCGAGCCGACGGTGCCCGTTCGAGCCGGTCCCCCGGGTCACGGACGCGCGCTGGGTACGGCCCGTGCTGGTGGGCGAGGTCAGCTACAGCACCCGTACCCGGTCGGGGATGCTGCGCCAGCCGTCGTGGCTGCGGCTGCGCCCCGATCTGCCGCCGGAGGAGTCGGCGGCGGACCTGCCCAGGGACCACGGCTGAGCCGGCGGGGTCTATCGTGTGGCCATGCCGGTTCCCGAACTGATCCGTGTCGTCTCCCGCGACTCCCCCATGGCCCTGGCCCAAGTGGAGCGGGTCCGCACCGAGTTGGCCGCCCTGCACCCGGGGTTGCGCACCGAGGTGGTGCCGGTGAAGACCACCGGCGACAAGTGGCTCGGCGCCCTGTCCGAGGTCGAGGGCAAGGGGGCGTTCACCAAGGAGGTCGACGCGGCCCTGCTGGCCGGTGAGGCCGATCTCGCCGTGCACTGCGTCAAGGACGTGCCCGCCGACCGGCCGCTGCCCGCCGGGACGGTGTTCGCCGCCTTCCTCAAGCGCGACGACATCCGGGACGCGCTGATCCACCCGGACGGGCTCACCCTGGACGAGCTGCCGGCCGGCACCCGGATCGGGACCTCCGCGGTGCGCCGGGTCGCCCAGCTGGCGGCCACGCACCCGCACTTGGAATGCGTGCCGTTCCGCGGCAACGCCAACCGCCGGCTGGAGAAGCTGGCCGCCGGGGACGCCGACGCCCTGCTGCTGGCGGTGTCCGGGCTGGAGCGGATCGGCCGTACGGACGTGATCAGCCAGGTGCTGTCGACGGAGGAGATGATGCCGCCGATCGGTGCGGGCATCCTCGCCCTGCAGTGCCGGGAGGACGACACCGCGGTGATCGACGCGGTCAGCGGACTGGGTGACCCGGACACCCACCGGGAGGCCACGGCCGAGCGGATGTTCCTGCATGTGCTGCAGGGCCACTGCAACAGCCCGATCGCCGGGTGCGCGCGCGTGGACCGCAGCGGGGAACTGTCCCTTCGGGCCTGTGTGTTCACCCCGGACGGCAAGACCCGGCTGAACGCCCACGAGTGGGCGGGCCGGCTCGACCCCGCCACGCTGGGCACCTCGGTCGCGGTCGCGCTGCTGCGACAGGGCGCTCGGGAGATCATCGACGGCATCCCGCACTGACCGCACCCTCCCAGCGGGCGCGGGTGCCGCCCCCGGGCCCGCGGCGGCACCGGCGCCCGGGTCAGGCGCTGCCGGGCTCCGTCTGGTCCCTCAGGTCCTGCAGGAAGGCGGTGACCTGGTGGGCCAGGCCGCCCTGGCCGGCGGCGGAGGCGGTCGCCGCGCTGGTCTCCAGCACGCCGATGCCACCGGTCCACAGCCGGCGGTCGGCCCACTCCTCCTCGACTCGCAGCTGCACCTGCACGTCCACGTGGGTCAGAGCGGCCTCGGGGGCGGCGGCGAAGAGCACCGCGGTGGCCCGGCGCAGCGGGTAGACGTCGAAGCCCTCGATGAACTGGGTGTTGCGCCAGTCGATGAACGCGCCCTCGCCGTCGGGGCCGACCCGGACGTCGATCTGGCCGTCCTCCAGGTGGATGCCGAGGGGCCGTGCGCCACGGTTCTCGACCGTCACCCGCACACTGAAGTACGTCAGCCCGGCGGCGGCGTCGTCGCGTCCGCGCGGCGGCTCCGCGGCCTCCAGACGGTGGACGCGGATCCGCAGACCGGCATGCTCGTCGTACTCGTGCCAGTCCCCGACCACGTTCGGCTCGTACACAGTGCCCCTCTCGACCTTCGAGAGCTGCTGTCTATCTGTGTGCTCAGCGCACTGTCAAATGAGCGGAATGCACTGTGGCCAGGGGGTTTCGCCTGCTTTGATCGGTGATCAAGCGCTGCCCAGGAAGGATGCGTCCGGGCCGCCTTCGGGCGGGGCGCGGGTGCGTGCCGCACATCACGTCCGCGGCAAGATCACCGGGCCAGCCGGCCGAGCAGCGAGGAGGCCGCGGTGATGCCGAGCGCGCCGGCCACCGCCAGCACGGCGAAGTCGGCGCCGAGATGCGCCGGCGTACCGAGCAGCAGACCGCGCAGCGCGTCGACCTGGTAGCTCAGCGGGTTGACCTTGCTGACGGCCTGGAGCCAGCCCGGCATCACCGAGACGGGGTAGAGGGCGTTGGAGCCGAAGAACAGCGGCATGGTGATCGCCTGCCCGAAGCCCATCAGCCGGTCGCGGCTGAGGACGATGCCCGCGATGGTCATCGACAGACAGGAGAAGAACGCGGAGGCGAGGACCACCGCGGCGGCCACACCGAGCAGCTTCAGCGGGTTCCAGGTGAGGGCGACGCCGAGCACGGCGGCGATGACGATCACGACGATCGCCTGCACCAGCGACTTCACGCCGGCCGCGAAGGCCTTGCCGGTGATCAGCGCCGAGCGCGGGGTCGGGGTGACGAGGAGCTTGTTCAGAATGCCCGCGTCGCGCTCCCAGATGATCTGGATGCCGTAGAAGATCGCGATGAACATCGCCGACTGGGCGATGATGCCGGGCGCCATGAAGTCGAGGTACGGCACACCGCCGGTGGGGATGGCCCGGATCCGGGTGAAGGTCTGACCGAAGATCAGCAGCCAGAGGGCGGGCTGGACCGCGCGGGTGTACAGCTCGGTGCGGTCGTGGCGCAGCTTCTGCAGTTCGACGGCGCACATGGCGACGACGCGGGCGGGCAGCAGCAGCCAGCCGGCGCGCGGCACGGGCGGGGTGAGCAGCAGGGTGGTGTCGCCGCCTGCGGCGGGGTCAGCCGACGCGGCGCGCGGTGCGGCGGGTGCTGCGGACATCGCGGAAACCTCCTCCGGAGTGGTCGTCGAGGCCGCTGCCGGCGACGTCCCGGAAGACGTCCTCCAGCGTGGGCAGGGTGTCGGTGCCCTGGCGCTGCGCGAGGCCGCGGCGCAGTTCGGCCGGGCTGCCGAGGGCGCGGATGCGGCCGCGGTGCATCAGGCCGACTCGGTCGCAGTACTGGTCGGCCTCGTCCATGTAGTGGGTGGTGACGAGGACGGTCATGCCGGTGGCCGCGCGGACGGCGTTGATGTGTTCCCAGACGCCGGTGCGGGCGATCGGGTCCAGGCCGATGGTGGGCTCGTCCAGGATCAGCAACCGGGGCGCGCTGACCAGGGCCTGGGCGAGTTCCAGGCGGCGGACCATGCCGCCGGAGTACGTCCCGGCGAGCCGGTCGGCGGCGTCGGCGAGGCCGACGGCGGCCAGCGCCTGACCGACCCGTGCGGCGCGCTCGCGGCGGGGCACGTCGAAGACGCGGGCGAACAGGGCGACGTTCTCCCGTCCGGTGAGCCCGCTGTCGGCCGACAGCTGTTGCGGGACGTAGCCGAGCAGCCGGCGCACCGCCATCCGCTCCCTGGCGGCGTCGTGCCCGAACACGCCGACCATGCCGGCCGGGACGGGCAGCAGGGTGGTGATGCACCGGATCGCGGTGGTCTTGCCGGCGCCGTTCGGCCCGAGGAGCCCGAACACCTCCCCCTCCCGGACGGCCAGATCCAGCCCGTCGACGGCACGGGTGTCACCGAAGGCGTGAACGAGCCGCGTGCAGCTGACGGCGTCGACACCCGAGGCGGGCGCACCGGCGGAGCCGGCAGACACGGCAGGCGCGCCCCGAGCCCCGGCGGAGCCGCCGACCCCGGCCGGTGCCTGCGAGGCGTCGGCGCCGTCCGCGGGCGTGTCTGCCGTCCGGGTGACGCAGGCGTCCCCGGCGGCTGCCCCGGCCGCTTCCCGGGTGCCCGCGGAGTCCGGGGGCGCGCCCTGCGGGCCCTTGGTGTCGCCGGACGTGCCGGTGGTGTCCCTCGTCATGGTTGCTCCTGGACCGTCATGGCCGCTCCTGGGCCCGTGTCGTGATCGCCGGCCTCCGTCATGCTTCCTCGGTCTCCTCGTGCAGACCGGCCGCCAGCTTGCGCAGCGCCTGCAGGGCGGCGCGCAGGGCCTCCCGGTCGGTGTCGTCGAGGCGGGAAACGTGCCGGCCGACCAGTTCGGCCCGGCGCCGCCGCCAGTCGCCGAGCCGTTTCTCGGCGGCCCCGGTCAGCCGCAGCCGCGCGGCACGCCGGTCGGCGGGGTCGGTCTCGCGCAGCAGGTGGCCGTCCCGGACGAGCTGGTTGACCAGCGTCGACACCGAGTTGCTCGCCAGGTGCAGGTCCCGCGCCGCGTCCGAGATGCCGATGCCGGGCCGGGACTCGACCAGCCGCAGCAGTTCCACCTCGGCACCGCGCAGCCGGGGCCCGTCCAGCCGGCCGCGCAGCCGTCGGCGGACCAGCCGCTGGATGCGCACCAGCGCGTCCGCCAGCTCCTCGGGGAAAGACTCGGACTCCGGTGCCGCGGGCCGCACGGTCTCGGGCTCCACACGTTCCACATCCAGAAGATTACCTCTGTTACAGAGGTAATGCTGCCAAACGAAGGCCAAGAACGGCCCGGTCAGCACCCTTTTTGCTCCGTTTTGTTTTGTGATGTCCCGGAGCGGGAATCCGTGTGACAGTGCTTCGGACCGGAGGCACGTCCGTGGGAGCCGGCTTCGCCCGGCCGCCCCGTTCCCCCGTCCACGGTCCGAGCGCGCCTCCCACGGTGTCTGTACATCCAGCACCTGCCGAGAGAGGTGCGCACCATGCGTGTCACCGGTAGCACGACCTCCCATCCCCACGACGACGCCCCCGACACGGCCGAGTCCTTCGAGCGGCTGGCGAAACTGCCCGACGGAGCCGAGCGGCGGGCGTTGCGTGATGAACTGGTCCGGGTGTGGCTCCCCATGGCCGAGCGGATCGCCGTGCGCTTCCGCGGCCGCGGGGAAGCCCTGGAGGACCTGTACCAGGTGGCCGCCCTGGGGCTGGTGAAAGCCGTCGACCACTACGACCCGGGCCGCGGCCGCGCCTTCGAGGCGTACGCCGTGCCGACGATCACCGGCGAGATCAAGCGCCACTTCCGCGACCACATGTGGACGCTGCATGTCCCGCGCCGGGTACAGGACCTGCGCAACCGGGTCCGCTCCGCCGTGAAGGAACTGGCCCAGAGCACCTCCGGGCGCCCGCCGACCGTGGCGGAGATCGCCGCGTACACGCGGCTCACCGAGGACGAGGTGCGCACGGGCATGGAGGCTCTGGAGTGCTTCTCCGCGCTGTCTCTGGACGCCGAGGTCGCCGGCACCGACGGCTACGCCCTGGGGGACTCTCTCGGCGGACCCGACCCCGGTTACGACCTGGTCATCGACCGCAACGCCGTCAAGCCGTGCCTGGAGTCCCTGCCCGAACGCGAGCGCGTCATTCTCTACCTGCGGTTCTTCCGCGGCATGACGCAGAGCCGGATCGCCCAGCAGCTCGGCATCTCGCAGATGCACGTCTCCCGCCTGCTGAGCGGCTGTTTCGACCGGCTGCGCGAGGAACTGCTCGCGGATGCCCGCTGACCCCCGCCCCGGCACACTCCGCGGCGCGGTCCCGGGCCTCACTCCTCGAAGGCCCCGGGCACCTCGGTGGGGCCGTACCGGTCCAGCGCGTCCTCGAGGGCGGCGCGGATCTCGGGCGGGATGTCGCCGCGTCGGGCCCAGACGAGGATCAGCTCCGCGATGTTGCGCAGCTTGATGTTGGTGTGCTGAGAGACCTCCTTCAGCACCTCCCAGCCCTCGTCCGGGGTCAGCCTGCCCCAGGCCGCCACCATTCCGATCGCCTGGTCGACGACCGCGTGCGAGGTCACGGCCTCCTTCAACTGGTCGACCTCCGCCTGCAGCTCGGACAGCCGGTCGGGCTCGCTCGCTCCCATGTCCCCATGGTCCTCGGTGGCCTGCACCGATGCCAGCCGGGGTACTCGACAGGCGCCCGACCCCGTCACGGCCGGAGACTGGTGGCAGACCGGTGGCCGCCCGGCCCCGAGAGCAGGACGCGACTCACATGAACCACAACGCCCCCGTCAGTGGCGGACCGCGGAAACGAGACGTCGTCTCCACCCACTCCGTCTTCGGCGCGCCGTGCTGGGTGAGCCTGACGAGCCGTGACCTCGAGGCCACCCAGGAGTTCTACTCGGCCGTCCTCGGCTGGCGCTGGCGTCGCGCCGAGCTCGGCGAGCACTTCCGTATCGCGTTGGCGGACGGCGTGCCGGTGGCCGGGATCGCCGCCGTCGCGGACATGTGGCAGATGGCAGTGGCCTGGACGCCGTACTTCGCCGTGGCCGACGCCGACGTCGCGGTGGCCCGGGCCCGCGAGCGGGGCGGGACGGCGGCCGTCGGGCCGCTGTCCTTCCCACCGGGCCGGGCCGCACTGCTCGCCGACCGGGACGGGGCGACCTTCGGCATCTGGCAGGGGGAACTCGTCGCCAACTGGGAGGCGTGGCGGCGGGCCGCACCGACGTCCATCCGGCTGCACACCCGCGACGCCTTCGACTCCGCGATCTTCTACGGCGAGATCCTCGACTGGGCGAGCGGGCTGCCGGGCTGCTGCCAGGTGGAGTACGAGGCCGGCGAGGTGGTGTTGCGCAGCCGGGGCGACGTCGTGGCACGCATCGACTCGGGCGCCGTGGGGGCGGCCCCGGATCCCTCGGTTCGGCCGCACTGGCAGATCCACTTCGCCGTCGCGGACGTCACGGGCTGCGCCCGCGCGGCGGAGAAGCACGGCGGCAGCGTGCTGAGCGAGAGCGAGGACGAGGCGATCCTGCGGGACGCCGACGGCGCCCAGTTCACGGTGACCTCGCGCCGGGCCCGCTGAGGACCCGCCGTCCGCGCGCTCGCGGGCGCTCAGCCGCCCGCTCGTGACGGTCTCGACAGGAGGACCAGACTGCGGGCCTCCACACGAAGCCTCGTGCCGGCCTTGCGTTCGCGTTCGTCGGGGATGCCGTCGCAGTCGGCGGTGTCGACGAGGGTGGTCCAGCGCTCGCCGAAGGTGTCGTCGGGCAGCCGGAAGTCGACCGGCTCCCAGTAGCCGTTGATCAGCAGCAGGAAGGAGTCGTCGACCATCCGGCGGCCGTGCGCGTCGCGTTCGGCGATGGCGTCGCCGTTGAGGAACACGCCCAGCGAGTGCGCGTCGCCGCGCTGCCAGTCCCGGCCGGTCATCTCGCGGGCGTCGGGCCTGAGCCACATCAGGTCGGGCAGCGGCTGCCTGGCGTTGGTCGCGGTCTCGCCGTGGAAGAAGCGACGGCGCCGCAGCACGGGGTGCGCGGCGCGCAGGGCGATCACATGCCGGGTGAACTCCGTCAGACCGCGCTCCTCGTCCGTCAGCTTCCAGTCGACCCAGGAGATCTCGTTGTCCTGGCAGTAGGCGTTGTTGTTGCCCTTCTGGGTGCGGCCGAGTTCGTCGCCGTGGCAGAGCATCGGGATGCCCTGTGACAGCAGCAGCGTGGCCAGCAGGTTGCGCTGCTGGCGGGCGCGCAGTTCGAGGACGGCCGGGTCCTCGGTGGGGCCTTCCGCGCCGCAGTTCCAGGACCGGTTGTGGCTTTCGCCGTCCCGGTTGTCCTCGCCGTTGGCCTCGTTGTGCTTGTCGTTGTACGACACGAGGTCGCGCAGCGTGAAACCGTCGTGCGCGGTGACGAAGTTGACGCTCGCGCGCGGCCGTCGCCGGCTGTGCTGGTACAGGTCGGAGGAACCGGTCAGCCGGGAGGCGAACTCGCCGAGCGAGCCGGCCTCGGCCCGCCAGAAGTCCCGTACGGCGTCCCGGTACTTGCCGTTCCACTCCGACCACAGCGGCGGGAAGTTGCCGACCTGGTAGCCGCCCTCCCCCACGTCCCACGGCTCGGCGATGAGCTTGACGCGGCTGATCACCGGGTCCTGCTGGATCAGGTCGAAGAACGCCGAGAGCCGGTCCACCTCGTGGAACTGCCTCGCCAGCGTGGCGGCGAGGTCGAAGCGGAAGCCGTCGACGTGCATCTCGGTGACCCAGTACCGCAGCGAGTCCATGATCAGCTGGAGCACGTAGGGATGCCGCATCAGCAGGCTGTTCCCGGTGCCCGTGGTGTCGTAGTAGTGCGCCCAGTCGCCGTCGACCAGGCGGTAGTAGGAGGCGTTGTCGATGCCCCGGAAGGACAGGGTCGGGCCCATCTCGTTGCCCTCGGCCGTGTGGTTGTAGACCACGTCGAGGATCACTTCGAGGCCGACCGCGTGCAGCGCCTTCACCATGGCCTTGAACTCGTTGACCTGCTGGCCCCGACTGCCGAGGGCCGCGTAGGCGTTGTGCGGGGCGAAGAAGCCGATGGTGTTGTAGCCCCAGTAGTTGGACAGGCCCCGGTCCTGCAGCACGCCGTCCTGCACGAACTGGTGCACCGGCATCAGCTCCACCGCGGTCACCCCGAGCGAGGTCAGGTGCTCGACGACGGCGGGGTGGGCGAGGCCTGCGTAGGTGCCGCGCAGCCGCTCGGGGACCTCGGGATGGGTGCGGGTCAGGCCGCGCACGTGCGCCTCGTAGATCACCGAGTCCGAGTACGGAGTCCGGGGCGGGCGGTCGTCGCCCCAGTCGAAGTACGGGTCGGTGACCACGCCCAGCATGGAGTGCCCGGCGCTGTCGGCGGGGGCGGGGCCGTCCGGGGCGCGCTCGTACAGCGAGGGGTGGTTGTCGATCTGGCCGTCCACCGCGCGTGCGTACGGGTCCAGCAGCAGCTTCTTCGGGTTGCACCGGTGACCGAGCGAGGGCTGCCAGGGGCCGTGCACCCGGTAGCCGTAGCGCTGGCCCGGTGCGATGCCCGGCAGATAGGCGTGCCAGACGAACCCGTCGACCTCGTGCAGCCGGACGGGCGTCTGGATGCCGGCGTCGTCGACGAGGATCAGCTCGACCCGCTCGGCCACCTCGCTGAACAGGGCGAAGTTGGTGCCCTGGCCGTCGAAGGCGGCACCCAACGGGTAGGGCTGCCCGCTCCACACGGGCAGCCCTTTCCGTCTCGTGCGGGCGGTCACCGGCTGCCCTCCAGGGCGTCGTCCGGTACGGCGGCCGCGGCGGGCGACGCGCCGAGCGCGTCGTCCATCGCTCCGGCCGGCGCGGCCAGTACGGCCACCCGCTCCGCGCGCGGCACTTGGAGCCCCGTCCGCAGCGTCGGCGCGGGGGCGGTCGGCACCAGCGGGACACGCTGCCCGGCGCGGGCGCGCTGCGAGAACCAGATGATCTTGCTGCCAGTGTCCGAGGCGCAGCAGCCCCAGCCGTCGCTCATGGCGGCGATGTCCGCCAGGCAGGACCGCAGGTCCTGATCGGGGCGCAGATCCGGGTCGTCGCCGCCGAAGGCGGTGATGAGGTGCTGGCCGTTCCACCACATCTCGATGGATGTGTGCTTGTCCTTCGCGTGTTCGTCGATCGCGCGCAGCAGCAGTTCGGCGCCGCGGCGGACGGGATCCACGAGGTTCTCGAGATCCCAGTGGCGGAGGTGGGCGGCCAGGATGCGGCTGACCTGTCCCACCCGTTCCGGGCTGACTTCCACGTCGAGGTGGTAGTAGCAGGGCACTGCGGTCTTCATTGTCGCTTGCTCCTCACCGGCGAAGCTCTCGCTCCCCTCGCCCCTCCGGGAGAATCCCGGATGCCCGTCCGGGAGAAACACCCGGACACATAGCGTGAGCGCTGATCGCTTCTGAGTCACCTCCACGGTGAGGGCACTACGCCATTCGTGCAACACGAGAGCCCGACACACGCTCCTCGTTGAAGATCCAACAAGACGCTGCGTCGTCGTCCGTGCACCATAAGTGAAAGCCTCGATCGCCGTAACGGCGCCGCGCGCTTCCGTGCGCGGACGCCACCCGACAGTCGGGAACGCGCCCAGTCGAGAGCGTGGAAGGTGAAGAGGGCAATGCTGCTACCCGCCAAGGCCGAAGTGGCCCGGGCGTTGCGGCGTTACCGGGCGTGGGAGCGCGTGATGCTCGCCTCGCCCCACGACCGCACGGTCCGGGCCACCTTCGAGGACTCGGGCTACACGCTGTGCGTTCTGATGGGCAAACGATGCGCCCGCGAGGCCGCGGACGCAGCCGAGCGCTATCTGCGCACCAATCTGGTCACCTACCTGCGCGAGCAGGGCGTACGGCCGCGGCCGCGCCGATCGACCAGAAGAGCGCCGCCACCGGAGCGGCGTTCCACGGCGCCAAGCCCCTGACCTGGCACCGTACAAGGCGTTCCCCCTGGGGACCGGCGCACGTCGGTCCCCACTCGGATCGCGAAGCCGGGCCGGGTGCCCGGCTTCGCGCACGGCGGAGGTGAGATACATGCGCAGGACTCCGGCCATCGGCCGTGTACCGGTACGTGACGTCCGACCGGCCGTGGAGTGCGGCAGGCGCCCGGCGAAGGCGGTGGCCGGCGAGACCTTCCAGGTCACGGCCACCGTGTTCCGTGAGGGGCACGAAGCCGTGGGCGCCAACGTCGTCCTGCGCGATCCCGAGGGCCGCCGTGGCCCGTGGACGCCGATGCGCGAACTGTCGCCCGGCAGCGACATCTGGGGCGCGGAGATCACCCCGGACGCCACGGGCCGTTGGACCTTCCGGGTGGAGGCGTGGAGTCATCCGCTGGCGACCTGGCGGCACACCGCCTCGGTCAAGGTGCCGGCCGGCACCGACGTCGGGCTGGTGCTGGAGGAGGGCGCCGAGCTGTACGAGCGTGCCGCCGCCGGAGTGCCGAAGGGCCCGGAGCGAAACGTTGTTCTCGCCGCCGCGCAAGCCCTCGCCGACGACTCCCTGTCGGTGCACGAGCGTCTGAAGGCGGCCCTGTCGACCGAGGTGGACGCGGTCCTGACG
>NZ_JCAJZW010000057.1:0-40141 GCF_059510455.1 Streptomyces sp. NTD91
GCCGGCCCGCCGGCCCGCCGGCCCGCCGGCACGGCGGCCTTCCTTGCCTTGGCAGCGGCAGCGTGTGTCCACCCGGCGCACGCGCCAGGACGCGGTCGGACCGGCCGGACGGCGGCCGGAGCGGGGCCTGGTGATCGGTGGCTTCAGCGGCCCGGAGATCACCCCGGCCCGGGGAGTGAGGGCTCGATGTCACGGATGCATCCAGTTCGCCGCAGTGGCGGGTTTGCGATCGCCGGAAGGCGGGACGAGTATTTTTTTATGGCGTGATGACCGGGGCACACCCTGATGCCGACCCCGTCGATCAGCGCCTCCCTCTGGTTACACCCACGCTCACAGCCGACAAGCGTCACCGTGAAGGAGGCGGCGCAGCGAACCGAACCTGCTCATTCGATGGCCTGGCCGGGGCGGCGGGTGGGGCCTCCGGCCCGATCGCCCTGACGGGACGCTTGAGAAACCGGCCCATCGCTTTCATGGCCGAGGCTGCACGAGCGGGTCGATGGTCGCCGTGGGGCGGAGGAAAAGCGGAAGGAGTCTGCCCATGCGGATCGTCGTGGACCTGAATCGGTGCCAGGGATACGCGCAATGCGTGTACCTGGCGCACGAGGTCTTCAGGTTGAACGGTCAGGAGGCGCTCACCTATGAGCCGAACCCCGACGACGAGCGGCGCCTGCAGGTCGAGCGAGCGGCTGCGGCGTGCCCGGTGCAGGCGATCGCGATCGACCGCTTGGACGGCACGAAGCGGGGCGAGGCGCCATGACTCTGCGGGCAACGGTCGCAGAGCTGGTGCGGGAGTTCCGGGCCAGCGGCCGGATCGTCATCGTGGGCGCTTCTCTGGCCGGGCTGCGGGCCGCGGAGACCCTGCGCGAGGAGGGCTTCACCGGTTCCCTGACCATCATCGGGGACGAGCCGCACGAGCCCTACGACCGTCCGCCGTTGTCCAAACAGGTACTCAAGGGCTGGGTGCCGGCCAACCACACGAAGCTGCCCCGGATGCGAGAAGTGGATGCGGACTGGAGGCTCGGGTCGGCCGCCGTCGGGCTGGACCGGGTCACCAAGCGGGTGCGCCTGGCCGACGGGGAGCAGGTGCCGTACGACCGGTTGCTGATCGCCACGGGCACCCGCGCGCGGCAGTGGCCGAACCCGGACGAAGGCGCCCTGCACGGGGTCCACACGATTCGCTCGCGCGATGATGCTGCACAGCTGCAGAAGAGGCTGGCCGAGCCGCCGTCGCGGGTCCTGGTCATCGGCGCCGGGTTCATCGGTTCCGAAGTGGCCTCTGTCTGCCGGGAGCTCGACATTCCGGTGACCGTCGTCGAGCGGGGTTCGGCGCCGCTGGTCGGCGCGCTCGGCGGGGTGATCGGCGAGATCGCCGCGCAGATGCAGCGCGATCACGGTGTGGACCTGCGCTGCGGGTTGGGTGTGTCGTCACTGGAGGGCGACTCGGGCGGGCACGTGCGGCGTGCGCATCTGTCCGACGGAACCAACGTCGACGCCGACGTGGTGGTGGCCTCGTTGGGGTCGATCCGCAACGTGGAGTGGCTGGAGGGCTCGGGGCTGGCGGCCGGTTTCTGGGGTGTCGGGTGCGACGCCGGTGGTCGTGCCTTCGACATCAACGGAGTGGTGACCGACAGCGTCTACGTGGCAGGGGACGTGGCGCGTGCGCCGCATGTGCTGTACGAGTACCAGTTCCTGGCGATGGAGCACTGGGACAACGCCGTTTTCGGTGCCGAGGTCGCCGCGCACAACATGGTGAACCTCGAACCCCACTACCGCCCGCATCTGCTGCTGCCCGGCTTCTGGTCCGGTCAGTTCGGTGTGAACATCAAGTCCGTCGGCGTGCCGCCTTTCGGTGACGAGATCGTCTTCACCCAAGGGTCTGTCGAGGAGCGCCGTTTTGCCGCCGCCTACGGTCACCGAGGTCGCATCGTCGCGGCCGTCGCCTTCGATCACGGAAAGTGGCTGGAGTACTACGGGAAGCTGATCGAGCGATCCGGTCCGTTCCCGCCCCCGCCGCCGGGCTGGGACCAACCGTCCGACATGAAGCCGGTGCCTGCCGAGTTCCCGGACCCGAGAGCCCCGACGGCGGCCCCCGACGTCGTCCTGACCGGACACGCCCCGAGCGAGCGGACGGCCGAGTTCCGGCCCCGGCGTCACTGACGCGCTCGCCGGGCCGAGCCTGTAGGCGGACAGCATCGACAGGAGAAGGAGGGGAGCCTAGTGGTCGAGGAAACCCCCTGGCAGCAGGCCCTCCGCTACGCCAACCGCGCCAATCCGTACCCGTTCTACGAGGAACTGCGCAAGACACCGGTGGCGCGGCAGCCGGACGGCACCTACGTCGTCAGCACCTACCGGGAGATCGTCACGCTGCTGCACGACCCCCGGGTCAGTTCGGATCCACGGAAGTGCCCGGTTCCGGCCGCGGCCCCGGCCGAGGGATCGGCGGAGGCGGAGGCCGAGCCGATCACGGAGGCGGTCATCTCTTTGGAGCCGAACATCATCACCCAGGATCCACCCGAGCACGATCGGGACCGCCGGATGATGATGCCGCATTTCGTCGGCCCTGCCCATTCCCCTCACCTGATCTCCGACCTTGAACCCGAGATCCATCGCATCGTGGCCGGGCTCCTGGACGACATGCGGGACAAGGGGCGGATCGACGCCGTCGACGACTTCGCCTACCCCCTGCCGGTGACCGTGATCTGCAAGGTCCTGGGCGTGCCACTGGAGGACGAGCCACGCTTCCACCACTGGATCGAAACGGCCCTGGACGCTTTGGACTTCGGTCCCGAGGCCGCCTCCGAAGAGATACAGGGCCGGCTGGCCGGGGGGCGGCAGGCCGTGCAGGAGTTCGGGCAGTTCGCAGCGGATCTGCTCGACCGGTACGCCCGGCAGCCCGGCCCGGGCATGCTCTCGGCGATGGTGAACGAGGACGGTCCGGAGGAACGGATGTCCCAGGGCGTGCTCGCGAGCAACGCCCTGCTCCTGATCTTCGCGGGACACGAGACCACGGTCAACCTCATCGCCCACAGCGTGCTCACCCTGCTGCGCCACCCCGACGCGCTCGAAAAGCTGCGCCACCGGCCCGAACTGATCGTGCCCGCGGTGGAGGAGCTGCTGCGCTTCGAGTCGTCGGTGCAGTTCTGGCACACCCGCTCCGCAGTGGAGGACATCGACATCGCGGGCACCACCATCCCGAAGGGAGCGCCGATCTTCCTGGCGTACGGCTCGGCCAACCGTGACCCGGAACGGTTCATCGACCCCGACGAACTCGACCTCGAACGCCGCGACAACCAGCACCTGGGATTCAGCCAGGGCATCCACTTCTGCTTCGGCGCCCCGCTCGCGCGACTCGAGGTCCAGATCGCGGTCGGCGAGTTCGTCCGCCGGGTGCGGAACCCCCGGCTGGTCGAGGACCCGCCGCCGTACCGGCACAACCAGATCTTCCGCGGACCGCGGCATGTCCTCGTCGACATCGACGGCATCCGCGACTGAACCGAGGTGCGTACAAAGGATCGCCATGCGGGCTTTTCAACTCGTCGGTTGGCGGCAACCGCCCGAGCTGCGCGAGGTGCCGGTGCCCGAGCCCGGCCCGGGGCAGGTCCTGGTGAAGGTCGCCGGTGCCGGTGCCTGTCACTCCGATCTGCACATCATGCAGGTGCCCGGACCGCTGCCCGGCTTCACGACCCCACCCTTCACGCTCGGCCATGAGAACGCGGGATGGGTGGAACGGCTGGGACCGGGCGTCACCGGGTTCGAGCCGGGAGACCCTGTGATCGTCTATGGCTCCTGGGGTTGCGGCATCTGCTCCAACTGCCGCCAGGGCCAGGAGAACTACTGCCAGAACCTCGGTGGGCAGGGCCCGGGCCTCGGCGGTGGACACGACGGCGGCATGGCCGAGTACCTTCTGGTCCCGGCGGCGCGCTACCTGATTCCGCTCAGCACCCTTGATCCCCGTCAGGCCGCCCCGCTCAGTGACGCCGGGCTGACCAGCTATCACGCCGTGAAGCGGTCGCTGCACCTGCTGGGACCGGGTTCGACCGCGGTCGTGATCGGGGTCGGCGGTCTGGGCCAGATGACCATCCAGATTCTGCGCGCGCTCAGCGCGGCGACCACCGTCGTCGCCGTGGACACCGACGCCGGCAAGCTGGAGACCGCCAAGCGCATGGGCGCCGACGAGGCTCTGCTCTCGGGTGACGAGGCGGTGACCCGTATCATGGACATGACGGGGCAACAGGGCGCCCAGCTCGTGCTGGACATGGTCGGCATCGACCCGACGCTGCGGATGGCCGCTCAGGTGGCCAGGGTCCTCGGCCACCTGACCATTGTCGGACTCGGCGGCGGAGCCCTGCCCGTCGACTTCTCCAGCCCGCCGCAAGAGTGCTCGGTCGCCTCGCCCTACTGGGGCTCGCTCACCGAACTGATGGATGTGATCACCCTCGCCCAGCTGGAAAAGATCAAGGTGCTCGTCGAGCACTTTCCCCTGGAACGCGCCGACGCGGCTTACCAGCTCCTGCACGACGGCAGGATCCAAGGACGCGCAGTCGTCACCCCCCATGAGTGAATGCCGTCGCCAACCGGAACGGACACCACGACTGTGCTCGGCCGTCGGCATCGGATGGTGCGGCGAGAACGCACCCGGGCTCCCGCAGGACGGAGGAGCTTGCTCGGACCGGCGGAGCCGGACCGACCGGGCGCCGGATGGGTCTCGCGACCATTGCCCTGGGCGTCACGGCGACATCACGCACCTCCGCGGGCCGTCGGCCGGCGGAGGTACTTCGCGCGCATCGTAGTGGGCGCGGGTATGACGGCGACGTCGGCGTCGTGCGGCGCGCCCAACCTGGCCGGGCTGTCTCGGGCTTCGGCACATTCATCAGGGCCGCACTCACGTTCCGTCGAGCCGGAGAAGCGGAAGAAGCCCTCCCGGTGACCACCGCAGCGGCAGCCGAGGTGTTCGGTCAGCCCGACGTCCAGGGCCCGCTCGAACACTGACTGTGTCTGCCTGTCAACGTTCTTTCGCCTGGCGGAGAAAGACGCAGTCGTCGACCTGAGCGAACTCCTTGTTGCGCTTGGGCTGCCGGATCCCGTCAGCCTGTTACTCGGGGGCGTCGGAACGGTCGCCGTTCTCGGGGCTGTTGTCTGTCCGTGTCGGCAGTCCCGGTGAGTGACCGCCGCGGTGAGCCCAGATGTCACCGAGGACGACCTGGATGATGCCGGTGACGGGAATCGCCAGCAGGGCACCGAGGATTCCGGCGACTTCGGCGGCGATCAGGGTGGCCAACAGCACGGTGAGGGGGTTGAGTTTCACCGTCCGAGACAGGATGACCGGTTGCAGGAGGTGGTTTTCGGCCTGCTGATAGACGATGAAGAAGATGATGGCCCCAATGCCGGCTGGCAGGGAGTGGACGAACGCCACTGCGGAGGCGACGACGGCTCCTATGGTGGCTCCCACCAGGGGGATGAGGTCGGTCACGGCGACGAAGAGGGCCAGCAGGCCGGCGAACGGCACTCCGGAAACCAGCAGCACGACGTAGGTCAGAAGCCCGCAGATGACGCTGATCAGCAAGTTCCCGGTCAGATAGCCGTTGACGGTACGGGCGCACGCGTCTCCGACGCGGCGTATGCGGGCCGCGGGCGCCTCGTCCAGGAGGGCCAGGGACCGGTCTATGGCCTTGGGGCCCTCCAGCACCATCAGATAGGACAGCACGAAGATCGTGACAGCGCCTGCCGCGGTACTCGCGGCACCGCGGAGGAACTTCATGGCGGGCGTGCTCAGCCCGGTGGCGAACGCGTGGATCTGCGCCTGATGGTGCTGGACATATTGCAGAGCGTGTGTCCGCTCCAGCAGGTTGCCTACTGGCCCGCGGCCGGCCTGGGCGTCTTTGATCATCGCGGGCAGACGCTCGGCGAACCGGCTTCCCTCCTGGGCCAGGTGGATGACGAACAGGGCGACCACCGCGCCAACGGCCGCAGCCGTGGCAAGGAAGACCAGCAAGGCGGCCACCGACCGTCGGCACCGCGGCGCCCGTCGCTGCAGGGCTTCGACCGCCGGATGAAGGGAGACGGCCAGGAACAACGCGATGACCGCCCAGATCAGCACCCGGCCAGCCTGGACCACCAGCTCGAGTACGACGTACGTGGCGAGCACCAGGCCGATGGTGGCGAGGATGGTTCGCACCGGAACCGGACGCGTCGCCATGGGCACCGGGTGCCCAGCCCCGGTCACGGGAAAACGAGGAGTCCTCTTCGCCCGGTGGGCGATATTTCCCGGCACCGTCGTACGTGACCCCGTCCGATTTGGGCTGCAGCAATAGATGCTGGCCGTCCCCAACGGATCCCCCCGAGGCTGCCGCGTCTGTCATGGCCTGGGCGTTCTGGTCCGCACCGGGCCGATCATCGTGGACGGGCCGGATGCCGTGCTGGTGAGCAACAACCCCTACCAAGTGGATGATCCGACCGGGCCCGGCAGGCGTGCGCACCTGGACTCCGGCCTGCTCGGCGTACTGACCGCCAGGGCGGAGACGCCCGCCGAGACGGCCACGAGGCTGCGCAGCGGGCAACCGCACGGCCTCACCCGTCTCGCCACGCCCGACGACGTCGTCGTGTACGCCGACGCCCCGGCCCTCCCCGCCGGGCTGGACGGCGAAGGCGTCAGCCTGCCGACTCCTGTGCGGTGCCGCATCAGTCCGCGGGCGCTGCGGGTATGGGTTCCCCGGTATCGCCCCGGCGCCCAGTCTGCCGGGCGACCGCCAGGGTGGGCCGCCATCCGGCGGGTGGTCTGAGCCTCGGGGAGCCGCTCCCACCCGCCGTGCATGCTCCGCGGAACCCGCTACCCGTCCGTTCACATGGAATGCCGCCTGGAGCCCCGGCATCTGATTTTTCGATCATCTATGAGGGGCTTGACGTACAAGCCATTACATCTGATGATTTCATCAGGAAGGGGCGAATTGCTCTGATATGACACATGCCGCACCGTGTGCCGCTCACCGGGGCATCGCCGTTCACCACCGCTGCACACGGGGTCGCCGGGCCACAGGCCGACGCTCCTACTTCCGCACCGATGGGATGGACCGCGAATGACCAACACTGACCACACCCTCCTTGCCGAGCCGGTGAGTCTCCCTGAGGTGCCCGACGCCGCGATAGCGATGATCGATGCCGAGGGCATCGTCGTGGGGTGGACGCACGCCGCCCAGCAGCTCGTCGGCTATACGGCCGGGGAGGTCGTGGGCCGGTCCGCCGTACACGTGCTGCCGCCTCCCGAGGACGCACGCAGGGCTTCCGCGTTCTCCGAGCAGTGCCGTGCTCGGGGCGGCTGGTCCGGCACTGTGGCGATACGCCACCGCGACGGCCACACGCTCAGGATGACGCTGCGGGTCTCGCTGCTGCGGGGGCAGGACGCCGGCACCCGGTGGCTGGTGTCCGTGACGGACATAGGATCTCTGTCCTCGGGGGCGACCGGGGGAACGGTGCGGGAGTCGCTCCTTGCCCGAGCCCCGATCGGCATCGTCGTCTATGACGCGCAGTTGCGCTGTGTCTGGGTGAACGACGCCATGGAGCGGCACGACGGCGTGCCTCGTCACCGACGCTTCGGGCGCGGTCTGAAGGACTCACTGCCCGCCGTCGAGGCCGAAGCGCTCAAGGTCGTGATGCGGCAGGTGCTGGAGAGCGGCACGACGACGGTGCACGAGTACCGTGCGTGGCCGCCTGCGGACCGGCCCCGTGAGCATGCGTTCTCCGCCTCCTTCTTCTGTCTCCAGGGCGCGGACGGCACGCCACTGGGCGTGTGCTCCATGACCGTGGACGTCACCGGAAACAAGCGGGCGCGCGAGCCCCTCGCCATCCTCAGCGAGGCCAGCACGCACATCGGCAGCACCCTCGACGTGATGCAGACCGCCCAGGAACTGGCAGAGCTCACCGTGCCCCTGCTGGCCGACCACGTCGTCGTCGACCTGGTGGAGTCGGTTCCGTTCGGACTCGAGCCCGCCGCACGGATCGGCACGTCGAGCGGACGCCGCCCTGTGTTGCGCCGTGCCGGGGTGGCCTCCGTCGACCAGGGTGTCCTGGAGTTGCCGGCGGTGCGTGAAGAGGTGATCCACGTCCCCCCGAGCTCGTCGTTCGCCGCCGTCCTGCGCACGGGCAGGTCTCACCTGGAACCGGTGCTGGACACCCATGCCGGCCCCTGGGTCGACCACGATCCGACGCGTGCGCAGAAGGTACGCGACAGCGGCGTCCACTCGCTGATGGTCGTCCCCATCCATGCCCGGCGCTGCGTGCTGGGACTTGCGCTCTTCGGCCGCTCGGTGGAACAGACGCCGTTCCAGGAGGACGACCTGCTCCTCGCCGAGGAACTGGTCACCCGGGCCGCGCTCTGCCTGGACAACGCGCTCCAGTACGCGCGCGAGCGCACCGCCGCTCTCACGCTGCAACGCGACCTGCTCCCGCACCGGGTGCAGGGCGGTGCTGCCGTCGAGGTCGCCTCGCGCTACGTGCCCGCCGACATGGACCACGGCGTGGGGGGCGACTGGTTCGATGTGGTCGAGCTGTCCGGCGCACGGGTGGCCCTGGTCGTCGGCGATGTGGTGGGACACGGCATCAACGCCGCGGCGACCATGGGCAGGCTGCGCACCGCCGTGCGCACGCTCGCGGACCTCGACCTGCCCCCGGACGAACTGCTGGCGCACCTCGACGACACGGTCCGGCGACTGAACGACGAGGACGCCGACGACACCGACCGGCTTCCCGCGGTCGTCGGTGCCACCTGTCTGTACGCCGTCTACGACCCGGTCTCCCGACGGTGCACGCTGGCAAGGGCCGGGCATCCGCCGCCCCTGGTCGTCGACGCACAGGGCGGGGTCACCGTCCCCGACCTGCCGGCCGGAGCCCCGCTCGGCCTCGGTCTCGGCCTGGTGCCTTTCGAGTCCGTGGAACTGGAACTGCCCGAAGGAAGCGTGCTCGCCCTCTACTCCGACGGCCTGGTGGAGTCCCGCGGCGAGGACATCGACGTCGGCCTGCGGCGTCTGGGCGCCGCCCTGGCACAGCCCGGTGCCGCCCTGGAGGACCTGTGCTCGCGGGCGATGGAGACCTTGTCGGCGCAGGCACCGACCGACGACGTCACCCTGCTCCTTGCGCGGACGCGCGCCCTGCCACCCGCCCAAGTCGCGTCCTGGGATCTGCCGAACGAACTCGTCACCGTCCCGACGGCCCGGCGTCTGGCCGCCCGTAAACTCCGTGAATGGGGTCTGGAGCCGCTGGTGACGGCCGTGGAGTCGCTCGTCAGTGAACTGGTCACCAATGCGATCCGCCACGGCGACGGCCCGATCCGCCTACGGCTCATCCAGCACCGGGTGCTTACCTGCGAAGTCTCCGACACCAACACCGGTCAGCCACGCTCCCGCCATCCCGGCAATCTCGACGAGCACGGCCGCGGCCTTCACCTGGTCGGTCGGCTGTCGCGCAGGTGCGGTTTCCGCTCCGTAACAGACGGCAAGGTCGTCTGGGCCGAACAGGACCTTCCGTCCCCAACAGGTGCCCGCTGAGCGCCGACCGCCGCCACAGGATCCCCATCTGCCGTAGTCGCTGAACCTCGTAATGAAAGCCAGAGACATGGACCCATCGGATGTTGAAATCGCCGACCCGGCAGGCGCCTTTCGAGGTGCGACGAGCGTCTTCGGCGCCGGCCCCGGCGGCCGGCCGCCCGCCTTCGACGGTCTGGCCGCGGCAGTGCTCGACGATCGGGGCACGGTGGTGGGGTGGACCGGCACAGCACAGGACCTGACCGGGTTCTGCGCCGACGAGGTCCACGGCCGCCCCGTGCAGGAGCTCGTGGCCGACCTCCCGCACGACCCGCGCAGGGCCGCACACGTGCCGGCGACCGGCCGGGTACGACTGCGACACCAGTGCGGCAACACGATCGACGTCACATTCCGGACCACACGGGTGAGCGGCTCGGCGGACTTCCTCGTGCTCGCAGCCCCCACCCCTCACGTCGCCGACCACCGGCACGGCGCAGCCCTCCTGCGCGCACTGTCCGCGCAGAACCGGATCACGATCGCCCTGCACGACACGGATCTCACCACCGTGCAGACGAACGCCATGCCGGACACTCCCGACGGTCGTCCCATACAGCCCGGCGCCCGACTGAGCGACGTGCTGTGCGCCGAGGACGCCGAGACCATCGAAGTGGTACTGCGGCAGGTGCTCGAGACGGGCGTCCCGGTGATCCACAGGAACCAGCGAGTGAGCTGGCGACACCATCCGGCGCGGCGGCACGCGCTGTCGCTGTCCGCCTTCCGACTGGAGGACGCGCGAGGACACCCCGCAGGAGTCGCAGCCCTGTACATAGACGACACCGGCCAACTGCGAGCCCGCCGACAGCTGGATCTCGCCCATGCGGTCGCCGAGCGTGTGGGGGGCTCCCTGGATGTCGTGCGGACCGCCCAGGATCTCGCGGACGTCCTTGTACCCGCCTTCGGTGATCTCGCGGCTGTCGACCTTGCGGAAGCCGTCTTCGACGGTGACGAACCCGCCGAGCGGCTGGGTGGAGGAGATCCGCATCTGCGCAACGCGGCCCTGGCGCCGGCCACCGCGGACTGGCCGCCCGGCATCCAGCGCGGCAACCTCGTCCCATCCCTCTCCGACCACCCCCTCCTGCGCCGCTTCCAGCACGGCGAGACGGTCGTCTACGACCGGGACGACTACGTCGCCCTGATCGGCGGCCCACATGCGGCCGAGCAGTTCCTCCCGCACGACGTGCAGGCGGTGATGGTGGCACCGCTGCACGCCCGCGGCGTCACCCTCGGCGCGATCGTGGTCTGGCGCACCGGTCCGTCCGAACCGTTCATCGCGGACGAGGTGGATCTCATGAGGCAGATCGCCTCACGGGGAGCACTCGCCATCGACAACGCCCGCCGCTACACGCGCGAGCACAGAGCGGCCATGGCCCTGCAGCAAAGACTCCTTCCCCCGGCCACGACCGACACTCCGGCAGCCGAGACCGCCGGCGTCTACCTGCCCACAGACCGTGGGGGCGGCACCAGCGGCGACTGGTACGACGCCATACCCCTGCCCGCTCTCCGGCTGGCCCTCGTCGCCGGAGACGTGATCGGCCGTGGCATACCCGCCAGTGCCACCATGGGCCGTCTGCGGGCTGCCATCCAGACCCTCGCCGATCTCGAACTGGAGCCGGACGAGTTGCTCACGCGTCTCGCTGACCTGGTCCAGCGCCTCGCGGCGGAAGCCCCCCCCGGCGACCACGACGTCATGGGCGCCACCTGTCTGTACGCGGTCTACGACCCGGTCACCCGACGCTGCGCCATGGCCAGTGCCGGGCACCCGCCGCCCGTGCTCGTGCGGCCCGACGGGAGTGCCGAAGCCGTCGGCATACTCCCGGGGCCGCCCCTCGCCGTCTGCGGCATGCCGTACGAGACCACCACGATCGACCTCGAGCCGGGCAGCGTCCTCGCGCTCTACACCGACGGCCTGGTCCAGCAAGTCACATACGACGTCTGCGACGGGCTCCAGCGGCTGACCGATGCCCTTGCCACCTCCTGCCGCCCGGACCGCGCGCTGGAGGAGACCGGCAGGGCCCTCCTCGGCAGTCTGGTGGAGGAAGCACCGCGTGACGACGCGACCCTGCTGCTGGCACGCACCCGCGCCGTACCCGCCGAGGACACCGCCCACTGGCAGATACCGGCCGATCCGGCTGCTGTCTCGGACGCCCGGGAGTGGGCGACCCGCCAGCTCACCGCATGGGGGTTGGACGACCTCCTCTTCCCCACCGAGCTCATCGTCAGTGAACTGGTCACCAATGCCATCCGCTACGGTCGTCCGCCGGCCCTGCTGCGACTGATCCGCCAGCACGTTCTGGTCTGCGAGGTCACCGACTCCAACAGTGCCCAACCGCGTCTGCGCCGCGCTCACACCACCGACGAGGGTGGACGCGGCCTGTTCCTCGTTGCCCAACTCGCCGAGCGCTGGGGCTGCCGCCACGGCCAGAACCACAAGACCATCTGGTCCGAACAGCCCATCGCGCGCGCCCACTGATCACTTCCTGTGGCCATCTCACTCCGTTGCAGCCGTAGGCGGCTCCGGCATGTCCGTCATGCGGCCGTCCGGGCGCGGGAGGCGAGCTGGGATGCAGGAAGGTGCGGCACGGGTCCATGCGCGGGCGCGGCTTGCCCACGTCGTACGACGTCATCCCCGACCAGGCCGCGTGCAACGGCAGTACCGCGATCACCTGGGTCAGGCCGTGCAACTCGTTCAGGCGACTCCGGCAGACGCCGCCGGAACTACTCCGGAGGTGGGACCGAGCAAAGCCTGCGGTCTCGGGTCGAGATGCCGTCGGTGTGGGGAGACTCGGTGGGTCCTGTCCCGTGGCGGGGCCACACCCGCAGGCTTTCGTGTCTGCGCAGGGCTCGCCGACGACGGCAAGAACGGCGGAGGCGGTGAAGACGCGATTCTGCAGGCCACCCGCATCACACTGCTTCTGCTGACTCAGCGAATCGGACAGCTCACGAGCCGATCCACGACTTGAAGGACCGCCTGGCCCTGCGCGTGGTACGCCACGCACCGCAGCTGCTCAGCGTGGTGGGCGTCGGTCCAAACACGGTTGTGGCTTTGCCGATCACGATGGGGGACAACCCGGAACGCCTGGGGAGCGAGGCGCCATTCGCCGTGCAGTGCGGAGCCAGCGGCAGCATCGGCTACTCTCCCTGAGCCGCGGACCGTCAAGAATTCGTCAGCAGTGCGGCAAGAGGGGCGGAAGGACGTAGTGGCAGAGCCGGAAACGACGGAGTACTTGCGCGGATACGCGCGGAGTCCGGCTTGGTCTCCGTCACCGGACGCCGCCTGACCCGGAAGGAACTGGAAGAGCGTCGCGCTCTCGGCGAGCAGGCCGCGACGCGGCGCGGATTCTGCTGCACGAACGGCACGACGAACACACCGCCGCCGACCACGACCTTCTGCCCGCTCTCGTCGGTGAAGACCCTCCCGGTCTCCGGATCGGTGGCCTTCTTGCCGCGCCGACCGGTGACGATGAACGCTTCGCTCGGTCCGGCCACCTTGTAGCGGCTGATGACGAGCGTCGAGGCTGGTCAAGGCCCGACCGCCGAGCACATCGTCGGCCTGGTCGTGGCCGTCGCCCTGCTGGGCTATCTCGTCCTCGCCCTGATCTTCCCGGAGAGGTTCTGACAACAGACATGAGCCCCGTCCTTGCCGACGTGCTCCTGGTGACCGCTCTGATCGGCGCGCTCGCCCTGGTGCACCGTCCTGCATGGCCGCGTCTACTCCTCCAAGAAGCACCTGCGCATCGAGCGGTGGATCTACCGTTCGGTCGGCGCCAACCCGGACGCCGAGATGCGCTGGCCCGCCTACCTGCGGGGCGTGCTCGCCTTCTCCGCGGTGAGCGTGCTGTTCCTGTACCTGCTCCAGCGGGTCCAGGACAAGCTGCCGGTCTCGCTCGGCTTCAAGCCGATCAGTCCCGACCAGGCGTTCAACACGGCCGCCTCCTTTGTGTCCAACACGAACTGGCAGTCGTCACCCGGACCATGGGCCTGGCCGTGCAGAACTTCGTCTCCGCCGCAGTCGGCATCGCCGTCGCGGTCGCGCCGGTGCGCGGCTTCGCCCGCTCCCGCACCGGTGAGCTGGGCAACTTCTGGGCCGACCTGGTGCGCGGCACCATCCGTGTCCTCATCCCCATCTCGGTGACCGCGGGAGCACCAGATGAGAGCCCGGGCCGGATCAAGCGTTCCCGCCCAGGTATCAATGACGAACAGCATTCCCGGGCTCATGGCCGTGCACGTACACGCCGACCGGATGTCGCCGACCCACCGCCTGTCGACTACGGTCCCGTCCGCAGCCGCCATACCACCGGAGGGGGCCGACCTCATGGCTGGGATGCGTCCTCGCATGCCATGACGATAGGCACATGCCTGGTGGCCCAGCCCGGGAAGCGCCAGTTACCCAGTCGCTTTGACGCATCCTTGACGCCCCGCTGATGGTGCACTGATGCCTTCCTGACGTACTGTTGTCGTCGGTGTGCCGGGAAGTCTGGTCGGCGAAGTCTCTTCCATTTCTACGAGAGGCCTTCACGTGCCTGCCACCAGCCAGGCCGCCGTCAACCCGGCGGCCCCCGTTGCCCTGCGCGGACGCACCCCGCGCCGCTCCGTCCTCTTCTTCGCGTTCGCCTTCGCGGTCATCGCCGACCCGGTGTCCTCCGTCGCCTACGCGATCGAGGCGGCGCTGCGCGCCCTGCACGGGGACCTGGCCCTGCTGCTGCCCACGATGAGCCTGGTGATCGGGCTGGTCGTGGTGGTCACCGCCAACTACTGGCAGCTGGTACGCCGCTTCCCCAAGGGCGGCGGTGCGGCCGCAGCCGCGGCACGGGCGTTCGGGCCGCGCTGGACGTTCCTGCCTATCGGCGCGCTGGTGGTCGACTTCGTCCTGACCATCGGCATCTCGATCGCGGCCGCCGCCAGCGCGGTGATAGCCCTGTTCCCGGCGCTTGCCCCCATACGCATCCCGCTCGCCCTGGTGCTGCTGCTCGTGGTCGCTGGGCTGACCTGGTTCGGGCATGGCGGGAGGCTGCTGTTCGCGTTCATGACCGTGGCGTTCGTCGTGGTCTCCGTGGCCGTGCTGATCCTCGGGTTCGCCGCACCCCACACGACCGGGCACGCGGCCTCGACGGCCAGCCCCGGGCACTCGGCAATGCTCGCGGTGGTACTGGCGTTCCCGGTCGCGATGGCCCTGGCCACCGGCATCGAGGCCCCCTCGACCGCGATCGCCCAGCTCGGCCAGCTCGACGACACCCACCGCCGCCGCTTCGGCCGCGGCACCCTGGCCCTGTTGGTGGTGATCGTCGGCGGCCTCACCCTGGCCCTGACCGCGCTCGCGGTGCAGCTGCACATCGGCATCCCTGGCGCCGACTCCACCCAGATCGCCGACATCGCCCACGCCGCCGCCGGTCCGGGCTGGCTGTATGACGCCTTCCAGCTGACCAGTTCGCTGCTGCTGCTCGCCGCGGCCAGCTCCTCCTTCCAGGCCGGCCCCGGCCTGCTCAAGGCCCTGTCGGGTACGCCCGAGCAGCCCGGCGTGCTGCCGCCGGTGCTCGGCCGGACCAACCGCCACCACACGCCGTACTGGTCCGTGGCGGTCTACCTCGCTGCCGCCGCGCTCATCATCGTCGCGGCGGCCGGCCAGGAGCAGGAACTCGTCCTCTTCTACGCCGTTGCGGTCTTCGTCAGCTTCCTGGTGGGCCTGCTCGCCATGACCCGATTCGCCCGCACCGAGGGCAAGCCCGCACTTGCCTGGCTGAACGGGGTCGCCGCGGCGGCTGTGGCGTTCACCCTGCTGGTGAACCTGCTGCGTGGCTGGCCGGTGCTGTCGCTGCTGGCCACGCTGCTGATCGCCGCAGGTCTGTACGTCCGTTGGAACCGGGCCGGTCGGCCCACCGGCATCGAGGACGTCGAGGCCCAGGCGGAAGCTGCCTGAACCCAGAAGTCGCAAGCCCCCGGGGTGGCGGATCAGGCGGTCCTGCCACCCCGCCGGATGTCGACGCGCTCCCACTCCAGCGCCCACTGCCTCATCCGACGCCGGTCCAGCAGGGCACGGGCGGCTCGCGCGGAACCCCAGGCCACGCCTCCGGTAACCGCGGTCGCGGCAACGCCGACGAAGGAAGACCTCACCACCGCATCGGACTCCTCCGCGGGCTGCGAGACCAGGTCACCCCGCGCATTCGTCCATACCGGCACTCGGGTCCCCGCCCGGCTGTGCGCGGTCACCGTTGTCCGGCCGGTGCGGGTTCGGCCATCGGGCGTCGTCCACCGGACCATCGCACTGGCCCTGCTCACGTCCGCGTGACCAGACACCGCATCCCGGGCGTTCTCCACGAGGACCGCCACGACCTCCCGCCGCCCGGATCGCTCCTCCTCGAAGCCCCGGTCCGCCACCATCGCGGCCAACACGCCGGCGGTCGCACCCCCCAGTACCCCCACGACCCACGCGATGAGCAGCAGCCACGCCTCGACGACATCGCTCACCCGGCGAAGCGGACTGCGCCTGAACCGCCAGAGCCTTGCACGGAGCGATCTTCGCCGAACGGGTCTCATCGCCACGAGCCGACACCCCCCACGAGCACCAGCACCTGTTTCCAGTGTCCTCCGGAACGGTAGGGAAAGCGCCGCTGATCGAGAAGCCCCCGGAGAGCAATCAGTGCTGCCGGCTGCCCATCTGCTCGGTGAAGAGCACCGGGTCGGTGTCGAAGCCCCTGACCATCCCGCGCATCTCCCACGCTCCGTAGGAGTCGCGGGTGAACTCGGCGACCGTCGCCGCTGTGGAGTCGGCGACCTGGGAGAAGTCGTCCACGAGCAACTGCTCGTACCCATGGACGACGACCACCCCGGCGTTGGCGATGTCCCGGAACGGTCGGGGCCCACCGTCCTGGTGGATGGCCACACCGACCACCACACGCCCGTACACGTCCGACAGGCGGTCGAATTCCAGGACCACCACCTCGACGAACCCGAAACCCATGCCGGTCCGACTGTGCCGGCTCATGTTGATGGTGCCGTCCGGTGACCGGCTGTCGTGGTGCACCACGTACACCGGCCGTCCGTACGGGGTGTGCACCGCGTACGTCGCGGCGATGATGTCGAGATGTCGGGGCGTTTCCCCCAGGGGGCTCGGGTCCCACTTGAGCCGCACCCCGACCTTGCCCAGCCCCTCGCCCCCACCACTCACCGTGCCACTCCCCATCAGGTTCACCACGAGAGCTCCCCGCAGAATCAAGTATGCGTTTCTGACGGCCTTTTGATGCCTCCCTGGCGGTGCGCATCCGACGCGAATCCACGTCGACCTGCCGGTCATGAAGGTGGTGGACCCGTCCTCCCCTCTGCACGGCTGTTGCCCGGTCCGCCGATCATGCATGATCGGAACCCGAACGCGCCGCGTTCCGCATGAGGCAGATGACACGGGGGATTCACATGCGCCGACAAGGAGGCCACCCAACTCGCCGCGGAGAAGTACGACTACAGCAACACCACCGACGGCCACCTGGGCGTGTCGATCGAGGGCTTCCCCTTCCTGACCCAGGCGTTCAGCCAGAACTTCGACCATGTCAAGCTGACGGCCAGGCAGTTCACCATCGACACCACGAGCAACGCTCAGGGTGGCTACCTTCCCGTCCAGGACCTCCGGCTCGACCTGCACGGCGTGACGGTGACCTCCCTGGCCGCGCGGAGCGCCGAGGCGAACCTCGCCACGGGCACGCTGACCTTGTCGTACGAGGCACTGACCGGCGTGGTTACGCGGCTCGCGGGCAACGGGGGCCCCGTCCGGATCTCGCAGGCCCCCGGATCGAACGGACAGGCCGCGCAGGTCAAGGTCACAGGCACCGTCGGCGGGCGGGAGCTGAACAGCACGGGCACGTTGCCGGGTGAAGGCTGCCAGTAGGCGCAGCGCCCACACTGCGCCGCCTGTGCGTGCAAAGGCGCTCGGTCCCCAGCGCGGAACGACGCGGGTGCCAAGCCCGCACCACGGTCGGCGAACGGGTCACCGTCCTGTTCGACCCCAGGGGCGTCCTGGCTCCCCGTGCGGCCGGCCGCTTCCGGACCGGCCGCCTCCTCGGCACCGGCCTGCTCGCACTCGTGCTGCCGGTCCTTTGTTTCCTCGCGGTGGCCCGCTCCTACTGCCTGCCGTCAGAGACAGGCAGCCGGTCGGCGCTCCGTCGCGTCAGGTCCGGGTGACCGTGCGGCACACATCTGGATCGCCCTTGACCGCCCCCAGGCCGTGGTTGAGGTAGCGGTACAGGGCGGCGGTGTCCCGGCACAGGGCCTGGGCCACGATTGATCGGCCCGCCGATCGCCGACGAGCGCGAGTACCCGCGAGGTGGACCCGACGCCTTACCCCAGAGCGGGTCACGGCAGGCTCCCCGTGTGAGGCGCAGACGGGTCAGCGGATCAACTTCATCTGCCGAGTGGCGTCCTGACCGGAGGAAGCCGTGGTGCCAAGGCCGTCATATCGTGACATAAAGGGACTGAAGATCTCTCTTTATCTAGGAGCCCAGGCAATGAGCACTTCATCGACAGAGTCGACGTCGAGGACAGGGCCCTCCGGAAACCGGTCCGGTGACGGGCGCGGGGATCTGGTGACGGAACACGGTAAGACCACCATCGCCGATGCGGTGGTGCAGAAGATCGCCGGCATAGCCGCACGCGAGGTCGACGGTGTCTACAACCTGGGCACCGGTGGATCGCGGGCTGTGGGAGCCGTCCGTGAGCGCATTCCCGGGTCGCGCGGTCCCAGCGTCACCCAGGGAGTGTCCGTGGAAGTCGGGGAGACACAGGCAGCGGTGGACGTCGTGATCGTCTGTGAATACGGCGTCTCGATCATCGACCTGGCGAACGGCGTACGGCGCAACATCATCAAGTCCATCGAGGGCATGACCGGCCTGGAGGTGGTGGAGGTCAACATCGCGGTCGACGACGTCCATCTGCCCGAGTCCGAGGAAGAAGAAGGTGCGTCAACGGGCCCCCGGGTGCAGTGAACGAGCCGCCTGTCCGCAATGACAGCGACGCTGCCGCCGAGAACTGCGGCATGACGGGGAACGGCCGCGAGTTCGACCCAGGGCGGATTGCCGATGCGGTCGCTGGCTGCGGACTGGTCAGCCGAGTGACTGCCGGGCCGTTCGGTGCGTCCGCCTACCTGCCCAGACGGCGAGTACCCGGCGTTGAAGTGTCCGGCAGGGCGGTTCGAGTGCACGTCGTCGCCTGGTATGGCCACTCGATCCCGGAAATCGTTGCTCAGGTGAGGGACGCCGTCGTCGCTGCGGCGCCGGGCGCCACGGTCGACGTGGTCGTCGAGGATCTTGACCTCGACGGCCCCCCGGCGGGCGAATCCGCTCGTTGAACCCCCAGGATCTTCTTTCGAGGTGTGCTGTGTATCCGTCTCCCACTGCTCTCGGTCTTGCCTTCGGCGTGGCACTGGGCTTCGCCGGCGCCTTCGGCGGCGTCATCCCCTTCTTCGTTGTTCTGTGCCTTGGACTGATCGGCCTGCTCGTCGGCTGGATCGCCGAGGGCGGATTCGATCTGAAGGCGTCCCGTGACGCCTACCGCGCCGGTACCCACCGGTCGAGGAGTCGCTGATGAGCGGCAGCAGCACCGGTCCCGCCGTCAACTCGGAGCTCGACCGGCCCGCGCCGAGTGAGGGCCCCGGGCGCACGGTCGTCGCCGAACGGGTGGTGGAGAAGATCGCCGCGCTGGCGGTACGGGAGGCCGGCCGCGTCGGGGGTGTCGCTCCGCGCCTGCTCGGGATGCCTCTTGGCCGTGAAGGCACGGAGCGCACGTCCCACGTGACTGCCTGGGTCGGTGGACAGGCGACGTCCCTGTCCGTCACGGTCTACCTCGTCTGGCCGTGCCCAGCCCGCGCTACCACCCGGCGGCTGCGTGAGCACATCATCGAAAGGGTGGAGCACCTGACCGGCCTGCGCGTGGACCATGTCGACATCGACGTCACCCACCTCCCATCGCCGTCTCAACCCACCCGGAGAGTGCGATGAGGCGTGTCCCACGCAGGATCCTCGTCGCCCTGATCTCCCTGATCATCACCGCGGCCGGCGCGGCGCTGGCCATCGACGTGGTGGCGGTCGGCACGGGCAACTCCCCGGTGGTCTGGCCGCAACGTGCCATCACGACCGAGCTCGAGAGCAACCAGTGGGGTGAGCGACCCATCATGGCGGTGGCAGTCGCTACCGCTCTGACCGGGATGTTCCTTCTGTGGGCTGCCCTGTCGCGCGGTCATCCGCGGGCCGTGCGCGTGGACAGCACGAACGACTGCACCCGCGCCCTGCTGACCAGGCGGGGTTTGCGCCGCAGTGTCGACGGGACGGTCGGCCAGGTGGACGGAGTCGACCACCACCGCGTGAGGTTGCGCGGCCGCCGGGTGAAAGTGAGGGTCACCACCCCCCTGCGCGAGCGACAGGACATGCGGGAACGCATCGCGGACGCCACTCGTGAGCGGCTGGAGGCGATCCGCCCCGCCCCTTCGTACAAGATCACCGTGAAGGTACGGACAGCCAGGGGGAAGCCATGATCCGGCACCTCGACAGGGCCAACCGCGTCGCCCTCGCCGTGATCGGCTTGGGTCTGCTGGCCGGGGGTGTTCTGGCGTTCCTGTATGGCCTGGGGGTCCTGGGTACGGCAGGCCCCTCAGCGTCTCTTCTCACCGCCGCGGAACGCCACTACGCCGCCATGACACCGTGGGTGTGGCCGCTGATCGGCTTCATCGGCGCGCTCGTCGTCGTCCTCGGCCTGATGGCCGCGATGGCTCAGCTGAGACCGGATGACGTACGCAGCCTGCCTCTCGAGGCGGACCGCAGCAAGGGCGCCACCACACTCAGCGCCGATGCCGTCACCGGGGCACTGGAGGACGAGATCGAGTCTTACCACGGTGTCCGTCAGGCTCATGCCCGGCTGACGCACAGTGCCCGCTATCCGCACCTCAAGGTGAGGGTGACCCTTTCAGCGGCCGCGGATGTGCGCACGACACTGGAGAGGATCGAGTCGGATGCGCTCCAGCATCTGAGGGACTTCCTCGAACAGCCGCAACTACCCGCCCGGGTCTGGCTCCACGTCGGCACGATGAGTCGGTGATCAGGGACCGTCCCGCCGTGAGGACCCGGGTAGCTGCCCTGTAGTTCGGCGACGGCTCGCAGCGCGAGCCGTCAGGCACCGCGACCCGCGCTGCAACGCGGGCCTACTCGACGACCAGAAGTCGATCACCGGGAAGGTACGCCCTCCGTGTTCCGCGAGGCACCCCTCCCGAGCCCGATCCACAGGTCATGAGCATTGCTCTCTTGGCTGTCCGCCCGGAGGAACCTGGCGGGTAATGGTGAGACGCATTCACGGAGCCTTGCGCGCGCGACTGTGGCCGCTGCCGGCCCTGGGAGTCGCCCTGGCGGTTGCCGCCGGAGTCGGCCTGCCGGAACTCGACCGACGCCTCGGCTGCAGCGTGCCGCCACGCGTCACTGCACTCCTCTTCGGTGGCGGTGCCGAGGCCGCCCGTACCGTCCTCCAGACCATCGCCGGTTCACTGATCACGGTAACGGCACTGACGTTCTCCCTCACGGTCGTCGCGCTCCGGATGGCAAGCAGCCAGTACTCGCCCCGTCTGCTGCATACCTTCTCCACGGATCCTCATGTGCAGGTGACGCTGGCCCTGCTGCTGACGGCGTTCACCTACGCGCTCACCGTTCTGCGTACGGTACGCACCGGCGACGGCTCCGGAAAGCAGTTCGTGCCCCAGCTGGCGGTCAGCGTGGCCTTCGTCCTCGCGCTGGCGAGCGTCCTGTGTCTCGTCGTCTTCCTCTCCCATCTGGTGCGTGAACTACGGGTGGAGGTCATGCTGGTCGCCGTCCACCAGGACGCCGAGCACACCATCGACCGGGTTCTGGGCGACGACGAAACAGACCGGGCCCGTCTGGCGGAATCGCTCCGGCCGCCCGCGGCCTGGACCGGGCAGCCATCACCGGGCTGGTGGCCGCTGCCCTCGGCGGCCTCGAAGACGCACGCGGCGGGCCGCGGACACTCATGGAGACCCGGCGGGAGCGGCTGAGGGCCACTTGACACTGTTCCACGACGGCGTTGCGCACTTCGGCGGCGAAGATGTCCGGTACTTCCGGCACCGTGCCAGAAGATACGCATACGAGCAGGCTGTCTTTCGTGCTGATCAGTACGTCCTGCGCGCTGACCCGGGCGATCACCGCTTCCTCGCCGTTCCTGTCGCTGTCGTCGCCAACGTCCCCCGAAGTAGTCCCGGTCCCGTCATGTGTCCGGCAATGGCAGCCCGTATCGGACCCATGTTCTTGCCGAAGTCCGGCGGAATGGGAAAAGACGTCGGCGTGCGGGCCGCCCGCCGTCTCCCCCTGACCGGCTGCCGCCGGCGATCTACCTCCGCGGGCCGTCGTCCGCGGGCCGATTCCGGCTCGGTCCGATGTACGGGTCAGATACACGGGTCAGCCGGCTTCTCACGGTCCGAGAGACAGCGCAAGCCGGATGTGTCACGTGGTGCAGATGCGTTTTCCCCGGTCTGCGCCGGGGACTCCTGAAAGCATGGACGAGAAGAGGCCGGCGGAGGCGCACGAGGTTGTCGAGGGCGCCGCCTGCCGGGCCGACGTCACGCACCGGGTCCTGGCACACGTACGGGTCGGCGCGGGGCCGGAGGCCATCGCGGTCGATGCCGGCACACGCCGGGCGTTCGTGGCCTGCAGCCGGGACAACGCGGTGACCGCCGTGGATCTGGACCGCTGCGCGGTCACGTGGCGGGCCGGGGTCGGAACCGAACCCATCCCGGTGGTCTTCGACCCACCGACCCGCCGGGTGTTCACCGCCGACGCACGCTCGGACACGGTGACGGTGCTGGACGCGGACTCCGGCGCGCGCGTGGCGCAGATCGGGGTGGGGGCCTACCCCGCCGGGTTGGGACACGACGTCGTACGGCGTCGCGTCTTCTCCGGCGACACCGCTGCGGGCACGGTCACCGCCATCGACGCCGACCGCTTGGAGGTGATCGGCACCGTCCCTGCGGAACTCGGGGCCGGGAGCATCGCCGTCGACACCGTCACCGGACGCGCCTACTGCACCAACTTCCTCTCGGCGTCCCTCACCGTCTTCGACAGTGCGACACTGCGGCCGCTCGGGCGAGTGGCGGTCGGCGACGGGCCGTGCAAGGCAGAGGTCGTCCCTGGTGGGAACCTCCTGTACGTGGCCGAGTCACTGCCGAGCACCGTCGTCGTGCTTTCCGCTTCCGACGGCCGGGTCGTGGCCCGGATGCCCACCGAGCGCGCCCCCGTGGGGCTGCACGCCACGGAGAGAGGCCGACTGCTGTACGTGTGCAACCGTGGCGCGGGCACCGTCGGCGTCTACGACAGACGCACGGGAGCGGAGAGCCACCGCATCACCGTCGGCAACGGCCCGGGGGACTGCGTCACCGACCCGGCCACAGGCAGGCTGCTGGTGTCCAACGCCGGCAGCGGCACCCTGACCGTGGTGGACCGCCCGTGGCTGCCGGGCGGCCGGCCGGCAACGGCCCACCCCGCCGAAGGCCGACGGCTGCCGGACTTCTCCCTGCCGGACCTGCGCGGCGGGCGGATCCGCACCACACGCGAATGGGCCGAGAAGAGGTACGTCATCAACTTCTTCGCCAGCTGGTGAGGCCCTTGCAACGCGGAGGCGCCGGTATTGGAGGAACTGCGCCGCCGTACCGCCCGGTCCGGGCTGGACATGATCATGATCAACGTCTGGGAGAGCGTGAACGCCTCCGAGGAGGCCCGCAACTTCTGCGCCGTCTGGGGTATCGAGGGCACGGTGCTCCTCGACGAGACCGGCGAGTACGCCGCCCGCCTCGGCATCACGGGTGTCCCGACCAACGTCCTGGTCGGCGCCGACGGCGTCGTGCGCCGGGTCGGTGCGACGACTCCGCAGGAACTGCACGCCGCCGTGGAATCGCTGCTGGCCGACGAATGACAACCACCCCCGTGAGAGGGATTGCGGAGGGAAGCCTTCCGGCGGGATGCCCGGAGCGCCGGATGCCTCGCCTGATCCATGTGGGCCACGCCCGGTGGCGCTGGTGCACGTGCGTCGACAAGACACTGTAGACAGGATGCATGAACGCTGAACGTGACCAGATCTATCGCCCGGGCGAAGTGGTGCCGGTGTCCGGCATCTACGCATGTGACTGCGCACGAGGCCACGAGTACAGCACGGACGTCATGGGCCACCGGTTCCCGCCGCTGCACAGCGGTTGTACCGGCAGCGGCTGGAAGCTGAAAGCGCCAGCCCATCCTGGTGACTGACAGGCGCGGCCATTCTCCGTCCGCGCGTCCGTCACAGCAGGACGGTGGCCGCAGGGAAGATCCGTCAACACCCGACGAGCGCCCGCGACTTCAGGTCTCTGAGCAGTGCTTTCGGCCGATCGAGCAAGGACCTGCCTGTTCCCGGGCCGGGACCCGAGAGGAAGGGCGAGCAGATGCCCAGGCTGCCGCCGACCGAAATCAGGCTGGGCCGTCGAGTCCGTTGGCTTCGAGCCGGCGTTCGAACGCCGCCCGATCTCTGGAGACAAGGGCGCGGTCGGCGGCCCACAGGCGGATCTGTGCGATCGGCAGCCGATCAAGCTTCTGGCTGGTGCGTCGGCGGATGCGGGCCTCCTCGGACTCAGTCGTTGCGCTGGGGATCGATGTACATCGTGGGAGCCTCGCGTCGCCTGCTGCGAATCCAGCGTGCATCGGCCACGGCCCTCTGACACCGTGAGCCGGCAGCCATTGCGCTGACTCCACGGCCCGATGTGCGGCCCGTACCACGGTACCCGTCCGGAACCTCGGTGCACTCCGCCGGTGGCCCCGAGGGAGCCCTGTCCGCCACTCCACTCGTCCGGCCCACATCGCACGCCTGTCACATTTCCTTGGGTCTGGCGTGGCAGGAGAGCGACGCAGCACAGTGCAGTACACGAACTGCGGGTGCAGTTGCAGCGTGTGCTCGCGTGCAGCGAGCGTCCAGTGCCGTCGACAGCGACGTGGCGCGGAAGCCGGACCTGCCCCGAACGGGTGAACGGCGGCCCATCGCTGGCGTCACCGGCACCGAAAAGGCATCCCAGGTCCGGCTGCGCAGCTGGAAGGCGGGCACGGTCGACCTGGGTGGGGCTGATGCGACGGTGATCCGCATGAAGACCCCCGCAGGGCGGTGTGCACATCCAGGGGCTGCTCGGCTCCGACGTGCTGAGCCGATTCGGGACCATCACCGTGGACTACAAGGACCAGGTGCTGACACTGCCGGCCTCTTGAGCCCGCCAGCCCTGCCCGTTATGCGAATGCCGTGGTGAAAGGCGGGTCGTTCCCTCTGCCCGGGGAACTCGACAAAAGGACAGCAGCCGTACTTCCGGAGAGGAGACGACGACGATGTCGTATCCGCAACACTCCACCGGCATGACCATGCATCCCGACATAGCGGAAATGCGGGAGCGGCTCGAACGCACGGCTTCCAGCAGTGGTGCGATCGCTCTTGAGGGATTGATTCTTCTGGCCGGCGTGTACGCCGCAATATCCCCGTGGGTCGTGCA
The DNA here is from genome assembly GCF_059510455.1 of Streptomyces sp. NTD91. Taxonomy (NCBI): domain Bacteria; kingdom Bacillati; phylum Actinomycetota; class Actinomycetes; order Kitasatosporales; family Streptomycetaceae; genus Streptomyces; species Streptomyces sp. NTD91. Next base: position 25,102 of record NZ_JCAJZW010000057.1, read on the forward strand.
CTTCTCGGGGGAGCCCAATATCACCGTCAACAATTTGATTGTCGGCATCACCGTCGGCATGATCGGACTCGGCCTGGCACTCGTCCCCGAGCGCATGCTGCGCCTGGCGTGGGTGGCGGTTCCGTTCGGCGTCTGGCTTGTGATCTCTCCCTGGGTGGTCACCGCCTCCCACGGCGCACGCGCAGGCATCGTCTGGAACAACTGCTGGGTGGGCGGAGTAACAGCCCTGCTGGGCTTCGTTGCCACGAGCCTCGTGGTCGGCCTCACCGTCGGTCACGGCCGTCGGATGTCCGGTTAGGGCCGACTCCGCCGGTCAGCCGTCCGTGGCACTGGTCTGATCCGGGTCAGCGGTGCTGGGCTGATCCGGACCGGCCTTGTCGCGCAGACGCCGGACGGGTGATTCTCCACGCTCATCGATGATCGTTCATGCCCGCGCCCCGCGTGATGGCGACGACCACCGAGGGGTGGCCGGAGCCAGGTCGAAGCCCGAAGACGATCAGCACGATGACCGCACCCGGCCCTGTGCCCCTGACAACGGCGGCCCCACAGTGACCGGCGGACGCGCAGCCACCACGCGCCTGGGAGCATGGTGCAAGATCCTGCCGCACCATGGTCGGTGGAAGGAGGGCACGTGGCTCGCCCCTCACTGAGACGGCTGACGGTCGCGGTACCGTACACGCTCGTTCTCGTGCTGCTGGCCGTGGCGGCCACATGGCTGTCGGTGCGGATCACACCGATGCAGACAGTGTCGGCCGCCGGTCAGACGATGCGGGTGACACGGCGTGCGGTCGCAGCGCCGACTCCTACGCGCAGGCCCTGGCCAAGGCCAACCGCTGGGACGTGCTCAACCTGGCCTGCTCCGGTGCCACCGTCCGCGACGGCATCCTCGGTGTGCAGATCGTGGGTGACCGTGTAGCCCCGGCCCAGCTCGCCCAGCTCGCCCAGGCGCAACGGGCGACGAAAGCTGCCGCGCTCATCATCAGCATCGGAGCGAACGACGTGCGCTGGGCGGATCTGACCCGGCTGTGCGTCGCGGCCGAGGCGTGCGACGACCGGGCCACGAACGCGTATTTCCGAAGCTGGCTCACCCGGTTCACGCTCGACTACCGCAAACTGCTGCGGCAGCTGTCCACCGTACCGCAGCACCCGACCGTCCTGATCAACGCGTACTACGACCCCTTCGGCCCGGACATCGGATGCCTCAAGCGCGAAGGGCTCACCCGGGAGAAGGCCGAAGTCCTGCGCGCACGTCTGGCATCGCTCAACACCGCACTGCGCGAGGGTGCGGAAGCCGCGGGCTTCCCCTTCGCGCGGCCGCACTTCGCCGGACACGAACTGTGCAGCAGCCAGCCGTACGTCCAAGGGCCTGCCGACAAGGCCCCGCTCCATCCGACGGCCGCCGGGGAACTCGCCAGCGCGCTCGCCGATCAGCGGTTTCTCTCACACGTTCCGGGATGATTCGCCCCAGCACGCGCCCCTCGTGCCGCGCGCCTTCTCGTCCGCGCGGCATCGCGCCGACAGCGCCCCGCACAGAACGGTGATGTCATGCCCAGACGATGGCCTGGCCACACGGTCCGGTCGGTCGCCCGCCGACTGCGTGCCCGGGCCGTGAACCGGGTCGGAGGCGAGCGGTACTTGGCCCCCATCGTGCTGCTCGCCTTCGTGATAAGTCTGGACGGGGCCGACAAGGGCACCCTTGCGGTGAACGCGCGCAGCCTGGAACAGGCCTTCGGCATCGGCCACACCAGCCTGGGCCTGCTCGCCTCGATCACCTCTCTGACCGGCGCCGTCTGCACCTTGCCGGTCGGTGTGCTGACCGACCGGGTCGTCCGCGTCCGGCTGCTCGGAGGCAGTATCGTGCTCTGGGCCGTGGCGACCGGGCTGTCAGCAGCCGCGCCCTCCTTCACCTGGCTCGTCGTGACCAGGGGCGCGCTCGGCGCGGTCACGGCGACCGCCGGGCCGACGGTCGCCTCCCTGGTCGGCGACTTCTTCCCCGTCGCCCGGCGGGCCCAGCTCTACGCGTACGTCCTCATGGGCGAGTTCCTCGGCACGGGCATCGGCCTCCTCATGACGACCGCTCTGGCCTCCTTCGGGTCCTGGCGCCTGTCGATCGCCTGGCCGGCGGCCCCCGCGGCCCTGCTCGCGTGGCGCGTATGGCACTCCCACGAGCCACGGCGAGGCGGTCAGCGGCCATCACACGGGGAGGCGGACGCCGGGACGGACAACGGATCCCGCGAGTCGGAGGCGGGCTCCGAGCGTACGGGTGCGTCCGCCGCCCGCGACAAGGCCGGGCGGCTGGTCGCCGAGCACGATGTCCTCCCGCGCGCCGATGCGATCCTGCGGGAAGACCCACGTCACATGCCGGTGCCCAGGGCGTTCCTGTACGTTCTGCGGATCCCCACGGTACTCATCATGATCACGGCATCATCACTGGGCTACTTCTTCTTCGCCGGCGTACGCACCTTCGGCGTCCTGTTCGCCACCCAGCAGTACGGCATCAGCCGGCCGACAGCCAGCGTGGTGGCGATCGTCGTCGGGACGGGCGGCGTCATCGGCCTCCATCTCGGCGGCCAGGCGGCGGACCGGTTGCTGCGAGCCGGGCGCCAGAACGGACGCGTCGTCGTCCCCGTGGTGTCGCTGCTCGTTTCCCCGTTCGTGCTCGCGCCCGCGCTGCTCGCCACCTCGCCCCTGGTGGCGGTTCCCCTGCTGTTCCTGGGTGGCATCACGGTGACCGCCACCAACCCACCCCTGGACGCCGCACGGCTCGACATCGTGCCCTCCGGCCTGTGGGGAACGTCCGAATCGGCGCGGACCGCGGTGCGCACCTTCGGTGAACTGGCCGCTCCTCTGCTGTTCGGCTACATGTCGGCCGACGTCTTTCCCAGCAACGGCCTCAGATGGACCTTCCTCCTCTTCCTCGCCCCGCTCACCGTTGCAGGACTACTGGGCCTCCTGGCCCTGCGCAGCTATCCCCGCGACGTGGCGACAGCCGGCGCCTCGGACGAAGCCGTCCACCCGGTCGGCTGACCCCGGGCACACCCCACGACCGGGCCGGCACGCCGGAGATCCTCGCCCATCGCCCCGGCCAAGCGGCAGATCCGCTGATCACTCCGGGAAGGTGCGCATTCGGTGACCCAGGGGTGATGAGGAGCCGAGCCACGGGGTGGGTGACGGCTGAGGGCCGCCGACGTCCAGGGTGCGACGCCCGTTGGAGGAGGACGGCGCGGTAAGGGCCGCCACGGGCCGTGGCCGTGGTTGACGGCGCACCGCAGGGGTACGCAGACGCGCATGAAGTGGCAGCAGGTGCAGGAAGCCCCGGGCGCCGTCTACGTCGTCGTCTTCCGTGCGGGTGAGGAGGCCCTTGCCGGGATCACCGAGTTCGTGCGCGACCGCGACCTCGGTGCGTCGCAGGTGACGGCGGTGGGTGCCTTCTCCCGGGCTACGGTCGGGTGGTTCGATCGCGAGGCCAAGGACTACCGGCGGATACCGGTGGACGAGCAGTGCGAAGTGCTTTCGCTGCTGGGGGACATCGCCCGCGGGGATGAGGGCCCGACCCCCCATCTGCACGCCGTGCTCGGACTCTCCGACGGCACGACCCGAGGCGGCCACCTGCTGGAGGGCAAGGTGTGGCCGACGCTCGAAGTCATGGTCCGGGACAGCCCGGCAGAGCTGCAGAAGACCTACCGCCCCGATCTCGGTCTGGCACTGATCGATCCGGCGTGAGCGCGGGGCAGCGTGGTCCCGCTCCCGTCGACTGTGTTGCGCTCACGCCCGGGAAGCCCCGGTCGGTCCTCGTTCCGCACCTGCGAGGGAGCCCGAACATTTCTGGCCAGGACGGGAGCGGCGGCGGCCGGGCCGAGGAACACACCGTGCGGCGGCGATCCGAGCCGACGGCCGGGCGGATCAGGCCGACGGCGCACAGCAGCGCAGCCGACAGGGCGGACAGGCGCAGGCTCGCGCCGAGCCGGCCCGGCCGCGCCGGAGCACCGGCTGGGCCACGCCACGCGAGGCGCTCTCTGCGCCTTCACCTGAACCCGCGCCCTGATGCGATCCATGCCGACCTGGCGTCGGTCCTGGTCGTCGCGGCGTTCCTGCGAGCATTGCTTCCGGGAATTCCCCACCATAGGAATGGTCGATCCGCGGTACTCCCAGCCGCGACGACGTGGTGTCAGCCCGTCGTCCCCCGGGTGCGTCACACCCGTTGGGCCGAGAGCCGACACCGGAGAGAAAGGGGCCCACGGCGTCATGGAGGAGGTCGTGTCGTTGGCGACAGCCGTCGCCGTGGTGGCCCTGGCCGGCGTCGCAGCCGTGCTCTCGAACCGGCTCAGCAGGTTCCTGCACGTGCCCGCGGCCGCGCTCTTCCTCCTGGCCGCGGCGGTGGCCTCCGACCTGGCTCCCGCCCTCAGGGACCTGTCGATCGGAATCGTCCAGGAAGTCGTGTCGCTTGCCCTGGTGGTCGTCCTGTTCAACGGTGGCATGGACCTGGGCTGGCAGCGCCTGCGCCCGAACGCGGGGGCCGTCGCGTGGATCGGGACGCTCGGCACCTTCGCCACCGCTGCCGTCATGGCCTTCGCGGCCCGGCTCCTCGGTTTCGACTGGACCTCGGCGCTCCTGCTCGGCACCGCGCTCGCTCCGACGGACCCCGCCGTGGTGTTCTCCGTGCTGGGCGGCAAGGAGATCAGAGGCCGAGCCGGCCCGCTGCTCCTGGGCGAGTCGGGAGCCAATGACCCGGTCGGAATCGCGCTCATGGGCGCTCTTCTGGGTGCAGCGGGTACGTCCCCCGCCGTACGGGCCGGTCAGGTCGTCGTGGTCTTCGCCGAGCAGATGGCCATCGGCGCCGCCCTCGGGGTGCTGGGCGGCCTGGCGATCAAGGCATTCATGCAGAAGGTTCCGCTGCCCAGCGAGGGCCTCTACCCGTTGCGCACGCTGGCCTGTGCGTTCGCTCTCTACGGCCTCGCGACCATGGCCCATGGATCCGGATTCCTGGCCGTGTTCGTCGCCGGAGTCGCGCTCGGCGATGCCCGGGCGCCGTACAAGGGGGAGATCGAGCGGTTCCACGCCGCGCTGGCCAGCCTGGCGGAGATCGTGGCCTTCGTGATGCTCGGCCTGACGGTGCCGCTGTGGACCTTCGCCGCGCAGCGTGCCTGGGGCACCGGGATCGCTCTTGCGGTGGTGCTGGCGCTGGTGGCACGGCCCGTGGTCATGACGCTCCTGCTGTGGCCTCTGAGACTGCGCCGGGCAGAAGGTGTCTTCATCGCCTTCGCCGGCCTCAAGGGCGCCGTCCCCATTCTCCTGGGCAGTTTCGCCCTCAGCGCGGACCAGCCGCACGGCGACCGAATCTACGATGTCGTCTTCCTGGCGGTCGCCTTCTCCGTCGTTGTCCAGGGCTCACTGCTCCCGCTGGTCGCCCGCTGGTGCAGTGTGCCCATGCGTACCGGCGAGCTGGAACCGTGGGCTCTCGGAATCCGCCTGAGCAACCGGCCGGAGGGAGTGCGCCGGGTAACCGTGAGTCAGGGAGCCCCCGCTGACGGCAGCGCCATCGGCGATCTGGACGTGGGCGAACACGTATGGGTCAGCCTCATCGTCCGACAGGGAACACTGGTTTCCGGCCGTCCTTCCGCCCGGCTCCGGGCCGGCGACGACGTCCTTCTCCTGTTCGACCCCGAGGAGGCGGAACCCGACGATGTGATGCAGCTGTTCACCGGTAGGTGAGCCTGACCGTCTGCGGCCAGTTCCACTTCCGGCAACAGACCGCGAAGGACCGCACCGGCCGGGGGAGGCAGCGGGTCACCTCGGGTGCTACCCCCGCCCCTCGGCGTCCCCGCCGGCCCACCGCGGCCGGCCAAGGTGTGCTCCCGGCCCGGTCGATCGCCCAGGGCCGGTTCATGGGTCGGGGCAACAACCCTCGTCGACGGGCAGCGCAACGGGCTCCTCCACCGGCTGTGCGACTGCCCTGGCGGAGGCCGCGTCGGCGCCGTGTGCTCCACTGCTGCGGGACACGGGCGCCCTGCGCGCCCTTCGGCCGTCCCCCTGGGTGGCCCGGCCTTCTGGTTCCGCCGTCGGTGATCGCGGGCAGCTGGCCGCTCGTCCGCCGCCGCGCGCGCCGGCCGGTTCACGGCACGTCGGTGCGGAGACGGAGGTGGGGACCGTCGATCACCTGCCCGCAGAAGTCAACTGCACCTGGGATTCGACCAATTCATGGCGCAGACAATGTAGTTGGTGCGACTGCCAAGTCGCAGCAGGCGGTGCTCGCGGTGACTCCTCGGTCACGTGTTCCGCGGTCGCCGACCCCCCTCACATGCAGTCGTCCAGCACTGACCCTCATGGCCGACACCGGCCAGCAGCTCACCGAGAAGGACCTCGCGGCTGTCGAGGCCCGCGTTCAGCAGTGGATAGCCCAAGCCAGGCCCGCCGGGAGCGGGAACGCCGACAGCGCGCCGAGTTCCCCGCATCGCGGGCCGTTGGGGCCCGCTACATGACGTGTGGACAGCCCTGTACCAGAAGGAGGGCTTCAAGCTGTTCCTGTGACGGTCGATGAAGGGCGACGGTGAGGCAGGCCAGACGGCTGTCCGTCATTGCCGGTCACGAGTGGGCGGCACTAGGGCGTGTTTCGAAAGTGGCGTCGTCCGCCCGGAGGGCGGGGTCCGCGGCGTCTGGTGCGGTGCATCGCAAGGCGGAGGGTCGTCCTCGTACCGGGCGTACGCGGACGATCCCGACAACGCGGCGAGGCGCCGTGCCAGACGCCGCGGACCAGACGGGACTTTCGAAACACGCCCTAGCGTCGCCCGGACATGTCGCCTGCGAAGTTTGGTAGCCGTAGAAACTTGCGGTTGGCCTACGGGCGGCAGGCGGCGGTGCGGGTCAGCCCGGTCCGGCGCTTTCGAGGACGGCGTGCAGGTTGTGGGCGGCGACGAACGCGCACAGTGCGCTGGTGACCATCACGGCGGCCGCAGCGGCGAGCGGCAGCAGCGGGAGATCGAACCGCCCCGGGTACGTACGGGGTTCGGCGAGCAGGGCGGCCACGCGGCGAGGGACGGGCCCGGCGGAGGCGAGTGGATCGCGGCGCCGCCGCGATCCCAGAAAACCCATGATCGCTCCCGGGATGCGCTTGCGAGACGGGGCGCGGGACGTGGCCAGGGCCGCCTTGCCGACCGCGCGGGCGACCTGGCGACGGTCCCCGCAAGCACTCGCCGCGTGCTCGTCCGCCCAGCGTTCCACGGTGTAGGCGACAGCGGTGGCGGTCGGCCGCAGCAGCGGGTTCACGGCCGCAGCCAGGTGGGCCGCAGCGACGAACGCATAGTGGTGGCAGGCCAGATGAGCGCGTTCGTGCGCGACCATGGCCTCGCGATCCGCCTCATCCAGCGCATCGAGCATGCCCGAGGACACCACGATGCGTCCCGGCAGCCCGGGCAGCGCGTAGGCGTCAGGGGCGTCGTCGTCGAGGATCACCAGCCGGTCGGGGCCCGGCAGGCAGGCGGCCTCCAGTGTGGCCGAGGCCAGCGAGCGCACCCGCCGCCACAGCATCCGAGCCCCGGCCGTCACCGCAACCGTCAGCGCAAGGCAGGCTGCCACCGCCTCACCGGTGGACACCGGGTCACCCGCGCGCACCACGGCGGGCGACCAACCACCCAACAGCGCGGCCAGGGGCAGCCGCACGAGGCCGGCCACCGTCAGAACACCCAGGGCGGCACAGCTGAGCGTGGCCAGGAGTAGTGCGCCGCAGGCCGGCAGCCAGGTCGCCAGCCACGGCTGTAGCCGCTCGGCCAGCGTGCGGGCCGCGAGCGCTGCCGGGACGGGAAAGAGCAGCGGCAGGTACACGAGAAGATGCATCAACACGGCGCGCTCACCGCTCCTCCGGAAGATCGCCCAGCAACTGTCGTAGCAGCTCTTCGTCTGCGGCGGGCAGCTTGTCGACGAACCGGGCGAGCACGGCCCCGTGGTTCGGATCCGAGTCGAGCGCCTGGTGCATCCGGCGAGCGGTCATGCCCGGAGCGTCCGTCATCGATGTGTACGTGTACGAGCGGCCCTGCTTGGTCCGAGTCAGCACGCCCTTGTCGTGCATCCGGGACAGCACCGTGGCCACCGTGCTGTACGCAAGGTCGTCGCCCAAGCGCGGCAGCAACTCGCCGGCGGTCAGTGCGCGGCGGGCGGACTGCAGCAGGGCGAGCACCTCGGCCTCCAGGCTGCCTGGCCGCCGCCTGTGGGCAGCGGATCCGGGGTTCACGAGTTGATGTTCCCTTCCCTTCGCTGTCTACAGTCTCGTCAAAGTTTTACGACCGTGTAGACGCCGGCGCGCCGCCGAGTCTGCCACGCCCTCGTAGGGAGCACGCCACCCGGTGCCCGTGGGGCCGGCTGTCTCCGGGTGCTCCGCCATCGTTGCCACGGCCGACCTCGTCGCCGGAAAGATCTGCCGGGAGGGGGTCCACGGAGTGTCCGGCCGATCCTGCGCTGTTTCGTCCTTTCGGGTGGTGTTTTGGCTGGGGGCTGGGTGCGGTGACGCCGCCCCCGGTATCTCCGAGTCGGGTGCCACCTTTGTCGACGCAGAGGTCTCCCTGGAAGTCCTACACCGTGTAGGACTAAAGTGCGTGCCAGGATCTGCCGCGGTCCGCGTACAGGTGTGCGCCTGAGGTGGTGTGCATCCGTCGACAGGTCGGTCCGCCTGGGAAGGGGGCCGGGCGTAGGTCATGCCCCGGCCCGGGCAACGCGTGCACGCTGACACCTGCCTGGAGGAAATGTGGCATCAAATGACAGCCCGGCCACGAAGCCGCCCGAGAAAGCGGTGTTCATCAGTGTCGTCCTGCCCGTGTACCGGGTGCAGGAGTATCTGCCGGAGTGCCTGGACTCCATCCTGGGGTCACCGGAGTCCTTCGACAGCGTCGAGGTCGTGGCGGTGGACGACTGTTCCCCCGACGGCAGCGGTGCCCTTCTCGACGCGTACGCGGCCCGGGACCCTCGGCTGCGCGTGGTGCACCTGCCGCAGAACGTCGGTCTCGGCCGCGCGCGCCATGAGGGCCTGGCCCGGGCCAAGGGCGAGTACGTGTGGTTCGTCGACAGCGACGACCGGCTGGCCTCCGGCGCGCTGGCCGCGGTCGCCGAGCGGCTGCGGCGGACCGGCCCCGACGTGCTTCTCGTCGACCACGCTCTGGTCGACCCGGACGGGAGCCTGAGGCGCAACACGCGCGCGCATCTCTTCCGGGACGCCCCCGAGACGTTCACGCTCGCGGAGCGGCCCAGCGCCTTGGACCTCATCATGACCGCGTGGAGCAGGGTGCTGCGCCGGAAGTTCCTTCTCGGCCTGGAGGTGGACTTCGGATCCGGGTACTACGAGGACATCTCCGTCACGTACCCCGTGTTGCTCGCCGCCCGTCGGATCAGCATGCTCGACCGGGTCTGCTACCACTACCGGCGCGGGCGCGAGGGCGCGATCACCAACACGTCCAGCCCGAAGCACTTCGATGTCTTCGGGCAGTACGAGCGGATCTTCGCCTTCATCGACCGCGAGGCCGTGACCGCCGAGCCGTTCCGCAAGGCGGTCTTCCACCGCACAGTTCGGCACGCGACGACCGTGCTGGCCACCCCCGCACTGGTGCCGGAGAACCTGCGACGCGATTTCTTCCGGCGGACGGCGGAACACTTCCGGAGGTTCCGGCCGCGCGACTACTCCCACCCGCCCGGCCTGCGTGGCCTGCAGTACCGACTGGTGGAGCGAGGTGCCTACCCCGCGTACGCGGCGCTGGAGCCGGTGAACCGGCTTCGTCTCGCGCTGCGGGCCGGCCTCGGCCGGGCGCGTGGTGCCGCGCGGCGGACGCCCCGGCGTGCCGCAACGGCGCTGCGGCGGGCCTACTACCGCGCCTGCCTGCTGCTTCCCGTCGACGACACCCTCGCCGTGTACGCCGCCTACTGGAACCGAGGTTACGCCTGCAATCCTGCGGCGATCTTCGAGAAGGCCCGCGAACTCGCACCCGGCATCCGTGGGGTGTGGGTGGTCGCCAACGGTGCGACGGCCTCCGTCCCGCCGGGCGTCGAGTACGTGGTGGAGGGATCGCCCCGTTGCCTGCGGACGATGGCGCGGGCCAAGTACCTGGTCAACAACGTCAACTTCCCGTTTGAGCTGCCCAAGCGGCGTGGCGCGGTGCTGGTGCAGACACAGCACGGCACACCCCTGAAGAAGATGGGGACCGACCTGCGGGACCACCCCGCTGCCGCACGCGGGATGAACTTCGACCGACTGGTGGAGCAGTGCGGCCGGTGGGACGTCCTGGTCTCACCGAACCCGCACACCACCGAGGTGTTCACCAGGGTCTACCCCGGCGCCTACGAGGTGCTCGAGACGGGCTATCCGCGCGTCGACCGGCTGGTCAACCCCTCGCCCGACCGGGTGAACCATGTCCGCGGGGAACTCGGCATCGGCCCTGGGCAGACCGCCGTCCTCTATGCGCCCACCCACCGTGACCACGAGGAGGAGCCGACGCTCCCGCTGGACGTGCAGCGATGCGCCGAACAGCTCGGGCACGACCACGTCCTGCTGGTGCGTTCGCACTACTTCGACACCCACCGGATCCCCCCGTCACGGGGCATCGTGGACGTCTCGTCCCATCCTTCGATCGAAGACCTGTGCGTCGCCGCCGATGTGCTGATCACCGACTACTCCTCGGTGATGTTCGACTACGCCGCCCTGGACAGACCGATCGTGATCTACGCCCCCGACTGGGAGACGTACCGGCGCTCACGAGGGGTCTACTTCGACCTGCTGACCGAGGGGCCCGGAGCGGTCGCCACCACGCAGGAAGAGCTTGTCAAGGTGTTCCAGAGCGGCGAGCACAAGGGGCCGGAAGCGGCCGGACGGCTCGCCGGGTTCCGGGAGCGCTTCTGCCCGTACGACGACGGGCGCGCGGCGGAGCGTGTGGTGCGCAGCGTCTTCCTGGGGGAGCGGGCCGGGGCGCCTGCTGCCCCGAACGCCCTGCCGCGAGCAGGTGGTTGAGGTCGACGCCGGTCAGCGTCGCATGCGGCGGGCGAGCCGTCCTGCGAGGACGGTACGCATCCCGAAGAGGCCATCGGCGACGCGCACCGCGAGACACCCGCTGTTGGTGGCGTGGGGCTGGAGCAGGAGCACCTGCCCCCGCCGGCCGACCCGCACCAGCCGCCTGAGGCCGGATCCGGCACACAGCGGCCTGGTGACCGGCTCGCCGTCCCGGAAGGTCAGGGTCGCCCACGCGTCCCACGTGCTGATCGTGCCGCGTTCACAGAGGGCCGCGGCGTCGGCGACGGCAACGGCGCGCCAGCCCTGTCCGCCCTCCTCGGCCTCCCACACTGCCTCGTACCGGTGTGCCGTGCCCGTCACCCGGTGCCGCAGCTCCACGGTCACTCGCTCCGGGCCGGCGTGTGCGATCCTGCCGTAGAGGTCGGCCAGCCGAAGTTCGAGCAGGAGCCGACGGGCCGTGCTCACGTCCGCGGCGACGTAGAACGGCAGTTGGGCGAACGGGGCATCGAGGAGGCCGTCGAGCACGATTTCCTCCGCTCCCTCAGGGGCGGAACCCGCTTCGTCCCACAGCGGTCTGCGCGCGTCACCGGCGTACGGCGGCGCCAGCCGCGGAGGGTCGGTGGCCAGTTCGGCGAGCCGCTGGAGCTTCGCGGCATTCCGCTCGCGTCCGAGGAGCACCGCGGCGCGCCAGCGGGCGGCGGGCGTGGCCCGGCGTAGGGCCCCCGACTCGAAGGCGCGGACATGTTCGCGGGAGATCCGCCACCACGCATCCTGGTACTCCGGTGCGCGCTGCGGCAGTTCGCGCAGGTAAACGGCGAGATCGAACTCGAGGAACTTGGTCTGCGCGGCGATCAGCAGATCCCGGTCCCCGCTGTTCCGCGTGACCTCCAGCACCTGCTGATGGGCGCAGACCCTGTCCTGCCAGTTCCGGATCCGGTCTCGGCGCAGTGAGATCGAGGCTTGACCCGTGCCGTAACGCACATTCCAGACGTACACCTTCTCCGGACTGACGGCGAAGCGCGGGCGGGCCGCGTAGACGCGCGCGGTGAAGACGAAGTCCTCGTAGTGCGCGGCGCCGTCGGGGAATCGGATCCGCCGGGAGAGCAGGAAGTCACGACGGTAGATCTTGTTCACCGACAACGTGTCCCACAGCGTCTGCGGTCGCCCGGCCACTCCGTCGTGCACCGACTCGGTGGTGAACAGCTCCTCCTGCCAGGCGATCTCGCGTCCACTGTGCACCTCGCGCCGCACGCACAGCCCCGCCGCCACATCGGCATCGTGCCGCAGTGCGACGGCGAGCAGCGCGTCCACCGCCTTCGGCGGCAGCACGTCGTCGCTGTCGAGGAAGACCAGCCAAGAACAGCGGGCTGCATCGATGCCGTCGTTGCGCGGGGTGCCACAACCGCCGCTGTTCGTCTCCCGGCGGATGACACGTACGCGCGGCTCGGCGGCTGCGAGCTGATCGAGGACGCGAGGAGTGCCGTCGGTGGAGGCGTCGTCGACGACAACGACCTCGCCCACCACGTCGCCCTGCGCGAGCGCCGAGGCCACTGCCTCCGCGACATGTCCCGCGTCGTTGTAGGTGATGACGACCACCGTCACGACGGGACCGTTCACGCTGAACACCTCTTGCTCTCTTTCGTGCCGCCGCGTCCACCGTCTCTCCGTCGCCGCCGCGGCCGCGGGTCGGCACGCGCAGGACCGATGACCTCCTACATTATGTGGGACCTGCCTCGGGATGTCCTACAGGCTGTGCGACAATGTGCCGCACGGCGCCATCTGGCAAAGACACAACCCGTCACCCGGGGCCCGCGTACGGAACCCGCACCCGTGCGGGCCGCGCGCTGCCCCGGACCGCGCCCGGCTTGAGAGACCGGCATGCGCGGCAGGCCGCCGATCAGAACCGATCGGAGGAGCGCCCGCAGGCGGAGCCCGGTCGGACACCCCGTGTCCTGGTGTGCGCGGGAGAGCTCACCGACTTGTTGTGGTGGCGCTGCTGGTCCTCTTCGTAGGGAGGCAACCGCTGGAGCAGAACTCACGCACGTCTTACCTGCCGGGCGTCTGGCAGGCGGGAAACCGTGCTCTACTGGAGCAGCGGATGCGGGAGTGGGTCGGCACATGCGTGACATGATCACAGCGCGCACGATCTGGGCCGTGCTCGGCGCCCGGTCGCAGTGTTGGGCGCCGTCCGTGCCATGCTTCGGCGAGACCATCGCTCCCTGCAGACGAGGCGGTGCTGCGTGCATTGCTCGACGCCGGAACTGAGAGTTGAGCGGAGTCTCCGTGCGCATCAGTGTCTATTTCCTCTTGCTGGCCTCGGCCGTGCTCGCTGTGCTCGGCCGACGTCTGGCGGTCCACCTGGCCCCGGCTGCCGTGGTACGGACGCTGACCGGGCTGAGTGTCATCGCGACGGCCGCCATGGTGTGGGGCCTGACCGCCCTGACGGTGGGCGGGCTGGGACGCACCGATGCGTTTCAGGATCGGGCACACAGCAGCCCGGTCGCCCTGGCCTGCGATGACCCGGTTCCCGCGGCCCTGGGGGTGCTGGCGGCCGGACTGCTGACGAGCGGGGTGCTCCGGACCCTCTCGGTCATACGGCGCCGATGGGCTGCGGCGCGCGCGCTGGCCCCGCTGAGAGAGGTACCCGCGGCGGGTGACTTGGTTGTGGTCGAAGTGGATCGTCCGGACGCGTACGCGCTTCCGGGGCGACCGCGGCGGATCGTGGTGACCACCGCGATGCTGCGCGCCTTGCCCGGCGACGAACAGGCCGTGCTGCTCGCCCACGAACGCGCCCACCTGCTCCACCGGCATCACCTCTACGCAGGGGTCGCCGAGGCTGCTGCCGCCTGCAACCCCCTGCTGCGGCCCGTGCGTGACCACATCGCCTTTCACATCGAACGGTGGGCGGACGAGGAAGCCGCTCGTACGACCGGCAGCCGCCTTCTGGCTGCCCGTTCTCTTGCCCGTGCCGCGCTCGCGGTTGCCGACGCCGACCGAAGGTGTGCGCCGCGGGCGGCCTTGGCTTATCTGGGGCACAAGGTCACCGCGCGCGTCGGCGCTCTGCGGGCCGAACATCCGACCAGTCGCTGGGCCGCGGTCCTGCCCACAGCCGTGGTCACAGCGTCGGTCGGCGTGGCCTTCGCGGAGGTTACCTTCGACCTGGCCCGTTGCATGCACGTTCTGCACCTGTCCTGAGGGCGTGCTGTCCCGGCCCGCTCTGGGTCCGACCGCTGAACTGGGCCCCGGTGGACGGCTTCGGTGAGCCAGGGGCTGGGTTTGCGGGAGCCCTGAACGCCGATGGCGAGCGGAAGCCGTTCTCTTCGGACAGCGTCACTCCGTCGAGGCGAGCAGGGATCGCAGCGCGGTCTCGTCCGCGGGGTCTAGAGTCTGGACGAAGCGCTGCAGCACGGCTGTGCGGTCGTGACCGCGGTCCAGTGCGGTCTTCATCTGCTCAGCGGACGTCTGAGCGGATTCCTGGCGCGGGCGATAGGCGTGCGCCCGGCCGATGCGCTCGCGTTCGAGCATTCCCTTGGCGTGCAGCCGACCCAGGACGGTGAGTACGGTCTTGTAGGCGAGCCCTGGTGTGAGGGCGGACTGGACGGCACCCGCGGTCATCGACTCCCCGGCGCCCCACAGCACGGCCATGATCTCGGCTTCCAGGGCCCCGCTCGGCCGACGGTCGGCATGGCCGCCACTACTCTCGTGAGTCATCCCGACCCCCCTGTCTTCTCTTCCCGCGTGCAGGCCCCCGCCAGATAGCTACGCGGCGTGGTGCTTTGGCCAGGGGGCGGTTGTTGTCGCACACCAGGCACTGGCTAATCTTACAACCCGTAGGAAAAATCCAGGAGTGTCAGCCTACTCCAAGCCAGGTCCCCCGTCGCGAAGCACTGAGGTACGGCGGGGGCGGTGTAGCAGTCGTGTGTGGGTCGGCGCCTGGCCGAGGAGTGGCGAAAACATGAGCGGACAGCGGCGTAAGCCCTCTGGAAGGACCAAGCCGTCCAGCCCGGCCGACGTAAGGGACGGCGGCCGGGCCGCGGCGCGCAGGGCCGGCCGGGCCAA
>NZ_JCAJZW010000058.1:0-38977 GCF_059510455.1 Streptomyces sp. NTD91
ACACGACGTCCTTGCGGGCGAAACCCCGGAAGGCCAGGGCGAACAGCACCAGGGCGTACGTTGCGGAGATCGCGGTGCCCTGGATCATGCCGGACCACTCGGGATGCGGCTGGACGGCGTCGGCCCAGGCGAACTGCCAGTGCGCGGGCAGGAAGTCCCGCCAGTGGCCGAGCGCGGTGACCGCGTCCAGGACGTTGCCGACGATGGTCAGGCCGACCGCGCCGCCGACCGCGCCGAGCGGTGCGTCGGTCTTCGTCGACAGCCAGAACGCGAGCCCGGCGGTGACCAGTTGGGACACGAAGATGTACGCCACCGTCACCGCGAGCCGCTGCACCGCCGTCCCGGTGTCCAGCGCGCCGCCCGTCGGTATCTGCAGCGGACCCCAGCCGTAGGCTGCCGTGCCGACCGCGAGGGCGACGACCGGCAGCATGATCATCGCGGTGAGGCTCAGGCCGAGCGCCACGACCAGCTTGGACCACAGCAGGCGGACGCGGGGAACGGGCGCGGCGAGCAGATAGCGCAGGGAGGACCAGCCGGCCTCGGAGGCGACGGTGTCGCCGCAGAACAGGGCGACCGGGATCACCAGCAGGAAGCCGGCCGAGACGAACAGGTTCACCGCGGCGAAGTTGGCGCCGGACGCGGTGGCCGTGTCCATCAGGGTGATCTCGCCGTTGCGGCTCGCCGGGTCGCCGCCGATCGCGAAGGCGATCACCAGCACGAACGGCAGCAGGGCGAGGACGGCTCCCATGACCAGGGTGCGGCGCCGCTTGAGCTGGCGGACCAGCTCGACCCGCAGGGGCAGCGTACGGCCCGCCTGGTAACCGGAGGCCACCTCGGTGAGCGTGCTCATGCGGAACCTCCGATCAGGGTGAGGAAGGCGTCTTCCAGGCGGCGGTGCGGGCCGACCGAGGCGACGGGCACCTCGAGCCGCACCAGCTCCGCGACCAGCCGCTCGGCGGTGCCGCCGGTCGCCAGCCGGATCAGCAGCCCGTCGTCGGTGCGCACGGCGGAGGCGACGCCGGGCAGTGCGGCCACCTTGTCCACGACCGGCTCCTCGACTGGCGTGGCGGTGCCGACGAGCAGCGTGTCGCCGGAGCCGATGATCTCGGCGACCGGGCCGGCCTGGACGAGCCGGCCGCGGTCCATCACGACCAGGTGGGTGCAGGTCTGCTCCACCTCGGCGAGGAGATGGCTGGAGACGATCACCGTACGCCCGGCGGCCGCGTAGCGGATCATCACCTCGCGCATCTCGCGGATCTGGGGCGGGTCGAGGCCGTTGGTGGGTTCGTCGAGGATGAGCAGGTCGGGCAGGCCGAGCATGGCCTGGGCGATGGCGAGGCGCTGGCGCATGCCCTGCGAGTAGGTGCGCACGGCGCGGGCCAGCGCGTCGCCGAGCCCGGCGATCTCCAGCGCCTCGTCCAGGTGCGCGTCCTCGGGCGGGCGCCCGGTGGCCCGCCAGTACAGCTCCAGGTTCTCCCGCCCGGACAGATGCGGCAGGAATCCCGCGCCCTCCACGAAGGCGCCGACCCGGGAGAGCACGGGCGCGCCGGGGCGGATCGCGTGGCCGAAGACGCGGATCTCGCCGTCGTCCGGGGTGATCAGGCCCATCAGCATGCGCAGGGTGGTGGTCTTGCCCGCGCCGTTGGGGCCGAGCAGGCCGAGCACCTGCCCCTTTTCGACGCGGAAGGACAGCTCGCGCACCGCGTACCGGTCGGCGGACTTCGCGTACCGCTTGCTCAGGCCGCTGATCACCAGCGGGACCTCGGCGAGTTCGTGGTCGGGCGCGGGAGCGGCCGTACGGCGGCGGGCGGTGAGCAGCAGGGCGAGGGCGACCGCGGCGCCGGCCGCCGGGAGCCACCAGACCCAGGCGGGCAGCGGTGCGGCGGCCGTGGTGACGGCCGGGGCCGTCGGCACGCTCAGGCCGCCTTTGAGGGAGACGGTGTAGGTGGCCGGTGCGGCCGGTGACGCGTAGCCGAGGTCGGTGGAGGCGAGGACCAGGCGGAGCCGGTGGCCCTTCTGCGCCTGGTGGTCGATCGCCGGGAGGGTGACCGTGACGTCCTTGCCGGCCCTGGCCCCGGTCACCCGGAAGGGGGCGACGAGCTGGGAGGGCAGAACCGGCCGGGCGCCGTCGGGGCCGACGTCGTAGACCTTGCCGAACAGGACGGCGTCGTCGCTCGTGGAGGTGACGTGGACGGTCGCGGTCGGGGTGCCGGTGATCTGCAGGTCGCGGGTCAGCGGAGCCGAGTCGAACTTCGCGTACTGGCCGGGGAAGTCGACGGAGACGCCGAGGCCGAGCGCGGACAGCCGGCCGAGGCCGGCGGAGCCGCCGAGGCCGGGCAGCGCCGAGACGCCGGGCGGGCTGGCGCCTGCCGGGTTGGTGACATGCCGGGTGCCGCCGGTCAGGTGGACGGCGCGCGGGTGGTTGCGCAGGCCCGGGTAGCTGCCGGCGCTCGCGCCGCGCAACTGGGCGGTGCCGTCGGTGGAGTTCACGCCGCCGGTGCGGGTGATCCGGAAGGCCGGACCGGTGCCGACGCTCCTGTCGCCCTTCAGGTACCGGTCGAACCACGCACGCACGCGTGCCTGCACACGGCCGGTCTCCAGGTCGCCGCCGTCGTGGCCGCCGGCGATCCAGTCGACGTCCACGGGGGCGCCGCCGGCCCGGATCGTCTTCTCGGCGGCGTCGGACTGGGCCAGGGTGAACAGGGAGTCCGTCTGCCCCTGCAGCAGCAGCGTGGGCACCTTGATGCGCGAGCCGACGGCGGACGGCGAGCGCTCCTGAAGGATCCTGCGGGCGGACGCGTCCGGGGTGCCGGACGCGGCGACCCGGTCGTACATACGGCACAGGTCCGGTTCGAAGCGGGCGCAGCCGCCGCCGGTGTTGAGGAAGATCCCGGCCCACAGCTTCTTGAACACGCCGTTCGGGAACAGGGCGTCCGCGAGGTTCCAGTAGGTGATGGCCGGGGCGATGGCGTCGACCCGGTGGTCGTAGGCGGCGGTGAGCAGGGAGACCGCGCCACCGTAGGAACCGCCGGCCATGCCCACGCGCGGGTCGCCCGGTCTGTCGAGTTGGACCTCGGGGCGCTTCGCCAGCCAGTCGAGGAGCCGGGAGACGTCCGCGACCTCGGCCTTCGGGTCGTTGAGCCCGATCTTTCCGGTCGACCTGCCGAAGCCGCGCGCGGACCAGGTCAGGACCGCGTACCCGTCCCGGGCGAGGTCCTCGGCCTGTGCGCGCATGTCGTCCTTGCTGCCGCCGAAGCCGTGCGCCAGCAGGACGGCCGGGTGGCGGCCGGTGCCGGCCGGGGTGAAGAACGAGGTGTCCAGGCGCACCCCGTCGACCGCCATGACCTGATCGGTGCGGTGCACCGGGGGCGTGCCGCCGGACGCGACGGCGGTCCAGGTGCCGGCTCCGGCGAGCACCACCACGGCGGCCGCGGCGGCGAACAGCCGGCGCGGCCCCTTGAGCAGCCCCCGCACCGACGGCAGGCGCTGCCTCATGCGCCCCCGGAGAGGAGCCTGGCGAAGATCCATGCCTCAACGGTACGGGCCGGCACCGGCGGCCGGGCGAGCCGCTGGGCTGAACACCTGCCCCTCCCTCGGGAGTACGGGGCCTGTCCGGCGTACACCAGCCGTGGTACGAAGAGCCATGGAGATCCGGAAGGCCGGCACGGTCGCCGAAGTCACCGCAGCCGAGCATCTGTTCGATCACCCGGTGCGCCCCGAGTGGGCGGAGCGTTTCCTGACCACCGCCGGTCACCATCTGCTGCTGGCGTACGAGGAAGGTGCCGTGGCCGGCTTCGTCAGCGGTGCGGAGACCGTGCACCCCGACAAGGGCGCCGAGATGTTCCTCTACGAGCTGGCCGTCGACGAGCCGTACCGGCGCCGGGGCATCGGGCGGGCGCTCGTCCTGCGTCTGGCCGCGCTGGCCCGAGAGCGGGGCTGCTACGGCATGTGGGTCGGCGTCGAGGCCGGGAACGACGTCGCCCTTGCCGCGTATCGCAGTGCGGGCGGCAAGGACGACGGGACGTGCACGGTGCTGACCTGGGCGTTCTGACTACGCCTTGGCGCCCTCGGTGACCGGTGCGGCGCCGGACCGGGTGCCCTCGACGGCCTGCTCCTCCTCGGCGAGCCGGACGTCCTCCGGAAGGGACACCACCCAGCGGGTCTCGCGGCGCGGGCGGAGGTAGAAGGCCCAGTAGAGGGTGGCGACGGCGGTGATGCCGCCGGTCCACCACAGGTACGACGGGTCCTGCTCGACCAGGATGTAGACGAGGACCGCGATCAGCAGGACGGGCATCGCCGGCCACAGCGGCATCCGCCAGGCCATCTTCCCGTTGTGCGCGCCGCGCCGGGAGAGCAGCGAGGCGATCGCGACCAGCAGGTAGAGGCCGGTGACGGCGACGCCGGTGACGCCGTAGAGGGTGTCCAGGTCGACGAAGCAGAGGAAGGCGCCGGGGACGCCGACGACGAGGGTGGCCACCCAGGGGGAGCCGAAGCGGCCGAGCTTGGACAGGGCGTTGTTGACCGGGGACGGCCAGGCCTTGTCGCGGGCGGAGGCGAACAGGACGCGGGAGTTCTGGATGACCATGACGATGCCCGCGTTGATGATCGCGAGGGCGACGCACAGGCTGACGAAGGTGCCGACGGCCGAGTTGCTCCAGGCGATGACCATGCTGGAGATGTCGCCACCGGTCAGGGTCTTCAGGTCACCGGCGCCCACGGTGATCGCCACGACCGGGACCAGGATCACGACGCTGGAGATGGCGAGGGTGGCGAGGACCGTACGGGCGACGCTGCGGCGCGGGTTCTCCAGTTCCTCGGAGAGGTAGATGGCGGTGGAGAAGCCCTGGGTGGCGAAGAGGGCGATGGCGAGCCCGGAGAGGACCATCATGGCCGTGACCGGGGTGACCTGCGCGTGGTCGCCGGCCATCCGCAGGGAGCCGACGAGGCTGCCGACCCCGCGGTGGGAGTGGGCGAAGCCGAGGGCGGCGACGACTCCGGCGGCGACGACCTCCAGGACCAGGAAGATGCCGGTGATCCAGGCGTTGGCCCGCAGGTCCAGCAGACCGGCGAGGGTTGCCGCGATCATCACGCCGGCGCCCGTCATGGAC
Source organism: Streptomyces sp. NTD91 (assembly GCF_059510455.1). NCBI lineage: Bacteria > Bacillati > Actinomycetota > Actinomycetes > Kitasatosporales > Streptomycetaceae > Streptomyces > Streptomyces sp. NTD91. Next base: position 5,109 of record NZ_JCAJZW010000058.1, read on the forward strand.
GGGTCGAGGTGGACGACCGGGGCGAGGTAGTCGGCGGTGCCCATCGCGATGACCGGAGGGACGATCATCACGACGAGCAGGGACATCACGAAGGCCAGCCAGCCGGCGAGGCGTCCGGCCAGGGTCGAGACGATGGCGTACTCGCCGCCGGCGCTGGGGACCAGGGTGCCCAGCTCCGAGTAGCAGAAGGCCACGGGGATGCAGAGCAGCGCGCCGATGGCGAGGCAGAGCGCCGTCGCCGTGCCCAGGCTGGAGAACAGGTCGGGCACGATCACGAAGAGGGTGGAGGCGGGCGTGACGCAGGACAGCGTCAGCAGGGTGCCGCCGACGACACCGATGGAACGCTTGAGGCCCGCGGGCTGGGCGGGCGCGGTATCGACCACGGACTTCGGGAGCGTGTCGCTCATGCGGCGGTTCCGATCGACTCGTACGGGTGAGGGTGGGGTCGGGAGCGCTATCGCCTCCGGCGGCTCGTCGTGCGTTCGTCTCGTCCGCTCCCGGCGGTGCATAGCGAACCCCGACGAAAACCGCCGCGTCAATGGCCGTTTACCTTCGGATTCCGCACTTCCGGAGTGCGCGACGCCACATCAGATTCCCAGGTCTTGAGGCCCTATTGGTGCATCCATCAAGCCCTGGGTGATTCTGACCTTGCTTTCGAAGGTAAAACTCGCCATCACCCCTTCATCACCCGTTTCGTCCAGCATGAACGAGAACCGCAGCCGGCACGTCAAAAAAATGTCAGCCGTCCGCTATCCGGACGACCTTGCCGGTCGGGTTCATGTCGGCCTGTCGCGCACGTCACAGGTCCCGGGACATGCCGGTGCCCCGCCCCCCCACTGCGGGGGACGGGGCACCGTACGGCGTCAGTGGTTGCGCGGGAAGCCGAGGTCCACGCCCGCCGGGGCGTCGGCCGGGTCGGGCCAGCGGGTGGTGACGACCTTGCCGCGGGTGTAGAAGTGCGTGCCGTCGTTGCCGTAGATGTGGTGGTCGCCGAAGAGCGAGTCCTTCCAGCCGCCGAAGGAGTGGTAGCCCACCGGCACCGGGATCGGGACGTTCACTCCGACCATGCCGGCCTCAATCTCCAGCTGGAAGCGGCGGGCCGCGCCGCCGTCCCGGGTGAAGATCGCGGTGCCGTTGCCGAACGGCGAGGCGTTGATGAGGGCGACGCCCTCCTCGTACGTCCCGGCGCGCAGCACGCACAGCACCGGGCCGAAGATCTCGTCCTGGTAGGCCTTCGCGGACGTGGGCACCTTGTCCAGCAGCGAGATGCCGATCCAGTGACCGTCCTCGTAGCCCTCGACGGTGTAGCCGGTGCCGTCGAGCACCACCTCGCAGCCCTCGGCGGCGGCACCCGCCACGTAGGAGGCCACCTTGTCGCGGTGCGCCCTCGTGATCAGCGGGCCCATCTCGGAGGCGGGGTCGTCGCCCGGACCGATCTTGATCTTCTCGGCGCGCTCGCGGATCTTCTCCACCAGCGTGTCACCGATCGAGCCCACGGCCACGACGGCCGAGATGGCCATGCAACGCTCGCCCGCGGAGCCGTAGGCGGCGCTCACGGCCGCGTCGGCGGCCGCGTCCAGGTCGGCGTCCGGCAGGACCAGCATGTGGTTCTTGGCGCCGCCCAGGGCCTGCACCCGCTTGCCGTTCGCGGCGGCGGTGGTGTGGATGTAGCGGGCGATCGGGGTCGAGCCGACGAAGGAGACCGCCTTGACGTCCGGGTGCTCCAGCAGACGGTCGACGGCCACCTTGTCGCCGTGCACGACGTTGAAGACGCCGTCCGGCAGGCCGGCCTCCGCCAGCAGTTCGGCGAGCCTGACGGAGGCCGAGGGGTCCTTCTCGCTCGGCTTCAGCACGAACGTGTTGCCGCACGCGATGGCGATGGGGAACATCCACATCGGGACCATCGCCGGGAAGTTGAACGGCGTGATGCCCGCGACGACACCGAGCGGCTGCCGGATCGCGGACACGTCGACGCGCGTGGCGACCTGCGTGGACAGCTCGCCCTTGAGCTGGACGTTGATGCCGCAGGCCAGGTCCACGATCTCCAGACCCCGCGCGACCTCACCGAGGGCGTCGGAGTGCACCTTGCCGTGCTCCGCGGTGATCAGCTCGGCGATCTCGTCGCGGTGCGCGTCCAGCAGCGCCCGGAACTTGAACAGGACCGAGGTCCGCTGGGCCAGCGAGGACTGGCCCCACGTCGCGAAGGCGTCCTTTGCGGCGGCGACCGCCGCGTCCACCTCCTCCACCGACGCGAACGCGACCTTCGTGGTGACCGCGCCGGTCGCCGGGTCGGTGACCGGCCCGTACGTACCCGACGCGCCTTCGGCGGACTTCCCGCCGATCCAGTGGTTGACGATCTTCGTCATGCCCTAAGACTCCTTCTCACAGGTGGCGGCGTCGGGTCGAGACGTGCCGTTCGTACAGCTCACGTGCCTTGACCGCGGACGGTCGGGTCGCGGTCCCGGCCACAGGAACATCCCACCAGGCCTGTGCCGGAGGCGCGCCCGACACAGTGTCGGACGTTTCGGTCTCCACGTAGACACATGTGGGAGTGTCGGCGGCACGCGCCTCGGCGAGCGCCGCGCGCAGCTCCCGTACGGTCTTCGCGCGCAGCACCCGCATCCCCAGGCTGGCGGCGTTGGCGGCGAGGTCGACGGGCAGCGGGGCGCCCGTGTACGTCCCCTCGGCCGTCGGGAACCGGTACGCCGTGCCGAACCGCTCGCCGCCCACCGACTCCGAGAGCCCCCCGATGGACGCGTACCCGTGGTTCTGCACCAGCAGGATCTTGATCGCCACGCCCTCCTGCACGGCCGTCACGATCTCCGTCGGCATCATCAGATACGTGCCGTCACCGACCAGTGCCCACACGTTCCGCTCCGGCGCGGCCAGCTTCACGCCGAGCGCGGCCGGGATCTCGTAACCCATGCAGGAGTAGCCGTACTCCAGGTGGTACTGGTCCCACGACCGCGCGCGCCACAGCTTGTGCAGATCGCCGGGGAGCGAGCCCGCCGCGTTGACGATGATGTCGGACTCGTCCACCAGGGCGTCCAGGACACCGATGACCTGCGGCTGGGTGGGCCGTACGTCCGGCTCGTCGGCCTCGAAGCAGGCGTCGACGCGCTGCTCCCAGCGCTCCTTGTCCTCGGTGTACTCGGTGACGTACGAGTCGGTGACCTCGTGTCCGTGCGTCGCCAGCGCCTCGGTCAGCTCGCCCAGGCCGCTGCAGGCGTCGGCGACGAGTGGGAGTCCGGCCAGCTTGTGGCCGTCGAAGGCCGCGATGTTGAGGTTGAGGAAGCGGACGTCCGGGTTCTCGAACAGGGTGCCCGAGGCGGTGGTGAAGTCGGTGTACCGGGTGCCGACGCCGATCACCAGGTCGGCGGTGCGGGCCAGCTCGTCGGCGGTCGCGGTGCCGGTGTGGCCGATGCCACCGACGTCCTGCGGGTGGTCGTACCGCAGAGAACCCTTGCCGGCCTGGGTGGAGGCGACCGGGATGCGGGTGGCCTCCGCGAACTCGGCGAGCGCCGTCTCGGCGCGGCTGTGGTGGACTCCGCCGCCCGCGATGACCAGGGGCCTTCGCGCGGCGCGGATCGCCCGGACCGCCTCCGCCAGCTCGGTCGGGTCCGCGCCCGGCCGCCGTACGGTCCACACCCGGTCGGCGAAGAACTCCTCCGGCCAGTCGAACGCCTCCGCCTGCACGTCCTGCGGCAGGGCGAGGGTGACCGCGCCGGTGTCCACCGGGTCGGTGAGGACCCGCATGGCCTGCAGCGCGCTCGGGATCAGGGCCTCCGGGCGGGTGATGCGGTCGAAGTACTTCGACACCGGGCGCAGGGTGTCGTTGACCGAGACATCACCCGCGTACGGCACCTCCAACTGCTGGAGCACCGGGTCGGCGGGCCGGGTGGCGAAGACGTCGCCGGGCAGGAGCAGCACCGGGAGGTGGTTGATGGTGGCAAGCGCGGCGCCGGTGACCAGGTTGGTGGCACCGGGGCCGATCGACGTCGTCACCGCGTGCGTGGACAGGCGGTTGGACTGGCGGGCGTAGCCGACGGCCGCGTGCACCATGGACTGTTCGTTGCGGCCCTGGTGGTACGGCATCACGTCCGCGTACTCGACCAGCGCCTGGCCGAGGCCTGCGACATTGCCATGGCCGAAGATGCCCCAGGTGGCACCGATCAGGCGCTGCCGCTCGCCGTCGCGCTCGGTGTACTGGGCCGCCAGGAACCGGACCAGCGCCTGGGCGACGGTCAGCCGGGTGGTCGTCATCGGTACCCCTCCGTGTGGTCCGGGTGGAAGCAGATACGCCACTCCCGGGTCTGTCCCGGGCCCGCCATGACGTTCAGGTAGTACATGTCGTGTCCGGGCTGGGCGATGGACGGGCCGTGCCAGCCGTCGGGGACGAGGACGGTGTCGCCGGAGCGGACCTCGGCGAGGACGTCCGCGCCGCCCTCACGGGAGGGGAAGACACGCTGGTAGCCGAGCCCGTTCGGGCCGTCGATCTCGAAGTAGTAGATCTCCTCCAGCTCGGACTCCTCGCCCGGCCGGTGCTCGTCGTGCTTGTGCGGCGGGTACGACGACCAGTTGCCGCCCGGCGTGATCACCTCGACGGCGATCAGCTTGTCGCAGTCGAACGAGTGCGCCGAAGCGAAGTTGCGCACCCGGCGGGCGCAGGTGCCGCTGCCGCGCTGCTCGACGGGGACCTCCGGCGCGGGGCCGTAGCGGGCGGGGAGTCGTCGCTCGCACTTCGCTCCTGCCAGGGCGAAGCGGCCTCCCGCGCCGGAGGCGATCTGGACCCGGGCGTCCCGGGGAACGTACGCGAAGTCGGACACATTCGCGAACACGCTTTCCCGGCCCAGGAGTTGGAACTCGATTCCCTCGATTTGTACGGTACATCCGCCTTCCAGCGGAAGCACGATCCACTCACTGTCCCCGGTGGCGAAGGCATGGCCGCCGCCGGGCGCCAACTCGACCACGCGCAGACTGCTGTGTGTCCAGCCGGCCAGCTCGGGGTCGATGTCGACGGTGTACCGGGCGTTCGCGGTGGCGCCCCTGGGCAGATGCAGATCGGTGCTGGTCATGCGGCCCTCACAGCAGTCCTACGGCGGTGTCCACGGCGGCGGCCACATCGCCGTCCGCCGGGTACAGCAGCGAGCGGCCGACCACCAGGCCGCGCACGGTGGGCAGTTGCAGCGCGCCGCGCCATTTCTCGTACGCCGCGACCTGACTCTCGGGCGAGTCGCCGATGTCCCCGCCGAGCAGCACGGCCGGCAGCGTGGAGGTCTCCATGACCCGGGCCATGTCGTCGGGGTCGTCGGTGACCGGCACCTTCAGCCAGGTGTAGGCGGAGGAACCGCCGAGGCCGGAGGCGATGGCGATGGAGCGGGTGACCGCCTCGGCGGACAGGTCGTTGCGCACCCTGCCCTCGGGGGTGCGGCGGCTGATGAACGGCTCGACGAAGACCGGCAGCCGGCGCGCGGCCATCTCGTCGATGGCGCGGGCGGTGGACTCCAGGGTGGTCAAGGAGCCGGGGTCGTCGTAGTCGATGCGCAGCAGCAGTTTGCCCGCGTCGAAACCGAGCCGCTGGATGTCCTCGGGGCGGTGACCGGTGAAACGGTCGTCCAGTTCGAAGCTGGCCCCCTGCAGTCCGCCCCGGTTCATCGAGCCCATGACCACCTTGTGGTCGAGGACGCCGAGCAGGAGCAGGTCGTCCAGGATGTCGGCGGTGGCGAGGACGCCGTCGACGCCGGGGCGGGACAGCGCAAGGCACAGGCGTTCCAGCAGGTCGGCGCGGTTGGCCATGGCGAGCTTGCGGTCGCCGACGCCGAGGGCGCCCCGGGCGGGGTGGTCGGCGGCGACGATCATCAGCCTGCCGTTCTCGTTGAGCAGCGGCCTGCGGGCGCGGCGGGTGGCGGCCTCGGCGATCGCCTCGGGGTGGCGGGTGCGGATGCGGACGAGTTCTGCCACGTCGACCCGGGCGCGCGGGGTGCCCGCGGCGCCTTCGCGGTGGGCGGTGGACGAGCCGCCGGGGCGGGAGTTCGGGGCGCCTTCGCGGGGAGCGGTCGCGGCGCCCTCGGTGGAAACGGTCGGGGTGCCTTCGGGTTCGGTGCCGGCTCCGCCCCCCGTGTGCCCGCCCGCGACCCGGCCGGCCCTCACAGCACCGCTCCGGCGTCGAGCGCGGCGGCCACCTCGTCCGGGGTGGGCATCGCCGAGGAACATTCCAGCCGGGAGGCGACGATGGCGCCGGCCGCGTTGGCGTGCCGCATGACCGTCTCCAGGTCCCAGCCTTCGAGGAGTCCGTGGCAGAGGGAGCCACCGAAGGCGTCTCCGGCGCCGAGGCCGTTCAGGACGGTGACGGGCAGCGGCGGGACCTCGGCGGACTCACCGCTCGCGCCGAGGGCGAGGACGCCCTTGGGTCCCTGCTTGACCACGGCGATCTCCACCCCGGCGGCGAGCAGCGCACGGGCGGCGGCATGCGGCTCGCGCACCCCGGTCGCCACCTCGACCTCGTCCAGGTTGCCGACGGCGACCGTGGTGTGCCGAAGCGCCTCGGCGTAGAAGGGGCGGGCCGCCTCGGGGTCCTGCCAGAACATGGGGCGCCAGTCGAGGTCGAAGACCGTGGTGCCGGACGTGGCCCGGTGGGCGAGGGCTGCGAGGGTCGCCGTACGGCTGGGCTCCTCGCTCAGGCCGGTGCCGGTCATCCAGAAGACCCGGGCGGCGCGGATCGCGTCGAGATCGAGCTCATGGGCGTCGATCTCCAGGTCGGGCGCCTTGGGCTGCCGGTAGAAGTAGAGGGGGAAGTCGTCCGGCGGGAAGACCTCGCAGAAGGTGACCGGGGTCGGCAGCCCCGGGACGGGGGTGACCCAGCGGTCGTCGACGCCGAAGCCGCGCAACGCCTCGTGCAGATACGCGCCGAACGGGTCGTCGCCCGTCCGGGTGATCACGGCGGTGCGCCGGCCGAGTCGGGCCGCGGCGACCGCGACGTTCGTCGCCGACCCGCCGAGGAACTTGCCGAACGACGACACCTGGGCGAGCGGGACACCGGTCTGCAGCGGGTAGAGGTCCACTCCGATCCGCCCCATGGTGATCAGGTCGTAGGCCATCGGCTTCCCTTCGTCATGGCTCTCCCCGGCTTTCTAGTCCCGCACGCCGAGCCCTGTCAATGTTTTGTCCGGACATTCGGACCAGCTCTTCGGTCCGCTTTCCGGCCGCCGATGCGGGAGCACCTCCGGCGGGATACGGCAACGCGCCCCGCCGATGCCCGGGCATGCGCCTTTGCGGCGGATGTGTCACAAACACCTCGTCCGTGTCACACATGTCGCGTGTACGCGGGCTCTCCGTCACACCGTGTCGACAGGCGCTGTCCGCTGCTGACCGTGCGTCGTTCACCAGGCGCAGGCTTGGTGATCGCCAGCGCAGCGCCCGGCTCCCCCGACGGCCGTCCCCGGTCGCCGCCGCGGCGCACGCAGGGAGGTGCAACTCATGACCGACCAAAGGCTCTGGTCCTACAAGGAGATCGCGGCGCACATCAGGGTGCAGCCCGACACCGTACGGTCCTATCGCAAGCACGGGCTGCTGCCCCCGCCCGACCACGTGGAGAGCGGCAAGCCCTACTGGTACGTGGAGACCGTCCGTGCCTGGGTCGCCGCCCGGCCGGGCAACAGGGGCCGGCGGCCGGACTGATCTCCCCGCAGCCGCCGCGGGCGTCCGCCCGGCTGCCGGCCGCCGGAAAATCCCGTGTGCCCCACCGTCCGTGTGGGGCACAGTGCCGACCATGGACTTCTCCGCCGAACCCACGCTGAGCGGCCAAAGGACCGTCCTGCGGCCCTTCACCGAGGCCGATGCCGAGGTCATGTGGGGGATCATCGCCGACCCCGAGGTCATCCGCTTCACCTTCGAGCCGTCCACCGAACTCACCGCGGAAGGGCTGCGGTCCTGGTACGGCTCCCGGGCCGGCGCTCCCGACCGGCTCGACCTGGCCGTCACGGACCCCGGGAGCGGCGAGGTCCTGGGCGAGGTCGTCCTGTACGGGTACGACCCGGCCGCCCGGAGCTGCACCTTCCGCGCCCTCATCGGCCCCCGGGGCCGCGGCCGGGGCGTCGGCACCGAGGCGACCCGGCTGATCGTCGGCCACGGCTTCGAGCGACTCGGGCTGCACCGGATCCAGTTGGAGGTGTACGCCGACAACGCGCGGGCCCGGCGGGTCTACGAGAAGGTCGGTTTCGTGGTCGAAGGCGTACGGCGGGAGGTGCAGCGACGCGACGGCGCCTGGGCCGACGAGGTGATCATGTCGATCCTGGACCGGGAGTGGGCCGCGCTCGACACGACCGCGCTCGACTCCGCCGCCCCCGGCTCCACCGCTCTCGGCTCCGGCCCCCTCAGCTGCGACCCCCTCGGCTCCACGGTTCGATGACCGTCACCCCGGCGCCCGGCGCGCTGTCCATCGCCGCGAGGGCGGCCGGTGCCGCGTCGAGCGGAACGGTGGACGTCACCAGGAGGTCGGGACGCAGCACGCCGGAGCGGACCAGGCGGAGCATGCCGGGGTAGGTGTGGGCGGCCATGCCGTGGCTGCCGAGGAGTTCGAGCTCCAGGGCGATGGCGCGAGCCAGCGGGACGGGGGTGGTGCCGTCGGCCGAGGGCAGCAGCCCGACCTGGACGTGCCGGCCGCGACGGCGCAGGCCGTTCACGGAGTTCACGCAGGTGGCGGGTGAGCCGAGGGCATCGAGCGAGAGGTGGGCGCCGCCGTCGGTCAGCTCGCGGACGGCGGCGGCCGGGTCGCTCACCCCGGTCGCGTCCAGGCACTCGGCGGCGCCGAACTTCCGTGCCAGGTCCAGGGCCTGGGGCGACACGTCGACGGCGACCACGCGCGCCCCGGCCGCCGCCGCGATCATCACCGCCGACAGCCCGACCCCGCCGCAGCCGTGCACCGCGACCCACTCCCCCGGCGCCACCCGGCCCCGCTGCACCACCGCGCGGAAGGCGGTGGCGAAACGGCATCCGAGGGCGGCGGCGGTGGCGTAGGCCATGTCGTCCGGGATCGCGACCAGGTTCACGTCGGCGTGGCCGAGCGCGACGTACTCGGCGAAGGAGCCCCAGTGGTGGAAGCCCGGCTGGGTCTGGCGTTCGCACACCTGCTGGTCACCCGCGGCACAGGCCGAACAGGCGCCGCAGGCGCAGACGAACGGCACGGTGACCCGGTCGCCGGGCCGCCATCCGGTGACCCGGCGGCCCACCGACTCGACGACACCGGCGAGTTCGTGTCCCGGCACGTGCGGCAGCGTGATGTCGGGATCGTGGCCCATCCAGCCGTGCCAGTCGCTCCGGCAGAGCCCGGTGGCCCCCACGCGGACGACGACGCCGTGCTCCCCGGGTTCCGGGTCGGGTACGTCCCGGACCTCGGCCGGCTCGCCGTACCGCTCGAACACCACCGCGCGCATCCGCACTCCTTTCGGGAACCTGCGCGAAGGGTAGAGGGTTCGAGGACGGGCGGGTCAGCCGGCCGGTTCCGGTTCGTGGGGGCCGGTCGCGCCGTTCCGCCCGCCCGTCACCGGACGCTTCTTTCCCCCTCGCCGAGGCCGAACCGTTGGTGGAAGCGGCGCAGCGGCGCCGGTCCACCATGTCGCCCTTCCCGTCAGCCTCCGCGGGGCAGGGGCTCCCCCGGGGGCCGCCCTCATGCCCCCACCGGACCACCCGGACTGCGGCCCCCGGCGCGGCTGCCTAGAGTGCGGATGAACCGCTCGACATCGACTCCGCCCCGCCCAGCCGTCGTCCGAGGGGACTCCCGTGAGCCACTCCCCGCCTCCCGGCGCGCCCGAGGCCCGAATCCCAGGACCCCAGCAGCCGCCACCGCCGTACCCACGGATCACCACGGGCCTGTGGCGGCGGTGTCTGAGCGGAGGGCTCGCGCTGTGGGTGTCGGCCGCATGGGTCACGTACGGGACACGGAACAGCACACTGCTGCCGACGCTGATCCTGCTCGGCGGCTTTCTCGTACCGGTCGTCTTCGTGCTGTGGGCGTACGAGCGGCACGGCCGCGACCTGGGTGTCAGCGCCATCCTCGGCTGTTTCCTGGCCGGCGGGGCCCTCGGTGTGCTCGGTGCCTCGCCGCTGGGGGCGTATCTGCCGCACCCCTTCCCCGGGAGGTTCCTCGGCGTCGGTCTGATCGAGGAGGCGGCCAAGCTCGGGGCGCTGGTGTTCGCACTGCGCCGGCAGCCCGGCATCCGCGGGATCCGCGCCGGACTGGTGCTCGGCGCGGCCGTCGGCTTCGGCTTCGCCGCCCCGGAGAGCGCCGGGCACGCCTTCGGCGCGGCCTCCCCCGCCGGCGGCGCCGGGCTGCGCGCGCTGCTGGAGACGGAGATCCCGCGCGAACTGCTCGCCCCCGTCGGGCACGGGCTCTGGACGGCGATCGCCGGCGGCGCGCTGCTGTCCCGGCGCCGGCTGACCGGGCGATTCCGCATCGCCGCGCCGGTCGTGGGCACCTGTGGGGGCGTCTGGCTGCTGCACGCGCTGTGGGACGCCACCCACGACCTCGCGCTCTGGGTGGTCGCCCGGCTGACCGGCACCGGCCTGCGGTGGGAGGTGTTCGCGCAGGGATATCTCACCCGGCCGAGCGGCCTGCAGGAACACCTGGTCACGTTCTTCTCGGTCGGCGGCCTCGCTCTGGTCGCGCTGGCCGGGGTCGGCTGGGTGCGGTCGCTGGCGCGCCGGGACGCCTCTTGTTGAGTACCCCCTAGGGGTATAGTGGACGACGTGGGGTTCCCTCGCGGGCCCCATCGGCCCCACATGCCTCGACGAGGAGTAACGACATGACCGCCCACACCGACACACCCGGCTCCGTGACCACCGTCTACAAGGTGACCGGTATGAGCTGTGGCCACTGCGAGGGCTCCGTCTCCGGTGAGATCTCCCAGATCCCCGGCGTCAGCTCGGTGAAGGCCGTCGCGTCCACCGGCGAGGTGACCGTGGTCTCCGTGGCCCCACTGGACGACGAGGCCGTGCGCGCCGCCGTCGACGAGGCCGGCTTCGAGCTGGCCGGCAAGGCCTGAACGCCCCTCCCCCCGTTCCCGACCGGGCCGTGCCGACCAGCTCATACTGGTTCCGCACGGCCCGGTCCGATGTTGGAGTCCGGACATGACCAGCACCACCGCCACGCCCGAGCAGAACGGCACCGGGACGGCCGGGCAGAACGGCACCAAAACGGCCGGCGCCTTTGAGGTCGAACTGCTCATCGGCGGGATGACCTGCGCCTCCTGCGCCGCCCGGGTGGAGAAGAAGCTCAACCGGATGGACGGCGTGAGCGCCACGGTCAACTTCGCCACCGAGAAGGCGAAGGTCACCTACGGCGCGGGCGTCGGAGTGGCCGACCTGATCGCCACCGTCGAGCGGACCGGCTACACCGCCGAGGAGCCCGCGCCACCCCGGCCGGAGCCCGAGACCGCCGGTGCCGCGCCCGAGCGGGACGAGGAACTGGGCGCCCTGCGTCACCGTCTGCTCGTCTCCGCGCTGCTCGCCGCGCCCGTGGTCCTGCTCGCGATGATCCCGGCGCTGCAGTTCGACGACTGGCAGTGGCTCTCCCTGACCCTCGCCGCGCCGGTCGTCGTCTGGGGCGGCGCGCCCTTCCACCGGGCCGCCTGGACCAACCTCCGGCACGGCGCGGCCACCATGGACACGCTGGTCTCGGTCGGCACGCTGGCCGCGTTCGGCTGGTCGCTGTGGGCGCTGTTCCTCGGTGACGCGGGCCGACCCGGCCTGCACGACGAGTTCCGGCTCACCGTCTCCCGCATGGACGGCGCCTCGACCATCTACCTGGAGGTCGCCTCCGGCGTCGTCGCGCTGATCCTGCTCGGCCGCTATCTGGAGGCCCGCTCCAAGCGGCGCGCGGGCGCGGCCCTGAGGGCGCTGATGGAGCTGGGCGCGAAAGACGTGGCCGTCCTGCGATCCGAGGAGGGCGAGCGCGAAGCGCTCTCGGTCGAGGGCGGCGGTGCCGGGAGGCGGGCGGGCCGACGCGAGGTGCGTGTCCCGGTGGCGGAGCTGGCCGTGGGCGACCTGTTCGTCGTACGGCCCGGGGAGAAGATCGCCACCGACGGCACAGTGGTCGAGGGCGCCTCCGCGGTGGACGCGTCCATGCTGACCGGCGAGTCGGTGCCGGTGGACGTCGGACCGGGCGACCCGGTCACCGGTGCCACGGTCAACGTGGGCGGCCGGCTGGTCGTCGCGGCCACCCGGGTCGGCGCCGGCACCCAGCTCGCCCGGATGGCGAAGCTGGTGGAGGACGCACAGAACGGCAAGGCCGAGGTGCAGCGGCTCGCCGACCGGATCTCCGCCGTGTTCGTCCCCGTGGTCGTCCTCATCGCGGTGGGGACCTTCGGTGCCTGGCTCGGCGTCACCGGGGACACGGTCGCCGCGTTCACCGCCGCCGTCGCCGTGCTGATCATCGCGTGCCCGTGCGCGCTGGGCCTCGCCACACCGACCGCGCTGATGGTCGGCACCGGGCGCGGCGCCCAGCTCGGCATCCTCATCAAGGGTCCCGAGGTGCTGGAGTCCACGCGCCGCGTCGACACGGTGGTCCTCGACAAGACGGGCACCGTCACCACCGGCCGGATGAGCCTGCAGGCGGTGTACGCCGCCGACGGCGAGGACGAGACGGAGCTGCTGCGGCTCGCCGGCGCCCTGGAGCACGCCTCCGAGCACCCCGTCGCCCGCGCGATCGCCGCCGGCGCCGAGGAGCGCGTCGGCGTGCTCCCCTCGGCCGAGCACTTCGAGAACGTCCCCGGCCGGGGCGTGCGAGGGCGTGTGGACGGGCGCGAGGTGGCCGTGGGGCGCCTCTACGACGAACTGCCCCAGGCCGTGACCCGTGCGGCACGCGAGGCGGAGCGGGAGGGCCGTACGGCTGTCGTGGCAGGCTGGGACGGACGGGCCCGCGGGGTGCTCGCCGTCGCCGACGCGATCAAGGACAGCAGCGCCGAGGCGGTGCGCGAACTGCGCGCCCTGGGCCTCAGGCCGGTACTGCTCACCGGGGACAACCGCACGGTCGCCGAGGCGGTCGCGCGCCAGGTCGGCATCGACCCGGCGGACGTGTACGCCGAGGTGCTCCCCGAGGACAAGGTGGAGGTCGTACGGCGGCTGCGGCGCGAGGGACGGGCCGTGGCGATGGTCGGTGACGGTGTGAACGACGCCGCCGCGCTCGCCACCGCCGACCTCGGCCTGGCCATGGGCACCGGGACGGACGCGGCGATAGAGGCCGGCGACCTGACCCTGGTCCGCGGGGACCTGCGGGTCGCGGCCGACGCGATCCGGCTGTCCCGGCGGACTCTGGCCACCATCAAGGGGAACCTGGTGTGGGCGTTCGGCTACAACGTGGCCGCGCTGCCGCTGGCCGCCGCCGGTCTGCTCAACCCGATGATCGCCGGTGCGACCATGGCCTTCTCCTCCGTGTTCGTGGTGACCAACAGCCTGCGGCTGCGCCGCTTCCGCTGAAGTCCCAAGAAGTTACCGGCGGTTAGAGGTGGCCGAAGTAAGAGACCCCCTAGAGTCCGGCGCGAGCCTCACATAAGCTCTTCACAAGGCTCGCGCATCATCCTTACGCTTGAGCTTCGATCGGCGTATCGGGGCTCTTGCGCATCAATGGGACATATGCAAGAGACGCAGATCACAGTGATGCGAACGTAACCATCGAAGGGGTTCGAAGGTCTAAGTTGGCGATGTCGGTTCGGCGTCTTGGGGGGCGTCAGCCGGCATCTGGGGATGTCTTGGGGGACTTCCTCAGAGATGCGTTGCCGGGGCACGTGCGCCGGGAAGCTTTGAGCGGCCCTCCCTGCGTGCGCTGTCCCGGCAGATCGCACCGCATCACTGGAGCAGGACGAGTTGTGCTCATTCTGCTCGAAGACAGCGATTCAGGCGCTGTCCTCTCCGAGCGCCCGGCCGGATCCCGTGGGGGGAATCCGCACCGGGACACGGGAAGGCGCCCTGGTCGTCGGCCCGTGGGGGGACCGGCGTCTCAGGGCGCCTTCCGCTTTCGCCCGTACGGCCACGACGACACCGCCGGCCCGCTCCGTACGGCAAGGGGCACCACCGAGGCAGCGCCCCTCACCGGCAGGTCTCAGCGCTCTTCGACCGGCACGAAGTCGCGCTCCACGACGCCCGTGTAGATCTGGCGCGGGCGGCCGATGCGGGAGCCCGGCTCCTTGATCATCTCGGTCCACTGGGCGATCCAGCCCGGCAGACGGCCGAGGGCGAACAGGACGGTGAACATCTCGGTCGGGAAGCCCATGGCCCGGTAGATGAGGCCCGTGTAGAAGTCCACGTTCGGGTACAGCTTGCGCTCGACGAAGTAGTCGTCGGACAGCGCGTGCTCCTCCAGCTTCAGGGCGATGTCGAGGAGCTCGTCCTCCTTGCCCAGCGCGGAGAGCACGTCGTGCGCGGCGGCCTTGATGATCTTGGCGCGGGGGTCGAAGTTCTTGTAGACCCGGTGGCCGAAGCCCATCAGACGAACGCCGTCCTCCTTGTTCTTCACCTTGCGGATGAAGGTGTCGACGTCGCTGCCGGAGTCACGGATGCCTTCCAGCATCTCCAGCACGGACTGGTTGGCGCCGCCGTGCAGCGGACCCCACAGCGCGCTGATGCCGGCCGAGATCGACGCGAACATGTTGGCCTGCGAGGAGCCGACCAGGCGGACCGTGGAGGTCGAACAGTTCTGCTCGTGGTCGGCGTGCAGGATCAGCAGCTTGTCCAGCGCGGCGACGACGACCGGGTCCAGGTCGTACTCGTCCGCCGGGACCGAGAAGGTCATGCGCAGGAAGTTCTCGACGTAGCCGAGGTCGTTGCGCGGGTAGACGAACGGGTGGCCGATCGACTTCTTGTACGCGTACGCCGCGATCGTCGGCAGCTTGGCGAGCAACCGGATCGTGGAGAGGTTGCGCTGGGTCTCGTCGAAGGGGTTGTGGCTGTCCTGGTAGAAGGTGGACAGCGCCGAGACGACCGAGGACAGCATGGCCATCGGGTGGGCGTCGCGCGGGAAGCCCTTGTAGAAGTTCTTGACGTCCTCGTGCAGCAGCGTGTGCCGCGTGATGTCGTTCTTGAACGTCGTCAGTTCGTCGACGGTGGGCAGCTCACCGTTGATCAGCAGGTACGCCACCTCCAGGAAGGTGGAGCGCTCGGCCAGCTGCTCGATGGGGTAGCCGCGGTAGCGGAGGATGCCCGCCTCACCGTCGAGGTAGGTGACCGCGGATTTGTAGGCGGCCGTGTTGCCGTACCCGCTGTCCAGAGTCACCAGACCGGTCTGGGCGCGGAGCTTCCCGATGTCGAAGCCCTTGTCACCGACGGTGCTGTCGATCACCGGGTAGGTGTACTCGCCGTCGCCGTACCGCAGTACTACAGAGTTGTCGCTCACGTCTTCCCTCACCGACGTAGTGCCTCATCTTCGAGGTGCCCTGACTGTCTCTACCATCCCCCATTTGGCTCAGGAGAGTGCACTCGGGGTCGACCACTGGGCCCATTGGCGGCACTCAGTGCCGCCAACTTGCCCATCCTGCCCCCTGGGAAGGGCATCTGGAAGTGCTCTGTGACCTTCACGACTCGTTTGATCGATCATTTTTTGTGATGCGGGCAGACGGCCCTGGTCAGGGGCGGTCAGCCGCCGCGAAGCCTGAAGTCCAGTGCCGTACAGCGCCGCCCCGCGGACACCGTGCGCACCGCCTGTCCGATCGCCTTGCGTGAACCGACGAGGACGACCAGCTTCTTCGCCCGTGTCACCGCCGTGTACAGCAGGTTCCGCTGCAGCATCATCCATGCTCCGGTGGTGACGGGGATCACCACGGCAGGATATTCACTTCCCTGCGAACGGTGGATGGTCACCGCGTACGCGTGGGCCAGTTCGTCCAGTTCGTCGAATTCGTACGGCACCTCCTCGTCCTCGTCCGTCAGTACCGTGAGCCGCTGGTCGACCGGGTCGAGCGAGGTGACGACGCCCACGGTGCCGTTGAAGACGCCGTTCTTGCCTTTCTCGTAATTGTTGCGAATCTGGGTGACCTTGTCGCCGACGCGGAAGACCCGTCCGCCGAACCGTTTCTCGGGCAGATCGGGCCGGCCCGGGGTGACGGCCTGCTGGAGCAGGCCGTTGAGCACCCCTGCCCCCGCCGGTCCCCGGTGCATGGGGGCGAGGACCTGGACGTCCCTCCTCGGGTCGAGCCCGAACTTTCCCGGGATCCGCCGTGCGGCCACGTCCACGGTGAGCCGGCCGGCGGCCTCGGTGTCGTCCTCGACGAAGAGGAAGAAGTCCTTGAGACCGTCGGTGAGCGGATGCTGCCCGGCGTTGATCCGGTGTGCGTTGGTGACGACGCCGGACTGCTGGGCCTGCCGGAAGACCCGGGTGAGCCGGACGGCGGGAACGGGGCTGCCCTCGGCGAGCAGATCCCGCAGCACCTCTCCCGCGCCGACGCTGGGCAACTGGTCGACGTCCCCGACGAACAGCAGATGGGCACCGGGCGGCACGGCCTTCACCAGCTTGTTCGCGAGGAGCAGGTCCAGCATGGAGGCCTCGTCGACCACGACCAGGTCGGCGTCGAGCGGCCGGTCCCGGTCGTACGCGGCGTCCCCGCCGGGCTTGAGTTCCAGCAGCCGGTGGACGGTGCACGCCTCCGCGCCGGTCAGCTCGGCCAGCCGCTTGGCGGCACGGCCGGTGGGGGCGGCGAGCAGCACCTTGGCGCGCTTGGCGCGAGCCAGCTCCACGATCGAGCGCACGGTGAAGGACTTGCCGCAGCCGGGCCCGCCGGTGAGGACGGCGACCTTCTCGGTGAGCGCGAGCTTCACGGCGGCCTCCTGCTCCGGGGCGAGATCGGCGCCGGTGCGTGCGGCCAGCCAGGTGAGCGCCTTGCCCCAGTCCACGTCGTGGAAGGCCGGCAACCGGTCCTGCTCGGTCCGCAAAAGACGCAGCAACTGCGAGGAGAGGGACTGCTCGGCGCGGTGGAACGGGACGAGGTAGACGGCGGTGACGGGTTCGCCGTCGCCCTCCGGTCCGGGCACCTTCTCGCGTACGACACCGGGGTCGCCGCCGTCCTTCGGGACCCCGGCCAGCTCGGCGAGGCACTCGATGACCAGGCCGGTGTCCACGGCGAGCAGCTTCACCGCGTCGGAGATCAGCCGCTCCTCCGGCAGGAAGCAGTGCCCCTGGTCGGCGGACTGGGACAGGGCGTACTGCAGCCCCGCCTTGACCCTCTCCGGGCTGTCGTGCGGGATGCCGACGGACTGGGCGATCTTGTCGGCCGTGAGGAAGCCGATGCCCCAGACGTCGGCGGCGAGGCGGTACGGCTGCTCCTTGACGACCTCGATGGACGCGTCGCCGTACTTCTTGTAGATCCGCACGGCGATGGACGTGGACACCTCGACGGTCTGCAGGAACAGCATGACCTCCTTGATCGCCTTCTGTTCCTCCCAGGCGTCGGCGATCTTCTTGGTCCGCTTGGGCCCGAGGCCGGGGACCTCGACGAGCCGCTTCGGCTCCTCCTCGATGACGCGGAGGGTGTCGAGCCCGAAGTGCTGGGTGATCCGGTCGGCGAAGACGGGCCCGATGCCCTTCACGAGGCCCGAGCCGAGGTAGCGCCGGATGCCCTGGACGGTGGCGGGCAGGACCGTCGTGTAGTTCTCCACGTGGAACTGCTTGCCGTACTGGGGATGGGAGCCCCAGCGCCCCTCCATGCGCAGCGACTCACCGACCTGGGCGCCGAGCAGCGCGCCGACGACGGTGAGCAGATCCCCGCCGCCTCTGCCCGTGTCGACCCGGGCGACGGTGTATCCGTTCTCCTCGTTGGCGTACGTGATCCGTTCCAGCACACCTTCGAGCACCGCGA
Source organism: Streptomyces sp. NTD91 (assembly GCF_059510455.1). Lineage (NCBI taxonomy): Bacteria > Bacillati > Actinomycetota > Actinomycetes > Kitasatosporales > Streptomycetaceae > Streptomyces > Streptomyces sp. NTD91. The sequence goes on from NZ_JCAJZW010000058.1 coordinate 22,946, forward strand.
GCTGTCGCTCACCGGACTGCGTCCCCGCCTGTCGAGCCATGATCCGACGGTACCGGTGGGGACTGACACGGCGAGGGCGGTGAGCGGGGTTCGACGCGCCCGCCGGCCGGCGCGTCGCAGCCAGGACCCGGTCACGATTAGGTTTCGGACAACCTTCAACCTCTTGCCTCCTCGGATGTAATCGTTTCCAATCCTTCCTACGGCCATGGATGTAATCGTTTCCATGGCTAGGACGCTCACGAGGAGGTGGGTCCGGCGATGGCTGGTATCAAGGACGTCGCGGCCGCGGCCGGCGTCTCGGTGGCCACGGTCTCGCGCGTGCTGAACGCGCACCCGTCGGTCAGCGCCGACGCACGCACGCGCGTGCTGGCCGCCGTGGAGGAGCTCGGGTACCGGCCCAATGCCGTCGCCCGGTCGCTGCGCACCGATCAGACCCACACCCTGGGGCTCGTCATCAGCGATGTGCTGAACCCTTACTTCACCGAGCTGGCCCGTTCCGTGGAGGAGGAGGCCCGGTCCCTGGGCTACAGCGTGATCATCGGGAACGCCGACGAACGGCCCGAGCTGCAGGACCATCACGTGCGGAACCTGCTCGACCGGCGGATCGACGGGCTGCTCGTCTCGCCCACGGACGGTGGCTCGCCGCTGATGCTGGACGCCGTCCGCGCGGGCACCCCGATGGTGTTCGTGGACCGGTGGATCCCGGGCGTCGACGTGCCTGTCGTGCGTGCCGACGGGCGCGGGGCCGTCCGGGATCTGGTCGCGCATCTGTACGCGCTGGGGCACCGGCGGGTCGCGATCATCGCGGGGCCCGCCGCCACCACGACCGGCAGCGAGCGCGTCGAGGCCTTCCGTGAGGCGCTGCGCGAGTACGGGCTCCGCCTTCCGGACGCCTACACAGGCCAGGGCGACTTCCAGGCCGAGAGCGGGCGGCGGGTCACCGAGGGGTTCCTGGACCTGCCCGAGCCGCCGGAGGTGGTCTTCGCCGCCGACAATCTCATGGCACTCGGTGCACTCGACGCCGTCCGCGCACGCGGGCTGCGCGTACCGGACGACCTCGCGCTGGCCGCGTTCGACGACATCCCCTGGTTCGTGCACACCGATCCGCCCGTCACCGCGATCGCCCAGCCGACCGGTGAGCTGGGGCGCGCCGCCGTGCGCGCCCTGATCGACCGCATCGAGGGGCGGGCGGCCGCGTCCGTCACCCTCACCGCCCGGCTCGTCGCACGCCGCTCGTGCGGTGAGCCCCCCGCCGCGCCTTCTGCGGTGCAGTCCCCCTCCCCAGTGCAAAGGAGCACGTCGTGAGCAACCCGGACGAGTTGCTGCGCATCGAGGGCATACGCAAGACCTTCCCCGGCGTGGTCGCGCTCGACGGCGTCGACTTCGACCTGCGCCGGGGCGAGGTCCATGTGCTGCTCGGTGAGAACGGCGCCGGCAAGAGCACGCTCATCAAGATGCTCTCCGGTGCCTACACGCCCGACAGCGGGCGGATCCTGGCAGGCGGCCGGGAAGTGCGCCTCCATGGTGCACAGGACGCCGAGCGGCTCGGGATCGCGACCATTTACCAGGAGTTCAACCTCGTTCCTGATCTGACCGTCGCCGAGAACATCTTCCTCGGGCGCCAGCCCCGTCGCTTCGGGATGATCGACCGGAAGCGGATGGAGGCCGAGGCCGAGGTCCTGCTGCAGCGGGTGGGCGTCCAGGTGTCCCCACGCGCGCGTGTGCGTGAACTCGGCATCGCGCGAATGCAGATGGTGGAGATCGCCAAGGCGCTCAGCCTGGACGCGCGCGTGCTCATCATGGACGAACCGACCGCCGTGCTCACCTCGGAGGAGGTGGAGAAGCTCTTCGGCATCGTGCGCGCGCTGCGCGCGGACGGTGTCGGGATCGTCTTCATCACCCATCACCTGGAGGAGATCGCCGCCCTGGGCGACCGGGTCACCGTCGTCCGGGACGGCCGCAGCGTCGGGCAGGTGCCCGCTTCCACCCCGCGGGACGAGCTCGTGCGGCTCATGGTCGGGCGGTCCATCGAGCAGCAGTATCCGCGGCGCCGGACCGAGCGCGGTGCACCGTTGCTGTCCGTCGAGGGGCTCACCCGGGGCGGGGTGTTCCACGACGTGGGCTTCGAGGTGCACGCCGGTGAGGTCGTCGGGATCGCGGGGCTCGTCGGAGCCGGACGCACCGAGGTCGTACGGGCCCTGTTCGGGGCGGATCCCTACGACGGCGGGGTGGTGCGGGTCTCCGGCGACCGGCTCAGGCGGCATGACGTGAACGCCGCGCTGGCGGCCGGGATCGGACTCGTGCCCGAGGACCGCAAGGGGCAGGGGCTGGTGCTCGACGCCTCCGTGGAAGAGAACCTCGGGCTCGTCACCCTGCGCTCCGCCACCCGCGCCGGACTCGTCGACCGCAAGGCGCAGCATGCCGCCGCGGAGCGGATCGCCGGGCAGCTGGGCGTGCGCATGGCCGGGCTGGGCCAGCACGTGCGGACGCTGTCCGGCGGCAACCAGCAGAAGGTCGTGATCGGCAAGTGGCTGCTGGCCGACACCAAGGTGCTGATCCTCGACGAGCCGACACGGGGCATCGATGTCGGCGCCAAGGTCGAGATCTACCAGCTGATCAACGAACTGACCGCCGCCGGGGCCGCCGTACTCATGATCTCCAGTGATCTGCCGGAGGTGCTCGGCATGAGCGACCGGGTGCTGGTGATGGCCCAGGGCCGGATCGCCGGTGAACTCGCGGCCGACGAGGCCACCCAGGACGCCGTCATGGCGCTCGCCGTCTCCACTCCCACCGTCCAGAAGGAGGCCCCCCGTGGCCACTGACACGCTCAAGAGCCGGGCGGGCGCGAGTGGCGCCCCGGGGGCCCTGCGCCGGCTGCTCCTCGACAACGGCGCGTTCACCGCGCTGATCGTCCTGGTCATCGCCCTTACGGCGCTGTCCGGCGACTTCCTGACCACCGACAACCTGCTCAACATCGGCGTCCAGGCCGCCGTCACGGCCGTCCTGGCCTTCGGTGTGACCTTCGTGATCGTCTCGGCGGGCATCGACCTGTCCGTCGGGTCCGTGGCCGCGCTGTCGGCGACCGTGCTGGCCTGGAGCGCCACGCGGCACGGGGTACCGGTGGCGGTGGCGGTGCTCCTCGCCGTCGCCACGGGTGTCGTGGCGGGGCTGGTGAACGGTTTCCTCATCGCCTACGGCAAGCTGCCGCCGTTCATCGCGACCCTGGCCATGCTGTCCGTGGGCCGCGGTCTCGCCCTCGTGATCTCACAGGGCTCCCCCATCGCCCTGCCCGGCTCGGTCTCGCATCTCGGGGACACGCTCGGCGGGTGGCTGCCGGTGCCGGTGCTGGTGATGGTCGTCATGGGGCTGATCGCCGCGCTCGTGCTGGGGCGGACGTACATCGGCCGCTCGATGTACGCGATCGGCGGCAACGAGGAGGCCGCCCGGCTGTCCGGTCTGCGGGTGCAGAAGCAGAAGCTCGCGATCTACGCCCTGTCCGGTGTCTTCGCGGCCGTCGCTGGCGTCGTGCTGGCCTCCCGCCTCTCCTCCGCGCAGCCGCAGGCCGCCGACGGGTACGAGCTGGACGCCATCGCCGCGGTCGTCATCGGCGGTGCCTCGCTCGCGGGCGGCACCGGCAAGGCCTCCGGCACGCTGATCGGCGCGCTGATCCTGGCGGTGCTCCGCAACGGCCTCAACCTGCTGAACGTGTCCGCCTTCTGGCAGCAGGTCGTGATCGGTGTCGTCATCGCGCTTGCCGTGCTGCTGGACACCGTGCGGCGCAAGGCCGGGGCCACTCCGGTGGCGGCCGGCACCGGCGGTCCCAAGAGCAGGCAGGCGGCGACGTACGCGCTCGCGGCCGTGGTGACCGTGGCGATCGTCGGCGCGACCTCCTTCCTGCACAGTGGGTCCTCCGCGTCCACGACGCCGAAGATGGGCCTGTCCCTGTCCACCCTCAACAACCCCTTCTTCGTGCAGATCCGGGCCGGCGCCCAGGCCGAGGCGAAGAAGCTGGGCGTGCACCTGACGGTCACCGACGCCCAGAACGACGCCTCCCAGCAGGCCAACCAACTGCAGAACTTCACCAGTTCCAGCCTCGGCGCGATCATCGTCAACCCGGTGGACTCGGACGCCGCGAGCAACTCGGTGAAGGCCGCCGACAAGGCGAAGATCCCGGTGATCGCCGTTGACCGGGGCGTCAACAAGGCGTCCGTGGACGCCCTGGTGGCCTCCGACAACGTGGCTGGTGGTGAGCTGGCCGCCAAGACGATCGCCGAGAAGCTCGGCGGCAAGGGCAAGATCGTGATCCTTCAGGGTCAGGCGGGCACCTCGGCGGCACGGGAACGCGCGCAGGGCTTCGCGCAGGGTCTGAAGGCCTACCCCGGCATCCAGGTGGTGGCCCAGCAGCCGGCGGACTTCGACCGCACCAAGGGCCTCGACGTGATGTCCAACCTGCTCCAGGCCCACCCCGACGTCCAGGGTGTCATCGCCGCCAACGACGAGATGGCGCTCGGCGCGATCAAGGCGCTCGGCTCCAAGGCCGGCAGGTCGGTCCAGGTGGTCGGCTTCGACGGCACCCCGGACGGGCTCACGGCGGTGAAGAACGGCACGCTGTACGCGTCGGTCGCCCAGCAGCCGACGCAGTTGGGGAGGATCGCCGTGGACAACGCGCTGAAGGCGGTCCGGGGCAAGAAGGTGGAGCCGGCGGTGAAGGTGCCGGTGAAGGTGGTCACGAAGGACAACGTGGCCGGTTTCAGCGGCTGACGACGGGCCGCGCGGGCGGGCGGGCTCTGCCATGGACACCCGGCATCGGGCACCATGGTGGACGGGTCGCCCGCCCGGGGTCATCTCTCAGGGGAGTCAACTGATGTACGACTACGACCTGTTGGTCGTGGGTTCGGCCAACGCCGACCTGGTGATCGACGTCGAGCGGCGGCCGGCCGCCGGTGAGACGGTGCTCGGCGGCGACCTGGTCGTCCACCCGGGCGGCAAGGGCGCCAACCAGGCGGTCGCCGCGGCCCGGCTCGGCGCGGGTACGGCCCTGCTGGCCCGGGTCGGTGACGATGCTCACGGCCGGCTGCTGCTGGACTCCCTGCGCGAGGCCGGCGTCGACACGGTGGGCGTGCTGGTGGGCGGGGCGCCGACGGGCGTGGCGCTGATCACCGTGGACCCCTCCGGGGACAACAGCATCGTGGTGTCGCCGGGCGCCAACGCCCGGCTCACCCCGGCGGACGTACGGGCGGCCGTCAGCCTGTTCCTCGCCTCCCGGGTGGTGTCGGCGCAGCTGGAGATCCCGCTGGAGACGGTCGTGGAGGTCGTACGGAGTCTGTCCCCGGACAGCCGTTTCGTCCTGAACCCGTCCCCGCCGCGGCCTCTGCCGACGGAGGTGCTGGCGGCCTGCGACCCGCTCATCGTCAACGAGCACGAGGCCCGGGTGATCCTCGGCGGCGCATGTGTCAGCGAGGACCCCGCGGACTGGGCACGGCTGCTGCTGGCCAAGGGGCCGCGCTCGGTGGTGGTGACGCTGGGCGCGGAGGGGGCGCTGGTGTGCGACTTCGCCGGGGTGACGCGGGTGGCGCCGGTGAAGGTGGACGCGGTGGACACCACCGGTGCCGGGGACGCGTTCACGGCGGCGCTCGCCTGGCGGCTGGGCAGGGGTGCGGAGCCGGCGGAGGCGGCGCAGTACGCGGCCCGGGTGGGCGCGGCGGCCGTGACGCGGCGGGGCGCGCAGGAGTCGTACCCGACGGCGCAGGAGGTCGAGGCGCTGTGAAGAAGGCGGGGATCCTCAATCGCCATCTCTCCGGCGCCCTGGCCGAGCTGGGGCACGGGGACGGGGTGCTGGTGTGCGACGCCGGTATGCCGATCCCGGACGGGCCGCGCGTGGTGGACCTGGCGTTCCGGGCCGGGGTGCCGTCGTTCGCGGAGGTGCTGGACGGGCTGCTGGCCGAGCTGGTGGTGGAGGGCGCCACGGCGGCCGAGGAGCTGCGGGGCCGCAACCGGGTCCTGCTGGAGGGCCACTTCCCGGGGCTGTCCCTGGTCCCGCACGAGCGCCTGAAGGAGCTGTCGGCGGGCGCCCGGCTGGTCGTCCGCACCGGCGAGGCCCGGCCGTACGCCAACGTGCTGCTGCGCTGCGGCGTGTTCTTCTAGGCTCCGCCGAGACGTTTCGAGGGGGCGCCCCCGGTTCGTCGACCCGGGCGCCCCCCTCGGCTTCCCCTCCGTACCAGAACCCCGTGAATCCCCCCGGGTCCCTCCCGGGTTCTGATGACAGGTACGGCATCGGATCCCCTGAGGGGTTGCATCCGTTCCGGAGATTCTTCTCACGCGGCCCCGCACACCCCGCGCCGGCGGATCACACGTGGGCCACGAACCGCTGCGCCGTCTCCGCCAGCACCTCCCGGCCGTCCCGGGCCCACAGGGTCTCGTTGAACAACTCGACCTCGATGGGACCGGAATAGCCGGCGGCCTCCACGTGTCCCTTCCACTCGTGCATGTCGATCACGCCGTCGCCGAGCTGGCCACGGCCGTTGAGGACGCCCTCGGGCAGGGGGGTGGTCCAGTCGGCGAGCTGGAAGGTGTGGATGCGGCCGGACGCGCCCGCACGGGCGATCTGCGCGGGCGCCTGGTCGTCCCACCAGATGTGGTACGTGTCCACGGTGACCCCGACCTGGTGCGCGGGGAAACGCTCGGCCAGGTCCAGGGCCTGGGCCAGCGTCGAGACCACACAGCGGTCGGAGGCGTACATCGGGTGCAGGGGCTCGATGGCGAGGCGGACCCCGTGTTCCTCGGCGCAGGGCGCGAGTTCGGCCAGGGCGTCGGCGATGCGTTCCCGGGCCGCCCGCAGGTCCTTGCTGCCGGGCGGGAGGCCGCCGGAGACCAGGACCAGGGTGTCGGTGCCGAGGGTGGCCGCCTCCTCGATCGCGCGGCGGTTGTCGGCCAGGGCCGCCGCCCGCTCCCGCGGGTCGGTCGCCGTGAGGAATCCGCCCCGGCACAGGGTGGTCACCGTCAGGCCCGCCTCGCGGACCAGTTCGGCCGTCGCCTCGACGCCGTACGCCTGGACCGGCTCACGCCACAGGCCCACCCGGCCGACCCCCGACCCGGCGCAGGCGTCGACAAGTTCGGGCAACGACAGCTGCTTTACCGTCATCTGGTTGATCGAGAAGCGTTCGAGAGCGGTCACCGGGTCACTCCGTACAGGGCGAGCAGGGTCTTCATCCGTTCCTCCGCGAGCTTCGGGTCCTGGAACAGGCCGAGGTCGTCGGCGAGTTCGTAGGCGCGGGCCAGGTGCGGGAGGGAGCGGGCCGACTGCAGGCCGCCGACCATCGTGAAGTGCGCCTGGTGACCGGCGAGCCAGGCGAGGAGGACCACGCCGGTCTTGTAGAAGCGGGTCGGCGGCTGGAAGAGGTGGCGGGACAACGCGACCGTGGGGTCCAGCAGGCGCCGGAAGCCGGCCGTGTCGCCCGTGTCCAGGACCCGTACGGCCTCGGCCGCCAGCGGACCCAGTGGGTCGAAGATGCCGAGCAGGGCGTGGCTGAAGCCCTGTTCGTCGCCCGCGATCAGCTCGGGGTAGTGGAAGTCGTCGCCGGTGTAGCAGCGGACCCCGCGAGGCAGTCGGCGGCGCAGGCCCCTCTCGCGTCCGGCGTCCAGCAGCGACACCTTGGTGCCGTCGACCTTGTCCGGGTGCGCGGCGATGACCTCGAGGAACGTCTCCGTCGCCGTGTCCAGGTCGGGCGAGCCCCAGTAGCCCTCCAGCGCCGGGTCGAACATGGGGCCCAGCCAGTGCAGGATCACCGGTTCGGCGGACTGGCGCAGCAGGTGGCCGTAGACCTCCAGATAGTCCTCGGGGCCCCGGGCGGTGGCGGCCAGGGCACGCGACGCCATCAGGATCGGCCGGGCGCCCGCCTCCTCGACGACCGCGAGCTGCTCCTCGTAGGCCGCGCGGATGTCCGCCACCGTGCCGCTCGTGATCTGGTCGGTGCCGACCCCGCAGGCGATCCGGCCGCCCACCGCCTTCGCCTCCGCCGCGCTACGGCGGATCAGCTCGGCCGCGCCCGCCCAGTCCAGGCCCATACCGCGCTGGGCGGTGTCCATCGCCTCGGCGACACCGAGCCCGTGCGACCACAGGTGACGGCGGAAGGCGAGGGTGGCGTCCCAGTCGACGGCGGCGGGCGAGTCGGGAGACACGTCCGCGTACGGGTCGGCGACGACATGGGCCGCGGAGAAGACCGTACGGGAGGTGAAGGGAGTGCCCGACGCGAGGAGCAGAGGTTCGGCACGGGGCTCGTACGTGCGCAACGAGCCGTCCGCGGAGGGAAGGCGGATGGTCACAGCGCGATCTCCGGTACGTCGATGCGGCGGCCCTCGGTGGAGGACTTCAGGCCCAGCTCGGCGAGCTGGACGCCGCGGGCGCCGGCCAGCAGGTCCCAGTGGTACGGGGCGTCGGCGTGGACGTGCCTGAGGAACAGCTCCCACTGGGCCTTGAAGCCGTTGTCGAACGTCCCGTTGTCCGGGACCTCCTGCCACTGGTCGCGGAAGACCTCGGTGGCGGGGACGTCCGGGTTCCAGACCGGCCTGGGGGTCGCCGAGCGGTGCTGGACGCGGCACTTGCGCAGGCCGGCCACCGCCGAGCCCTCGGTGCCGTCGACCTGGAACTCGACCAGTTCGTCGCGGTTGACGCGCACCGCCCAGGAGGAGTTGATCTGGGCGATCGCGCCGCCCTCCAGCTCGAAGACGCCGTACGCGGCGTCGTCGGCGGTGGCGTCGTAGGGCTTGCCCCGTTCGTCCCGGCGCTGCGGGATGTGGGTGGCGGCGAGGGCCTGGACGGACGTCACGCGGCCGACCAGCTCGTGCAGGAGGTATTCCCAGTGCGGGAACATGTCGACGACGATGCCGCCGCCGTCCTCGGCGCGGTAGTTCCAGGAGGGGCGCTGGGCCTCCTGCCAGTCTCCCTCGAACACCCAGTATCCGAACTCGCCCCGGACGGACAGGATCCGGCCGAAGAATCCGCCGTCGACGAGCCGCTTCAGCTTCAGCAGGCCCGGCAGGAAGATCTTGTCCTGGACCACGCCGTGCTTGACGCCCTCGGCGTGGGCGAGGCGGGCGAGTTGGAGCGCGCCCCGGAGCCCCGTGGCGGTCGGCTTCTCGGTGTAGATGTGCTTTCCGGCGGCGATCGCCTTCCTGATCGACTCCTCTCGGGCGGAGGTGACCTGGGAGTCGAAGTAGATGTCGACGCCGGCGTCGGCGAGGACCGCGTCGAGGTCGGTCGAGACGTGCTCCAGGCCGTGCCGGTCGGCGATCTCCCTGAGCGCGTGCTCACGGCGCCCGAGCAGGATCGGCTCCGGCCACAGCACGGTGCCGTCGCCGAGGTCGAGGCCGCCCTGCTCGCGCAGGGCGAGGATCGACCGGACGAGGTGCTGGCGGTAGCCCATGCGCCCGGTCACGCCGTTCATGGCGATACGCACCGTCTTGCGTGTCACGTGAGTTCCCTCCGTGCAGCTTCTGTCCCACCGCGCGCCCCGATGCAGCAAGCGCTTTCTACCGATGAGAAGCTAACCCTCGCACGGTGGTCCGTACAAGACCGTGTCTCCATCGAGTTGTTCGAGGGGGCGAACAACTCGGGCCCATGGCTTTAGGGTCTGCTCGACGGATTCTCGGAACCAGCAGCAGGACCTGACTGTCTACGAGGGCGTACGACACGACGCGCGACCGGAGGACGACGAGATGACGGTGACCCTGGCGGATGTGGCGGCCCGCGCCCAGGTCTCACCCGCGACGGTGTCGCGCGTGCTGAACGGCAACTACCCGGTGGCCGCCTCCACGCGCGAGCGGGTGCTGCGGGCGGTGGACGAGCTGGACTACGTCCTCAACGGCCCGGCGAGCGCGCTCGCGGCGGCCACCTCCGATCTGGTCGGCATCCTCGTCAACGACATCGCGGACCCCTTCTTCGGGATCATGGCGAGCGCCATCCAGACCGAGATCGGGGGCACGGGCGGCGGCCGGGCCGGCGGCGAGCGGCTGGCGGTCGTCTGCAACACGGGCGGGTCCCCCGAGCGGGAGCTGACGTATCTGACCCTGCTGCAGCGGCAGCGGGCGGCGGCCGTGGTGCTGACCGGCGGAGCCGTGGAGGACGTGCCGCACGCGGCGGCGGTCGCGGCGAAGCTGCGCAAGCTGACGGAGGCCGGGACGCGGGTGGTGCTGTGCGGGCGACCGCCGGCGGCCGACACCGGGGCGGTCGCGCTCACCTTCGACAACCGGGGCGGGGCACGCCGGCTCACCGAGCATCTGCTCGGCCTCGGCCACCGCCGGCTCGGCTACATCGCGGGCCCCGGGGAACGTACGACCACCCGGCACCGGCTGGAGGGGCACCGGCAGGCGCTGGCGGCGGCGGGGGCCGAGGAGGATCCGCGCTGGACGGTGCACGGGCGGTACGACCGGCAGTCCGGGTACGAGGCGACGCTGGAGCTTCTTCGCCGGGACCCCTCACTGACGGCCGTCGTCGCGGCGAACGACTCCGTCGCGCTCGGGGCGTGCGCGGCGCTGCGGGAGTCGGGGCTGCGGATTCCGGAGGACGTGTCGGTCGCCGGGTTCGACGATCTGCCGTTCAGCGTGGACGCGGTTCCCTCTCTGACGACCGTGCGGTTGCCGCTGGCGGAGGCGGGGGCGCGGGCGGGGCGGATCGCGATGGGGCGGGAGGAGGAGCCGCCGGGGGGTGTCGCCGCCGTTCGGGGGGAGTTGATGGTGCGGGGGTCTTCGGGGGTGCCGCGGGTTTGAGGTGCCGTGGGCTTTCCCCGCCCGCCCACCTCTTCACCGAGCCTCCGCCAACCTGAAAATCCGAGGTCAGCAGGGCCGGTGTGCGGGTCCGTCGAGCTCCTCGTGCCGGCCACGGGCGGAAGCCCGCGAAGCAGATCGTCCGTTGCTCAACCGACAGCCGAGGTTCGGGCCGATTGATCGTAGGGCGTCCGGGTGGGGCCGATGGGGATGATTCGAGCCGCTGTGCGGCGTTCGGTGCAGGTGGCGCGTTCGTGATTCAGCCAAGTCTTCGGGGAGTGCCTCTTTCTGCATCTGCATCGAACTAGTGTTCCCTTATTGCCGGATCGACCGACCGGCATCACATCGGAGGGGAACACCTATGCGTACAGCAAGACCCCTGTCCGTAACGGCTGTTGGCCTGGCCGCGGCCGCTGTCATGGGTTTCAGCACGCCGGCGTCGGCGGTGACGCCGAATGCCGCGGAGAACTCCCACCCTTCCGTCGGGCACGTGATGGTGGACGGACACCGTGTGGTGACGGGGACCACCATCGCGGAGTGGGGCAGGACGACGAAGGGTGAGCGGTACTCCTTCACCTACCGGGCGGGTGAGGCCAGGCCTGCCGGACCCGCGGCTCCGGCTGCGGCCAGCTGCTCGGTGTACATTTCGGACGTCTCGTTCCACGGGGCCGGCGCTGGGGCGTGGTTCCAGTGGGAGACCTCGCAGGCGTGCAGCGGCTCGTTCGGCTCGCAGAAGCTGCAGACGCAGATGTGGCGCAGCTCGTGGAGCGGGCCGCGCGGCTACAACAACTGGCACGGTACGGGGCTGACCTCGAACAGCTTCATCGACTACGGGTGGTCGACGGACTGCAACGACGGGGGCGGTACCTACACGTACTACCCTGTGATGCAGGGCTATGCCAGCGGGATCGGCTGGGGCCCGAAGACCCGCTCCGACAACGATCTGCGCAAGGGATGCGGGACCAGGTCTCCGAATCCGTAGGAGAGACGCATGGTCGAACAACCTCCCACGCGGTACTCGCCCGAGGGGACGCCCCTGGGGCGTACCGCGGACGACATCAGGTTCAGCACCAGCTACTCCACCGAGACCCCGCGGCCCCGCAAGCTGCGGTGGCGAATCAGGGACGCGTTTCGTCGGCCGGTGAAGAACAGCGGGTAGAGCCGCCGGATCATGCGATGCCGAGCGAGGCTGGGCCCTCTCCGGAGGAATACCTCATGGGGAGGGCCGGTCCGCTTCCGGGGCTCCATGTGGTCGACGGTGCGCGTGGGCAGCGACAGACGGCACTGATGGACGAGCGGACAGCCGAGAGGCGCACCGCACCCGGTCACCGTCCGCCGGAAGGACGAAGGCACCACCCCCGCTTTCCGCCGCCGGGAAGTCCCGCCGCACCTCGGTGTGCCGGGGGGCGGTCACTCCCCGCCCGGAAGCGACCGTCCCAGCAGCGGCAGTGGTGCTTCGCCCCTTCTGCGGTCGCGGTACCAGCGTCTGCCGGCGTCGTAGGCGCGGCGGGCTCTGCGCAGGGCGGAAATCTGGGTGGCGAGGTGGATCTGGTAGCGCCAGGCGCTCTGGTGACCCTGGCGTACCGACATGGCGTAGGCGAAGGACACCGGGTCGCGGTCCAGGTAGTCGTCCAGGTGCTCGAACCAGGCCATGCTGGAACGCGCTCCGGCCTGGACGGCGTGGAGTTCGGCGCGGCGGTGCTGGTCGTACTCGCGCAGTGCCGTCCGGACGTCGGGGTACTGCGCGAGGGCGTGGGCCAGCACCGTCGCGTCGATCATCGCGAGCCGGGTGCCGGAGCCGAGCGTGAAGTGCGTGGTGTGCGCCGCATCCCCGGCCAGGACGACGTTGCCGTCGACCCAGGTGCGGTTGCTGATGTGCTGGAAGCGCTGCCACTTCGCCGGTTCGCCGCGTGACCGACTGATCAGGGAGTGGCCGTCGAGCGCGCGGTGGAAGATCTTCTCCAGCAGCGGGACGGCGTCCTCGGAGTCGAGCGCGTCGAGGCCGAGGCCCTGCCAGGTCTCGGGGGAGCACTCCACGATGCAGGTGCTGATCCCGTGGAACGACGGATAGGCGTGAAACCAGATCCAGCCGGCCGGGGTCTCCTCGAAGTCGAACACGAAGCTTTCGAACTGCCGGTCCGTGCCGAGCCAGATGTAGGGGTTGCGGCCGGTCTCGATCCTGGTGCCGAAGCGCTCGGCGCGACTCTGCCGGATCCGGCTGCCCGCGCCGTCGGCGGCCACGACGAGGTCGGCCTCCGGCAGGTCGGTGGGATCGGCGATCCGCTCTCCGTGCCGGACGTCGACGCCGAGGGACCGCGCGCGGCGGGTCAGGACCTCCAGCAGGGCCGCACGGCCCATGCTGTAGCCGTAGCCGCCGAAGTACGCGGTGCCGTCGTGCCGGCTGCCGTGCACGCGGATCTCCTGGTCCTGCCAGAGCACCGAGCCGGCGCTCACCGCCCGTGCGCTCTCGGGGTCGTTGCGGTGCAGGATGTCCAGCAGATCACTCCAGTACACGACGCCCCACCCGTACGTCGCCTCCGGTGGGTCCCGCTCGATCACGACGATCTCGTGGCCCGCGTCCCGGAGCTTCGCGGAGATCGAGAAGTACAGTCCGGCCGGGCCTCCGCCCACACACACGATCCTCATCCGGTCACCGCCTCACGGTGCAGTCACATGGAACCGGGTGCCCGTGCGGGCACCCGGATCAGCCTTTCGTTTGTCAGGTGGGGTCGATCACTGCTGACCGTCAGTCGCAGCCCCAGCCCCATCCGCCGTCGTCGCCCCACCAGCCGCCGTGGCCGTGGCCGCCTCCCCAGTAGCCCCAGCCCCAGCCCCAGCCCCAGCCGCCGTCCCCCCAGCCCCAGCCCCAGCCGCCGCCGCCGTTGTGGTACGACGTGACGACGTGGTCGGGAGCAGCGGTGGTGGTGGCGGCGTGGGCGGCTCCGGCTCCTGCGGCGATGGCCAGGAGCGGTGCCGAGCAGACGGCGATGGCGACTCTCTTGATGCGGTGTGCGCGCATGGTGATCCCCTCTCCGAGGGTGCGATGGATTTTCCGTGGGCCTCGACGGGCCTCCTCGGTGCGCTGCAGAGCCTGCGCGTCGCTCTGTGCGCCACCCGCCGCCCGCGGTGCACGCTCCGGCGGCGGAGTGTCACGTCCGCCTAAGTCGGACATAAGTGACTTTCCACTATCAACGTACGTTCAGATCGCGATGGAGTCAAAAGCAGGACCCGGGAGCAGCCTAAAGAACAGGTAAAAACGATCCGCGGTCCGGACAGTCCAACACCCTTGCCGAGAAAGCCGATTCGTCCGTCGGCGCGCCCGGCCGTGGACGCGGGCGGGCGGTGGACCTGGGCTCTGGGGAACGGTATCTCTGACTCAGTCAACCATCTGGGGCCGATCATGACCGTCCAGGGCATCCGCGCCTTCAACCGCTTCTACACGGGCGTCATCGGCGCCCTCGACCACGGCCGCCGTCTGTACGCGCCGTACACCCTCACCGAATCCCGGGTGCTGTACGAACTCACCCGGGAGCCGCACCTGGACGCGGCCCAACTGCGCACCGGGCGCGACCTGGACGCCGGGTATCTGAGCCGGATCCTGAACAAGTTCGAGGACGCCGGACTGATCGAGCGCGGGCCCTCGCAGAGCGATCCGCGCCCGCGTCAGGTGCGGCTCACCACGCGCGGCCGGGAGACCGCCGGCCTGCTGGACGAGCGGGCCCGGGAGACGGTCGGAGCCCTGCTCGACACCGTGACCCCGGCCGACCGGCCGCGCCTCGCGGAGGCCATGCGGACCATCCAGGACATCCTCGGCCCGCCGGACTCCGTGGGTCGGGCCCGGTCCGGCGAGGTCGTGCTGCGCGCACCGGGCCCCGGTGACCTCGGCTGGATCGTGCAGCGCAACGCCGCGCTGTACGCGGCCGAGTACGGATGGAACGCCGACTACGAGGGGTTGGTGGCCCGGATCGTCGCCGACTTCGCGGAGGACCACGACCCGTATCTGGAGCGGGTGTGGATCGCCGAGCAGGACCGGCGGCCGGTCGGCTGCGTGATGTGCGTAGGGGACGACGCGCCCGGCACCGCGCGGCTGCGACTGCTGCTCGTCGAGCCCGAGGCGCGCGGGCACGGCGTCGGTGACCGGCTGGTGCGGGCCGTGATCGGCTTCGCGCGCGGGGCCGGCTACCGGGACCTGGTGCTGTGGACCAACGACGTGCTCGGCAGCGCCCGTCGCCTCTACCAGCGGCACGGCTTCGCCCTCGTCTCCGAGAAACCGCACCGCTCCTTCGGCAAGGACCCGGTGGGGCAGGACTGGCGGCTGCGGTTCCACGAGGCGGGTGAGTGAGGGCCGGACGGGCGACCGGGGCACGACGGACGCGGGGTCGGCCTGAGCCCGGCGGGTGAGGGATGGTGAGTGCTTGGCTCGGGCCGTGACCGGTTCTGCCCGGATCGCTCCGGTGACGAGTAGGGTCCGGGGCATGAAGCTGGCGTTCTCCACTCTCGGTGTCCCCGGCCTGCCCGTCCCTGAGGTCCTGAGGCTCGCGACCGCGAACGGCTATCACGGCGTGGAACTGCGCGCCCACCCGGAGGAACCGGTCCACCCCGGCCTCTCCCCCGCCGAACGCGCCGAGACCGCGTCCCAGTTCAAGGAGGCCGGCGTCGAGGTGCTGGGCGTGGCCGGATACGCGCGCGTCGCCGCGCCCGGTGACGACGCCCCCGTCCTGGCTCAGGTCCGGGACCTCCTGCACCTCGCCCACGACCTGGGCGCCCCGTACGTCAGGGTCTTCCCCGGCGCCGACCCCGCCCTCCCCCGCGAGGAGTCCGACGCCCTCGCCGCCCGACGGCTCGGCACCGCGGCGGAGGACGCGGGCGCGCTCGGCGTGCGGATCCTGCTGGAGACGCATGACTCGCACCGCACCGGCGCGGACCTGATCCGGTTGCTGGGTCCCGTCGGGCACCGGCAGGTGGGTGCGCTGTGGGACGTCATGCACACCTGGCTGGGCGGTGAACAGCCGTCCGACACCTACGCCGCGCTCGCCCCGCACCTGGGGTACGTGCAGGTCAAGGACATCGCGTCGGCGCAGGACACGACCCCGCTGCCGCTGGGCTCGGGGGTGCTTCCCCTCACCGAGTGCGTGGACGTGCTCCTGCGGCACGGCTGGGACGGGTGGCTGTGCTGGGAGTACGAGAAGCGGTGGTACGAGTCGGCCGCTCCGCTTGCGGGGCTGCTGGGCGCGGGCCGGGAGCATGTGCTGCGCTTGCTGGGCGAGGCCG